>NZ_CP157940.1:3848564-4169278 GCF_040207125.1 Lacrimispora sp. BS-2
TATATACCTGAAGGCCGTAACCCCGGTTTCTGGCTGAGGGCATTGCCATGAAACGGCAGCATTCCGGTGAGAATACAGGCTCCTCATGAGGAAATACCTTTTCCAGTGAGCTTAATACAACCATGCGGTAATTGTTCATACATTGTTCCATAATAGACTCCGTCCCGTTATTAACCCTACGCCATCCTTGCTTCTGTAATAAAATTATCCTTATTATGACTGGAAGCATTTGGCATTACAACTGTTTAAAAATAAAAAAGGCTGTGTATGCCTTTACATCTTAAGACCGAACTGTTAAAATAAAAAAAGCAGCGTTAGACCCCCCGGTTTTGGGAAATCTAGCGCTTTTCGGGCGTTTAGAATCCCTAAAATGTCATGAATCGGAACCGTAATTAATATAGACAATAGTAAGGAGAAGCATCATGTATATCATTGCAGGATTAGGAAATCCCTCAAGGGAATATGATAAGACCAGGCACAATGTAGGGTTTGAAGCTGTGGACGTTCTGGCGGACAAACTGGGAGCCAGGGTGACGGAAAAAAAGCACAGGGCATTTTGTGGAACAGGAAGGATCGAATCAGAGAAGGTCATTTTGTCAAAACCCCAGACTTATATGAATCTAAGCGGAGAGAGCATCCGGGCCATGGCTGATTTTTACAAGGTGGAGCCGGATCACATCATCATCATCTGCGATGACATCAACTTAGCAGAAGGCCAGCTGAGAATCCGGACAAAGGGAAGTGCCGGAGGCCATAACGGCTTAAAGAACATCATAAACCATCTGGGAACCCAGGAGTTTTTAAGGATCCGGGTGGGAGTAGGTGAAAAGCCGAAGGAAATGGATCTGGTAGACTATGTCCTGGGCCGTTTCCCCAGGGAACAGGAAGCTGTCATGGACCAGGCATACAAGGATGCAGCAGAAGCGGCCATTATGATGGTTACAGAGGGTGCGGAAACGGCGATGAACCATTTTAACAGGAAGAAGTAAGGAGATTTCATGAGTGATCTATTTGAAAAACCATTAAGGGAATTAAAGGATTTTGAGGACCTTTCCGGTGATCTGTTAAAACGGGCAGGTCCTGTCATGGCCAGCGGCTGCATGGATTCCCAAAAGGTCCATCTGATGTATGAATCGGCAAAGCAGGAAAGCTTAAGGCTGGTGGTCACTTATGATGACACCAGAGCCAGGGAGATCTATGAGGACCTGCGCTTTTTTGATCCTGATGTGTGGCTGTATCCGGCCAGGGATCTTCTGTTTTACAGCGCGGACATCCATGGAAACCTGCTGACCAAGCAGCGAATGACAGTATTTCGTCATTTAATGGAAAAAACCTCCGGCTGGGTGGTTACCACTTTTGACGGTCTTATGGACCACCTTCTCCCTCTGGAGTACTTAAAGGAGCAGGTGCTGTCCGTGGAAGGCGGTCAGACCATTGACGTGGAAAAATGGAAAACACGCCTTACAGAGCTGGGATATGAGCGCATGGGCCAGGTGGACGGCATGGGCCAGTTCTCCATCAGGGGCGGGATCATTGACGTGTTTCCTTTAACCGAGGAGCTGCCGGTGCGCATTGAGCTGTGGGATGATGAAGTGGATTCCATCAGAACCTTTGATATCCAGAGCCAGAGATCCATTGAGCAGTTAGAGGGCATACGGATCTATCCTGCCACGGAAATGGCCCTGACAGGGAAGCAGATCCAGGATGGAATCAAAGCTCTTGAAAAGGAATTGAAAAAATACGAAAAGGATTTAAGGGCTCAGTCAAAAATCCAGGAGTCCGCCAGGATCCATTCCATTGTCTCCGAATTTTCGGAGGGGCTTAAGGAGGGCTTCCGGCAGCATGGGCTGGACGGGTATATCCATTACTTCTGCCAGGAGAGCGTGTCTTTTCTGGAGTATTTTCATGGGGAAAATTCGGTTCTTTTCCTGGATTAGCCGGAACGGCTTAAGGAAAAAGGGGAGACCGTTGAAATGGAGTTCAGGGAGAGCATGATACACCGTTTAGAAAACGGCTACCTCCTTCCGGGACAGACCGGTCTTCTCTTTTCTGCAAAAGAGATGCTTTCCAGAGCCCAGACAAAGACCACGGTTTATTTGACCGGACTTGAGCAGAAGCTATCCGGTTTTACGGTAAAAAACCGTTACAGCTTCCAGGTTAAGAATGTAAATACTTATCAAAACGGCTTTGAGCTGTTAATAAAGGATCTGACCAGATGGAAAAAGGAAGGATACCGGGTAATCCTTTTATCCGCTTCCAGGACCAGGGCCAGCCGTCTGGCAGGAGATTTAAGGGAATATGACTTACGGGCCTACTGTCCCGATGACGGAGGAGAAAGCCGGGAGGTAAAGCCGGGAGAGATTCTGGTCACCTTTGGAAATCTCCACCGGGGCTTTGAATATTCCATGATAAAATTTATCGTCATCACGGAAGGCGATATGTTTGGGGTGGAGAAAAAGAAGCGGAAACGGAAAAAGACCTCCTATGAAGGAACCAAGATCCAAAACTTTTCCGATCTTTCCATCGGCGATTACGTGGTCCATGAGGAACATGGCCTTGGAATATACCGGGGCATTGAGAAAATTGAGCAGGATGGAGTCATCAAGGATTATTTAAAGGTAGAATATGCTGACAACGGGAACTTGTATCTTCCTGCCACAAGGCTTGACGGAATCCAGAAATATGCCGGTGCTGAGGCGAAAAAGCCCAAACTGAACCGGCTGGGAGGAGACCAGTGGAACCGGACCAAGGCCAGGGTTAAGGGCGCGGTAAAAGAGATCGCTAAGGACCTGGTGCAGCTCTATGCGGCCAGGCAGCAGACCCATGGGTTCCAGTACGGAGTGGATACGGTCTGGCAGAAGGAATTTGAGGAGATGTTTCCTTATGAGGAAACTGAGGATCAGTGGGATGCCATAGAGGCGACCAAGACAGATATGGAAAGTAAAAGGATCATGGACCGTCTGATCTGCGGGGACGTTGGATACGGAAAGACGGAAATCGCTTTAAGGGCCGCATTTAAGGCGGTACAGGACGGAAAGCAGGTGGTCTACCTGGTTCCCACCACCATCCTTGCCCAGCAGCATTATAATACCTTTGCCCAAAGGATGAAGGATTTTCCTGTCCGGGTGGATTTAATGTCCCGTTTCCGGACGGCCGGCCAGATGAAAAAGACCCTTGAGGATTTAAAGCGGGGACTGGTGGACATTGTGATCGGGACCCACAGGGTCTTATCAAAGGATGTACAGTTTAAGGATCTGGGCCTTCTTATCATTGATGAGGAACAGCGCTTCGGTGTGGCCCATAAAGAAAAAATCAAGCAGCTGAAGGAAAACGTTGACGTGCTGACCTTAACAGCCACTCCCATTCCAAGGACCCTGCACATGAGTCTGGTGGGGATCCGTGACATGAGCGTACTGGAGGAGCCTCCTGTAGACCGTATGCCAATCCAGACTTATGTCATGGAGCATAACGATGAAATGGTGCGGGAGGCCATTCACCGGGAACTTTCCCGGGGAGGGCAGGTTTATTATGTATACAACCGGGTGAGCAACATTGACGAGGTGGCAAACCACATTGCCTCCCTGGTCCCCGATGCAGCAGTAACCTTTGCCCATGGGCAGATGCATGAGCATGAGCTGGAACGGATCATGTTTGATTTTGTCAATGGAGAAATCGATGTCCTGGTCTGCACTACCATCATTGAAACAGGTCTTGACATTGCCAATGCCAACACCATGATCATCCAGGATGCGGACCGCATGGGCCTTTCCCAGCTATACCAGCTTCGCGGGCGTGTAGGCCGTTCCAGCCGGACCTCCTATGCATTTCTGATGTATAAGCGGGATAAGCTCTTAAAGGAAGAGGCGGAAAAACGCCTTCAGGCCATCCGCGAATTTACGGAGCTGGGCTCCGGAATCAAGATTGCCATGCGGGATTTGGAAATCCGGGGGGCAGGAAATGTTCTTGGAGCGGAACAGCACGGACACATGGAAGCGGTGGGGTATGACCTTTACTGCAAGCTCTTAAATCAGGCGGTTTTAGAGCTTAAGGGACAGAGGAAAGAAGAGGAAACCTATGAGACCGTGGTGGACTGTGATATCGATGCATACATTCCCACTTCCTATATTAAGAATGAATATCAGAAGCTTGATATTTACAAGCGGATTTCCGGCATTGAGAACGAAGAAGAATATATGGATATGCAGGATGAACTGATGGACCGTTTCGGCGATATTCCGGGTCCGGTTGATAATCTGCTTAAGGTTGCCGGCTTAAAGGCTCTGGCCCACAGTGCCTATGTGACCGAGGTAAATATTAACCGCCAGGAGGTCCGCCTGACCATGTATAAGAATGCAAGGCTGAAAGTGGAAGGAATTCCGAAGATCATCGACCAGTATCGTGGAGATTTAAAGTTCCAGATGGGAGAAGAACCAAGGTTTATGTATCTTGACAGAAAGAAAAACCAGACCACCGATGCCATGATCAGCCAGGCTGAGGTGATATTGAAGCAAATATTGGAATTGTCAGAAAAGAATGAAAAAAAGTAAAAATTGACTTTTAAAATACGGTTCATCTAGTTGATTTTTGTCATATTTGTGATATACTAATAGTAGAAGAAGGGCTTTAGTCCCAGATGCTTTCTTTGTTCCCATTAATGTTTCGGAGAAAGGTGGTAGCTATGGACGTTTTAGGTATGTATCTTCTACAGCGAGTATCAAATGAATTGACGATTCAAAAATATGGTTCTTTTGAAAACCATTTTGTAACTCCAGTTCCAGATAACGTGGCCGCAAAGATGGCCCATGAGGGATATCTGTCATCCTCAAAAGAAGTGGTTCGCCACGTCAGGCAGGGTGATTTCTAACCTGGGATAGGAAAACCCCAACTTCTTCAAGTAATAATCTAAGTCTAATTAGAAAATCAGGGTTCGACTTTTTTTTAACAAGTCGGCCCTGATTTTAAATTTTGGGAAAAATGGCAGACTTAAGTATAATCTGTTGCATTCGTAGCAAAATAATATCAGTGATATAAAAACGCACAAGATGGAGGAATTTTTATTATGAAAGCAACTGGTATTGTAAGAAGGATTGACGACCTGGGACGTGTGGTGATACCGAAAGAGATCAGAAGGACGCTCCGGTTACGAGAAGGGACTCCGCTTGAAATATTTACAGATAGGGAAGGAGAAATCATTTTAAAGAAATATTCTCCGATGGTAGAACTTACTGCTTTTGCTTCCCAGTATGCAGAAGCCATGGCTCAAACTACCGGACTTACCGTATGTATCAGCGACAGAGATCAGATCATTGCAGTGGCAGGAGGATCTAAAAAGGAACTTCTCCAGAAGACCATCAGCAAGCAATTAGAGAACATTATCAATGAACGGACGGTAATTGTGGCCGGAAAGGATGACAAGAGCTTTATCGCGCTTTCAGGAGAAAACCTGGAAGGAATAACAGCTCAGGTGGTGGCTCCCATCATCTGTGAGGGCGATGCCATTGGAGCGGTAGCCTTATTAAGCAGAGAGCCAAGAGCACGTTTTGGAGATATGGAAACTAAGCTGGCTACGACGGCAGCCGGATTTTTAGGCCGCCAGATGGAAGGCTGATCAGGCTGACAATCAGCATACATGAATCAGGAGGTGAACAGATATGAAGGTTTTTGTACCCCAGGAAGATGATTACAGCGATGGCGATATTCCGGAAATTGATACGGAACCATATAAAGATGGATTCTATGTTGAACCATTACCGGAATCGGAACGGCCAAGACGGGATGGTCCCGGAGGAAATTAACCGGACGCGTATGCCATAATCCGGTTCATTGCCCGCACAAAAAAGAAACGGCGGGAACATGAGTTATCGTGTTCCAATGCCGTTTCTTTTTTCAGCGGAGCCACTAATAAATAATCTGGTCTCCGTCTTTGATACAGTAATTTACTTTTACTCCCAGATCTTCCATCCATTTCCTGGTCTCAAGAGTTTTCCAGTCCCCGCTTCCGGTTCCGCCGCCGTTGTCGTTATTCCACAGCCAGAGCGGACAGGGCCACAGGGCGATCTGGGGCTTTATGATTGTATATACTTCCTGGCTGACGCCGTACTGGCCATGATGGGACATCTGGACAATATCGCTTTTTAAATCTTCCGCGCTGCGTTCCGCAGCCAGAAGCTGTCCGGCTTCCGGTCCCATATCACCTAATACCAGGATGCTCACATCGTTTAAGAAAAATTTATAAGCAACGGAGCTGTTATTTACAGAGGTGGCATCCAGAAGATAAGGATTATTTAAAACCCTGGCTTTTATCTGGCCCAGCTGGATATCCTGATCCTTTTGCACGGTGTGGAGCCTTTCGGCAGGGAGAGTTGCAAGGGCTGACCGCAGGTTGTTTACCAAATCCGCCCGATGAGGCTCAACTTTTTCATACCAGGACTGATCCGCCAGGGAATAATAGACATTGTCAATGGTAATCTGGCTGTCCGGGTTGCCTAAAATCTTAACAAGTGCTCCCACATGATCTGAATGAGGATGGGTAATAAACCATCCGGATACGTGTCCGCCCTTGGAACGGAGCACTTCCGTCAAGTGGTCCGCATCAATATCCCAGCCGCCGTCAATGACCACAAGGGTTCCGTTCTTGTCCTGTAAAATCATGGAAAGCATTTGCCGGTTGTCGTAATCTGAAAGCAGGGATAAGCTGCCTCCGTTAAAAATCTTGCTTCCCGGCCCAATGTTAAGTGCCGGTCCAAATCCCATGCTCCGCGCAGTCAGTTCCCCGGCAGAAACGCTGGGTGTCAGAAGCTCTGTGGTAAATGCGGTAAATACAATGTTCAAAAACAGCACACAAGCCGCTATTTTTTTCCATATGCTGAAGTTTTTCATGGTTACCTCCGTTTTCATTAGCATAACTTCTTTAAAATAATCTCTATTATTATATAAGAACAGGCTCTTTTTTAACAGGGGGAAAGAACAATTGTCAGAAAATCTTCAGAATTAAAAAAGAAAGCATTCTCCAAAGGCTGTAAAGTAGTGCCTGGTTCATTTTTTTCATGATATAATAACGGCAAAAGGAGGCGGAATCATGTATACTTTTGAAGATTTAGTAAATATTACAAATAAACTGCGATCCGAAAAAGGCTGTCCCTGGGACAGGGAGCAGACCTATGAAAGTCTGAAAAAATGCCTGGAAGAGGAGAGCGGTGAGGTTCTTGACGCCATTGATCA
Source organism: Lacrimispora sp. BS-2 (assembly GCF_040207125.1). Lineage (NCBI taxonomy): Bacteria > Bacillati > Bacillota > Clostridia > Lachnospirales > Lachnospiraceae > Lacrimispora > Lacrimispora cavernae. Next base: position 3,855,786 of record NZ_CP157940.1, read on the forward strand.
TGAGGATATGGAAAACCTTTGCGAGGAGCTGGGAGATATCCTGTTTCTGATAATGCTTTACAGCCGGATCGCAAAGGAAAAGGGAGACTTTTCCTTTGATGATGTGGTGAACGGAATCTGTGAAAAAATGGTACGCAGACACCCCCATGTTTTTGGCGGCGAAATGGCCGGTTTGCAGCAGGAAGGACAGGCTCTTTGGGATGCAATAAAAAAGCAGGAGAAAGCCCTTCAAAAGTGCGAAAAACCTTGACAAAAACGGGAGAAACAGCTATAAATGATATAGTAATCGTGTTATGCGAAAAATCGTAGCCTGGTGCTACATTCTAGGAGGAAGATATCAATGAACAAAGCAGAGTTAATCGCAGCAGTTGCAGAAAAAGCAGAGCTGTCCAAAAAGGATGCGGAGAAGGCAGTTAAAGCTTTGACAGATGTAATATCTGAAGAACTGGTTAAAGGCGAGAAAATCCAGTTAGTTGGTTTTGGTACATTTGAGGTATCTGAAAGAGCGGCAAGAGAAGGAAGAAATCCAAAGAGCGGCGAAGTTATGAACATCCCTGCTTCCAAAACACCGAAATTTAAAGCTGGAAAGGCTTTAAAGGATATGGTGAATGCTTAATTCATGAGACTGGATAAGTTTCTTAAAGTTTCCCGCTTAATCAAGAGAAGAACCGTGGCTAACGAAGCCTGTGATGCAGGCCGTGTACTTGTAAATGAAAAGCCTGCGAAAGCGTCCTTAAACATTAAGGAAGGCGACATAATAGAAATCCATTTTGGGACTAGCTCTGTGAAGGTTGAGGTTCTTGATGTAGTGGAAACGGTAAAAAAGGATGAAGCAAAAGAGCTTTACCGTTATCTCTAGCTCATAGTTTCGATACGTACGATAAATTTCTGTAATATTGGAGCGTGCCTCCTAATATACTTTATACAGGTATATTAGGAGGTTTTTGTATGGAAGAAAAGGTGAATATCCGCCCCCACAGGCTGACAATAGAAAACCGGGGTTCCGGTATGATGACAGGAATACGGGAAGTAGTGTCCTTTGATGAGAACCAGGTGGTACTGGATACTGATATGGGACTTTTGACTTTAAAGGGAAAGGGACTCCATGTCAGCCGCCTGACTCTTGAAAAGGGGGAAGTGGATCTAAACGGCAATATTGAGAGTCTTACCTATTCCTCCAATGAAGCTCTGCGCAGGTCAGGGGAATCCATGATTTCCCGGCTGTTTAAATAAGAACTAGAAGGAGTCATATGAGCGTTCATATCATTTATGAAGTAAAACTTCTGCTCTACAGCTTTTTAACAGGCGCAGGGCTTATGATCACATATGACCTGTTACGTATTTTCCGTATTTTCATTCCCCATTCCTATGTGTTTATAGGAATAGAGGACATGATATACTGGGTATATGCTGCCTTGGTCACATTTTCTCTGCTGTATGAACAGAATGACGGAGGATTAAGAGGATATGCCGTTACTGGAGTATTTATTGGAATGTTTTTGTATGATAGAATAGTAAGTAAACATTTTATAAAACTCTTGAAACATTTTCGGAAGTACCTTAAAATGAAAGCTAAAGGCTGTAACCCCAAAAGGAAGCAGCGCTAAAGGTGATTGGTGATTGTATGGACAAAATGGGAAAATCAAGAAGAAAGAGAAAAGACAGGTGGGGCAATCGAATGACGATTATCGGAATTACCTTTGTCGTATTCAGCCTTGCCGTGATTGTTACCATTAAGGGAGTTACATTAAAAGAAAAAGAGCGGGAATATGAGCTCCGTCTGGAAAATCTTCAGGCTCAGGTGGACAAGGAAGAGGAACGGTCCCAAAAACTAGAGGAATACCGGGTTTATGTCCAGACCAAACAATATATCGAAGAAGTCGCTAAGCAGAAGCTGGGACTTGTAAATCCTGACGAGATTTTACTGAAGCCGTCACAAAGGCATTAAGGCCTCCTGCGGGTATCACCTGACGTCCAAAAAGCTTGGACAAATAAGGGGAAAGCTGTCGTACAATTTTACATCAAGAGTCAGCCATTTTGACAAATATTTTCCTTCTGTCTGTATATAATGTGGTTTATGATAAACTGTATTTTAGTTTTTCATAAAAAGGTGCTGCTTTTGCACCATCCATCCGATTATGAGAACTTGTTTTCATAATATGGTTTAAAGCATGATACAGGCAGGAGGGATTTTTGTGTTCAGACGTAAGGCGGCACATCACGATATGGCTGATGTGAATGTATATACGGCAAAAAGATTAAACGACATGGCAAACTCTTTAGGTGAGCTTGCCAGAGCTTGTACAGATGACTTGTCAGCAGAACAGGGACTTACAAAGGAAGACGGCATTGCAGCCCTGCAGACGGCAGCGGCTATGGTATGTGCAGGCTGCAACAAATGCATTGTGTATTCCGGCAAAGAACAGGACAATCAATATTATCTGCAATATCTGGTTCATGCATTTGAACAAAAAGGGAGTGTGGACTACGGGGACATGCCCCGTTTTTTTCTGGAAACCTGTAAAAGGAAGGATGATTACATGGCCCAGCTGAATCGGGGGCTTGGCAGGGCCACCATGAATCTGGCCTGGAAAAACCGGTTTTTAGAAAGCCGGGACGCGGTTATCGTCCAGTTTAAGGAACTTGCCGTGATCCTGGAGGAGTTCTCTCATCAGGTGGAGCACTCGATTGACATAACTCCGGATTGGGAGGATGAAAATAAAGCGGGCATTCCGCCGAAATCATATTATTGTTGAAAAGATGCTCATTTTAGAATACGAAAATCATCAAAGAGAAGCATTTCTGACCATGAGGACCTTAAACGGCCGGTGCGTAACGGTAAAGGAGGCCGCGGAGATCCTGGAAAATGCCATAGAGGAAGGGGAATGGACGGTGGCCCCTGACGGCAGGAACCTGGTGACAAAGCAGGCCGATACCATACGGTTTGTAGAAAAGGGAGAGTACCGGGTCCTCTACGGTGTGGCAAAGGCGGTAAAAACCGGGGAAGAGGTGTCCGGAGATAATTACTCCTTTGGACAAGTCCAGCCTGGACAGGCTATTATGAGCCTTTCGGACGGTATGGGAAGCGGCAGGGTGGCCGAGGAGGAGAGCAGACAGGTCATCGAGCTGACACAAAGGCTGTTGGAGGCCGGATTTTCCACCAGAGCAGCCCTTAAAATGGTCAATACGGTCTTACTTTTGACCGGAATCTCCCAGCATCCGGCCACCCTGGATTTATGCTGTATTGATTTAAAGACCGGAATACTGGAGGCAATGAAGCTGGGAGCGGCAGCCACCTTTATTCTCAGCGAAAAGGGAGTGGAGCTTTTGGAAGCCGGTGAGGTTCCCATGGGCATCATAAACCCGGTGGAGCCGGTTCTCCTGTCTAAAAAGCTGTGGGATGATAACCGGATCATCATGGTAAGCGACGGCGTGTTAGATGCCCTTCCTGCAGATGACAAGGAACTGATGCTGACGGAGTTCATTTCCGGAATGCCGGTAAAGAATCCTCAGGATATGGCTGACAGGATCCTTTTGTTCGCAAGATCCTTTGCCGAAAGGGCGGCAGATGATATGACGGTTCTTGCCGCCGGAATATGGAAAAGAAAATAATAATTGCAACAGACATGTTTTATGGGTATATTTATAATATAGAGGGGAGAAAATCAACTAAGGAAGGTGACTGAATGTACAGAACGATATTGGATTATATCAGACGGAACCGGCTGTTTGCTCCGGGGGACCGCGTCATCGTGGCGCTTTCCGGAGGAGCCGATTCGGTCTGTCTTCTTGTAGTCTTAAATGAACTTAGGGAAGAGCTGGGGCTTAAGTTAAAGGCAGTTCATGTCCATCATGGTTTAAGAGGGAAAGAGGCGGACCGGGACAGTGATTACGCCAGAAAGCTGTCAGAAGATGTGGGAGTGCCTTTTGCCTGCGTCCGGGTGGATGCAGCCCTTTATGCCAGGGAACATGGCATGTCGGTGGAAGAAGCGGGAAGACATCTGCGTTACCAGATTTTTGAGAAAGAGCTCCTGGACTTTTCGGGCACAAAAATAGCGGTGGCCCACCACAGGGATGATCAGGCTGAGACCATTCTTTATAATCTGTTCCGTGGAACAGGATTAAAGGGGCTTGGAGGAATGCGCCCGGTACGTGACAAAATTGTCCGCCCTCTGCTGTCTGTTGGAAGGGAGGAAATTCTTGCATATCTGGCGGAAAAAGGGATATCTTATTGTGAGGACTCCACCAATGCCCAGACGGATTATGTAAGGAACCGCATACGAAGGCGGATTTTGCCGGAGATCAGGGAAGAAGTCAACAGACGGGCAGGGGAAAACATCCTTCATGCGGGAGAAATGGCCGCACAGGCGGATGCGTATCTGGAAAAACAGGCGGAAGGCATATTAAAGGCCCGGGGAGTATTGGAAACAGATGACGCAGGAAGAGTAACGGCGCGGGGGATTGATGTAAAAACTCTTTTGGCGGAAGATGACATTATAAAGAACTATGTGATCCGGAGGATGATCCGGTCTGTCAATGAATCCATGAAGAATATTACCATGACTCACGTGGAAAGCGCGGCAGCGCTTATTTTTGGTTCTGACAGCAGGCAGGTGGATCTGCCCTGCGGACTTATTGGGGTGCGTATTTATGATGAATTGTGGATAAAAAGAAAAAAACAGGAAGGACCTGTGGATAAGGAAAGGGCTGTTTTGCTGCCTGAACTGGATTTTAAGGTCTTTCCTTACAAAAAAGGCCAGAAAATTCCCAAAAACGGGTATACGAAATGGTTTGATTATGATAAAATCAAATGTGCACTGTCTGTGAGGTATCGGGAAACCGGTGATTACATGACACTGGCCGGAGGCGGCAGAAAAACAGTCAAGGCATTTATGATTGATGAGAAGATTCCGAAAGAGGAACGGGGAAAAATACCGCTGGTAGCGGATGGTTCTCATGTCCTCTGGGTCATCGGATACCGGATCAGTGAATATTATAAGATAACAGATGATACCCATACAGTAATACAAATGCAGTTAAACGGAGGAACACTCTCCGGGCATACTACTATGCCGAAAATACAGGGCAGGAAAGAGGAAAAGATAATGGATGATAAGATACGTATATTGTTATCAGAGGAAGAGGTAGCGGCAAGAGTAAAAGAAATAGCAGAAAAGATCAGCAGGGATTATGAAGGAAAGCCCCTTCATCTGATCTGTATCTTAAAAGGAGGCGTTTTCTTTACCTGTGAGCTTGCAAAGCGGATCAATCTGCCGCTTACCATGGATTTCATGTCCGTATCCAGTTACGGTGCCGGAACGGTATCCAGCGGAATCGTCAAGATCACCAAGGACCTTGATGATCCCATTGAAGGGAAGGATGTATTGATCGTGGAGGATATTATTGATTCCGGCAATACTCTGGCCTATCTGATCGAGGTGTTAAAGCAGAGAAATCCAAACAGCATTGAGCTGTGTACTCTTCTTGATAAACCGGAGCGCCGGGTGAAAGATCAGGTCAAGGTGAAATATACCTGTTTTACCGTGCCGGATCAGTTTATCGTTGGATATGGTCTTGACTACGATCAGATATACAGGAATTTACCATATATTGGAGTTATAGAACAGCAATAAGGAGGCAGCATGTTGAAACAACAGCAACCATTCAGAGGCTTGGGCTTTCTGCTCCTTCTGGTCATCATGCTTTTATTTGCCAGTAGGCTGCCCCAAAAGAGTGGAATCATTACCAACCAGGAGCTGATGCAGGCGATTGATAATGGGACCATAGCCTCGGCAACTATCAGGCAGAACGATCCGCCCCCAACGGGAAGGATCGAGATGACCATGACTGACAACTCATCAAAACAGGCCAATGTGTCCAATGTCATTGAGATTCAGGACCGTTTGGACCGCAATGGAATCACCTATACGGTGGATGCAGTACAAAAGGAAAACTTATTCCTGACCATTACGCTTCCATTGATTCTCACAGCGGTAGTTTTAGTTTTTCTTTTCATGCTGATGAATGCCAGGGCAGGGGCAGGAAGCGCTAATGCCAAAATGATGAATTTTGGAAGAAGCCGGGCTCATCTTGCAAAGGATGCCAATAAGGTGAACTTCAGTAAGGTGGCAGGGCTTGAAGAGGAAAAAGAGGAGCTGGAAGAAGTCGTTGATTTCTTAAAGAATCCTCAGAAGTATACCAGCGTGGGAGCACGCATTCCAAAGGGGATCCTCCTTGTGGGACCTCCGGGAACAGGAAAGACCCTTTTAGCCAAGGCAGTGGCAGGAGAAGCCGGAGTGCCGTTTTTCTCCATTTCCGGTTCCGATTTTGTGGAAATGTTTGTAGGTGTGGGCGCTTCCCGTGTAAGAGACCTGTTTGAAGAAGGGAAAAAGCATGCGCCCTGTATCATATTCATTGATGAGATTGATGCGGTAGCCCGACGCAGAGGAACGGGTATGGGCGGTGGACATGACGAGAGGGAGCAGACCTTAAACCAGCTTCTGGTTGAGATGGATGGCTTCGGGATCAATGAAGGAATCATCGTTATGGCGGCTACAAACCGTGTGGATATCCTGGATCCGGCTATCCTGCGTCCCGGACGTTTTGACCGGAAGGTAGGAGTAGGAAGGCCTGACGTAAAAGGAAGAGAAGAGATCCTTAAGGTTCATTCCAAGGAGAAGCCTTTGGGAGAAGATGTGGATTTAAAGAGGATCGCCCAGACAACAGCGGGATTTACCGGTGCGGATCTGGAGAACCTTATGAATGAAGCCGCCATTTATGCGGCGAAGAACAGCAAGAAATTTATCAATCAGGCTGACGTTGACAGAGCTTTTGTAAAGGTTGGAATCGGAGCTGAGAAAAAGAGCAAGGTTATAACCGAAAAGGAAAAGAAAATTACAGCTTATCATGAGGCAGGCCATGCGATCTTATTCCACCTGCTTCCGGATGAAGGCCCGGTGCATACCATCTCCATCATTCCTACGGGAATCGGCGCGGCCGGATATACCATGCCATTGCCGGAGAATGACCATATGTTCAATACCAAAGGCAAGATGCTTCAGGATATCATGGTGGATTTAGGCGGAAGAATCGCAGAGGAGATCATTTTCGGCGATATTACCACCGGAGCTTCCCAGGATATCAAGCAGGCCACGGCCACAGCAAGGGCTATGGTGACCCAGTACGGAATGTCTGATAAAGTGGGCATGATAAATTATGATAATGACGGGAATGAGGTCTTTATCGGCCGTGATCTGGCTCATGCCAAGAGCTATGGCAACCAGGTAGCCAATACCATTGATAACGAAGTAAAGCGGATCATTGATGAGTGCTATGAAAAGGCGAAAGACATCATCTTAAAGCATGAAGAGGTTCTTCACGCCTGTTGTAAGCTGCTCATGGAAAAAGAAAAGATCGGCCAGCAGGAATTTGAAAGTTTGTTTCCTGCAGCAGCAGAAGGTTAAAAACCCTCTGCAGGCTTAAATAGGATAGAAGCGCAGAGTCTGGGAAAATATCTAAGTTTTCACCCCGGAATCTGCGCTTTTTTGTGCCTAGTGCAGAACTAAAGGAAAAATGCATAAAAAAATATAAGTAAAAAAATGATGTTTGTGCACACTTATTTTCACAGCCGTGGTATAGTAATAATCGTAAACCCCCCCAATACATTATATAGTTTTTGCTACACCCCATAAGAAACGAAATACCTTCTCCGAAAAACGGTCAGCTGCCCCGCTGGCCGTTTTTTATGCCTGTTAGTTAAAAAGGCAGGGTTGTATATTTGGATTTAATCGGATAAAATAGAATGTATAGACAATGAGAAAGGAAATGAAAATCATATGTGCTTCCAGGCTGAGGCGTTAAATAGAGATGCGTTATTTACTGATGAGACAGAAAGCTTCCGATTCCCGGCTGAACCCGGTGTGGGGGATGATGTGATTCTGCTTTTCCGAACAGCAAAGGGTAATGCAGACCAGGTCTGTTATATCCAGGAGGGATTAAAGGATGAGACTGCCATGGAAAAGGCAGAATCTGACGGGCTATTTGATTATTATAAACATAGATTGACGGCAGGGCATGAGAAAATCAGCTACAGCTTTAAGGTAGTCAAAGGCGGAGAAGTCTGCTACTATAACCGGCTGGGGGTTTCAGGGGATAATCCGGAAGGGTTTTACTTTCGCATTGTCCCCGGTTTTTCTACGCCTGACTGGGCAAAAGGGGCTGTCATGTATCAGATTTATGTGGACCGGTTCTGCAATGGAGATGAGTCCAACGATGTGGTGGACGGAGAGTATGTATACATTGGCCGTCCGGTATCCAATGTACAGGACTGGGGGAAGTATCCTGACCAGATGGACGTAAGGGATTTTTACGGCGGCGATCTGCAGGGGGTATGGGATAAGCTGGATTATTTAAAAAGTCTTGGCGTTGATGTAATATATTTTAATCCTATTTTTGTCTCCCCATCCAATCATAAATATGATTGCCAGGATTACGACTACATTGATCCTCATTATGGCGTGATTGTAAAGGATGGAGGGCAGCCGGTAGCATCCGATGCAAAGGATAACCGGTTTGCCACAAAATACATGATCCGGACTACGGATAAGGAGAATTTAGAAGCCAGCAATGAATTTTTTGCCCGGTTTGTGGAAGAGGTGCACAAGCGGGGGATGAGGGTCATCCTTGATGGGGTATTTAATCATTGCGGCTCGTTTAATAAATGGCTGGATGGAGAACGGATCTATGAGATGTCTGAAAAATACCAGCCCGGAGCCTATGTGTCAAAGGACAGTCCATACAGGACATTTTTTAAATTTCACGATGAAGGAGCCTGGCCCTATAACCGTTCCTATGACGGCTGGTGGGGGCATGAAACTCTTCCAAAGCTTAATTATGAGGATTCCCAGACTTTGTATGAGTATATCCTGCAAGTTGCCCGGAAATGGGTTTCCCCGCCCTACAACGTAGATGGCTGGCGTCTTGATGTGGCGGCAGATTTAGGCCACAGCAGCGAATACAACCATAAGTTCTGGAGAGATTTCCGAAAGGCGGTAAAAGAGGCTAATCCGGATGCCATTGTACTGGCAGAGCATTACGGTGACCCGTCTGGCTGGCTCCAGGGGGACCAGTGGGATACGGTCATGAATTATGATGCCTTCATGGAGCCGGTAACCTGGTTTTTGACGGGAATGGAAAAGCACAGCGATGAAAGCAACTTAAGTCTGTTTGGCGACGGAGAAAGCTTTTTTAAGTCCATGAACTACCATATGAGCCGTATGATGACAGGCTCCATTCAGACGGCTATGAATGAACTGTCAAACCATGACCATTCCCGCTTTATGACCAGAACCAATGGCCGGGTGGGACGGACTTCCACTCTGGGGCCGGAAGCAGCTTCCCAGGGCATTCATAAGGGGATTTTCAGAGAGGCGGTCATGATCCAGATGACCTGGCCCGGTGCACCTGCGATTTATTATGGAGACGAGGCCGGTGTCTGCGGCTGGACAGATCCTGATAACCGGAGAACCTATCCCTGGGGCAGAGAGGATTTAGAGCTGATCGAGTTTCACCGGTATATGACAGGACTTCATCACAGCATACCGGCACTGCGGTTTGGGTCCTTAAAGCAGCTTCTTGCCGGGAACCATCTCATTTCTTACGGGCGTTTCTGGAAGGACAGCATTTGTGCCGTGGCGGTCAATAACCTGGCAGAAGAACGGCAGATCAGTATCCCTGTATGGCAGCTGGGAATGAAGGATGGAGAAATCATGTCCCGATACATGCTGACCTGTGAAAACGGGTACAATGCAGGCAAAGTTCCCTATGAGGTGATGGACGGCCAGGTGCTTGTCTCCATGCCGGGAACAAGCTCTGTTTTGCTTGTGGCGGACCAGAATTAGAAAATTTATTTTTTTATAAAAAACCTTGATTTTTTAATGTCCCTGTGATAAAATAACACTCGCTTGCTTAATAAAAAGCATGGGTGGGTTCCCGAGCGGCCAAAGGGGGCAGACTGTAAATCTGTTGTCGACGACTTCGAAGGTTCGAATCCTTCTCCACCCAGTCCGTACCGTTGTTAAGAACTGATGCGGTATATGAGAATGCCGGCGTGGCGGAACAGGCAGACGCACAGGACTTAAAATCCTGCGGGACTAATCTCCCGTACCGGTTCGATTCCGGTCGCCGGCATGATGAAAAAGAGACCTTGTACTCTGATATGGAGCACAAGGTTTTTTGGCGTTTAAAAATGAGAAATCCAGGTATATCAATCTTATCTGTTCCCCGTAATTTTCAAAAACTCCTCCATTGCCCGGGTGAAGCGTCTGCCGGTCTTCCAATAGAAACATAAGTTTCGCTGGCAAATGCTACTTTCGATCTTATAATAGATAACATTTGGATGAGACAGAACCTGTGCGATCAGTGTGTCACTAATAAAGGATATTCCCATTCCTGAACAGGTTATATTATAAGAAGTAAGCTGCTGGTCAAGTTCAAATACAATTTCTGGAGCAATGTCGTACTCCTGCAGAATTTCTATTGCGCGCTTCCTTGTATCGTTCTCAGGCTTCAGCATAATAAATGGCTCTTTTTCAAACAGTTTAAGCGGTGCCGGTCTAATATTTTCTTCCAAAAAGGAACCATCAAGAATCCGTTTTACCGGAACCTGGTACTGCTTTGCTTCCCGGTTAATTTCAAAGGTTTTCGGCACAGCCAGAAGCAAATGTTCTTTTTTGTAAATGCGGCTGTCAAATATGGCTTTGTCCAGAGAACAATTATCAATCATCAAATCAATTCTGCCATTTTGGAGATAGGATGCCAATGCGGCTGTGCTCTCTTCAATCAGCTCCACCTTAACCATTGGAAAGCGCCGGGTAAATTCGCCAATTAAAGGAGGCAGTACCCATGAAGAAAAAAGGCTGCTTCCTCCCAGGACCAGCTTTCCAATTTTCAAATCTCCCCAGTCATTCACAAAGTTGTAAAAGTCACTTTCAATAAAAAGCATTTCCTCCACAGACTTAATATATTTTTCTCCACATTCCGTCAGAGTCAAAGGCTTTGTACTTCTGTCAAAAATCGGATAGCCGATTTTATTTTCTATTCTTTTTATGGTAGCGCTTAGGGAAGGCTGAGAGATAAATAATTTTTTTGCTGCGTTGGAAAAACTTTGTTCTTTGTACACCATGTATACATAATCCATTCCCTTAAACATCATGAACCTCCCATTTGGTTATATAACTCTAAAGTTATACTTGTTATAGAAATATACGTATTTGATTATATTATATATAAATTCTATAATAAATACAATACAAAATGGCATTTTGCCAATTATGGAGGATATATCATTGGATAATAAAAATAACAAAGATTACCGGATAGAAAAGGATTCCATAGGAGTCAAAGGTGTACCGGGGAATGTGTATTATGGCGTACAATCACTTCGTGCGGCAGAAAACTTTCATATTACCGGTCTCAACATTCACCCTGAAATCATTAACAGCCTTGCTTACATAAAAAAAGCAGCAGCAATTACCAATCTTGAGATCAATCTTCTGGACAAAAAAACTGCAGAAGCCATTGTTCAGGCATGTGATGAAATTCTGGCTGGAAAATTCCATAAAGACTTTATCGTTGATCCGATCCAGGGCGGAGCAGGAACTTCTCTGAATATGAATGCCAATGAAGTGATAGCCAACCGGGCCATTGAACTTCTGGGCGGACAAAAAGGCGATTATTCCATTGTGAATCCCAATGATCATGTAAACTGCGGCCAGTCCACAAATGATGTCATTCCAAGCGCCGGGAAAATGACTTCATTAAGACTTCTTAAAAATTTGAAAAAAGAACTTCTCCGGCTGAATAAAGCATTTTGTGAAAAAGCTGTCGAATTTGACCATGTCTTAAAGATGGGACGCACCCAGATGCAGGATGCAGTTCCCATTCGGCTGGGCCAGGAGTTTACAGCCTATTCAACAGCAATTATGCGTGATATCCGCCGCATGGACAAAGCCATGGAAGAAATGTGTACTTTAAATATGGGCGGAACAGCTATAGGGACAGGTATCAATGCAGATGTGAGTTATTTGAAACGTATTGTGCCTAATTTAGCCAAGGTGTCAAATATGGAATTGGTGCAGGCTTCAGATTTGATCGATGCAACACAAAATCTTGACTCTTTCGTTGCCGTATCAGGTGCAGTCAAGGCCTGCGCTGTAACACTGTCTAAAATTGCCAATGATCTTCGCCTGATGTCTTCCGGACCAAGAACAGGCTTTCAGGAAATCAACCTTCCTGCTAAGCAAAATGGTTCATCAATCATGCCCGGCAAAGTAAATCCGGTTATTCCCGAAGTTGTAAATCAGGTGGCCTTTAATATTATAGGCAATGATGTAACCATCACCATGGCCGCAGAAGCCGGACAATTAGAATTAAATGCATTTGAACCGATTATTTTTTATTGTATGTTCCAGTCGATTGACACTCTTGCCTATGCCGTACAGACATTTGTAGATAACTGCGTATCCGGTATTACGGCTAATGAAACAAGATGCCGTTATTTAGTAGAAAACAGTGTGGGAATCATCACAGCGATTTGTCCCCATGTTGGGTACCAAAAAGCGGCAGATATTGCTAAGAAAGCCATGAATAGCGGCAAATCCGTAAGAACATTAATTCTGCAGGAAAAACTTATAAGTGAAGAAGAACTGGACCTCATATTAGATCCGGTACATATGACAGAGCCAGGGATATCAGGCAAAAATTTATTATTAAACAAAAAACGGGAGGCATAGATACGCAATAGAGAAAACAAGGCGAAAATCATTTTACAGGACACTGTTTGCCCAGTTTGTAAAAAATAGCCTAAATAAATGTAAAACATTGGTAAAATATATATAGTTATCTGAAAATTTGCCGATATACGCATTAGACCGCTGTAATTGTAATGACAGAGGGGTAAAATGGATATCGGAGGATAACATAATATGAAAAGGAAATACAAGGGAATAAAAAAGGAACTGGTAACATTCACCATTGGATGTATCATCTGCATTGTATTCGTACTGTCCATAGGCTCCATTTATCTGACCTATCATACGACCCGGAGATCCTTGGCCAAGAGCTTAAAGGAAACTTCGTAACTGGTTTCTGAAAAAATAACTCAGAAGCTGGAGGAGTATTCCATCATATCCGAATCAATCGCCCTTTATATGAAGGGAAATGTGCAAAAAGAGGGCAGCATCAATATATTCTTACGGATATCATGTTCCCAGTACGGACTTAATAACATCGATATTATTTCATCTGACGGGACCTCTGTTGTCAATGGAAAATCCTATGAACAGGACAATGCATACCTCCAGGCCAAAAACGGAACTCCCTTTTTATCCGACCCCATGATTCATAAGGATTCCGCTTTCTTTGAATATGCATACCCTTATGATGATCTGGTCATTATGATTGAATTTCCTTATTCTGTTTTCCAGGAAATGATCCAGGATACGAAGCTTGGAGATACGGGAAGTACCTATATTTTAAATCAGGAAGGTACGAAAGTGGCCCACGAGGATTTTTCTCTGGTATTATCCCGGCAAAATGATGCAGAGGCGGCAAAGAAAGATCAAGCCGCTTATGGAGAAATCGCAAAACTGGAAACCGCAATGGCGGCTGGGGAAAACGGCTTTGGATTTTATCACTGGAACGGAGATAACAGATTTGGTTCCTATGCTCCTGTGAAAGGCACCAATGGCTGGTCGGTGAATGTGACCGCTTCGGAATCGGAATTTATGTCCGGTGTTATAACCTCCATGTTAAATGCTGTCATTTTGGGAGCTGTTTCCCTGATACTTGCGGTTTTTGTCATGTTTCGGATCACGGACCGGATAACAAAGCCCATCGGGCAGGTGGTTGATTCCATTGATCAGTTATCTGCCGGAGATTTGAGCATTGAACTGCATATGAAACGTCACGACGAAATAGGGGGAATCGGAGAAAAGGTCAATGAAATGGCAGGGAAATACCGGGATATCATCTATGATATTTCCGGATTTTTACAGCAGGTCTCCTGTGGCAACCTTACGGTTCAAAGTAATTGTGAATATCCAGGTGAATTTAACGGAATACGAAGTTCCATGGAAATGATCGCTTCCCGCTTAAATGATATCATATTAAACATCCGTTCCTCCGCCCAGGAGGTCAATTCCGGAGCAGAACAGGTTTCCGGCGCCTCCCAGGCTCTTGCTTCCGGAGCAGCCATGCAGGCGGCAACGGTGGAAGTATTAAATGCTTCCATTGTTAATGTTTCGGAAATGACAGAAAAGAATTCAGAGCATGTACGGAAGGCTTCCGATTATGTAAAGCAATCCGGATCAAGGGTCAGTGCAGGAAACCGGCATATGCAGAGCCTTCATTCCGCTATGGAAGAGGTAAGCCTGTCTTCTGAGAAAATATCCGGCATCACAAAAATGATTGAGGACATTGCATTTCAGACCAACATACTGGCTTTAAACGCAGCCGTTGAAGCAGCCCGGGCCGGAAGTGGGGGCCAGGGGTTTGCGGTGGTTGCAGGGGAGGTGCGGAACCTGTCAGCCAAATCCGCTGATGCGGCAAAACAGACTGCCAAACTGATTGAGAATACGGTAAAGGCGGTATCAGAGGGAAAAAGACAGACGGATGAGACCGCAGGAATCCTTAAGGAGATTGCAGATAAATCCATTCTTGTGGAACAGGTCATGGAGGAAATTGAATCATCCACTCTGGAACAGGCCAAGGCTATGGAGCAGATCTTAAAAGGGCTGTCCCAGGTATCTGCCGTTGTCCAGTCCAATGCAGCAGCGGAGGAAAGCTCGGCTTCCAGTGAAGAACTGGCGGCACAGGCACAGGCGTTAAAGCAGGAGGTTGCAAAGTTCAACTTGTTTGAGAGTAATTAAAAAAGCCAATCCCGGTTGGGAAGGCTTTTTTTGTTATGCCTCTGTTTTCCAGAATCCATGAAGATTGCAGTAGGCGAAAGCGGCCTTTGGAGAATCGCCGTTTTCCAGTGTAAAGCGGGCCACCGGTTCACAGTCCGGACTTAAGCTTACCCTCATAACGCTGCCTGCCGTTGTCTGCAGGCAGACCCAGGCAATGTTGTGATCCTCAGTCATGGGATGGAACGCGCTGCCTACCTTTACGGTCACATGATTTCCTTCTGTTTCAATGACCGGGGCATGCTTTTCTGCGGCTCCATCCGAGGTATTAGGCTCTAATATTTCAAAAGGTTTCAAGCTGTCCGGGAGTGCAGCGTTGGGAGTTCCGGCAATGGCTTCCAGAATGACGTTATGGTTTTTGTCGGTTAAAAATACAGGTTCGTTTTTCATGGGGATCCTCCAATCACAAATTCTTCTTTTTTATCTCATATCAATATAAATGGGTATTATTGCAGGCATTGATGTAACATGCTTCAATTCATTTATCAGAATTCCCAGATAGGAGCCGAACCATTATGCCAACTTTATCCAAAGGATGCCATGATCTTAAAAAACATGGTTTAAAGCCGTTGAAGCGGACACATTGGTGGCTTATAATGGTTTTATTAAGAAGAGACAGGAGTAAGATGAGATGATACTCAGTGTCAGCAGGCGGACTGATATTCCGCAGTTTTATCCGGATTGGTTTTTTGACAGGTTAAAAGAAGGGTATCTATATGTAAAGAATCCCATGAACAGCCGCCAGATCAGCCGGATCGATCTTTCCCCGGAGCAGGTGGAACTTATGGTTTTCTGGACGAAAAACCCGGAACCAATGATGGGACGGATAGGGGAGCTGGGGAGCATTCCTTTTTATATCCAATTCACATTGACTGGATACGGGAAAGATATTGAACCTGGCCTGCCGGATAAAAGACGTCTGATTGAAATTTTCCGGAATACGGCAGAACAGGTGGGAAGGGACCGTATGGTCTGGCGGTATGATCCCATATTCCTTAACGACCGGTACAGGGAAGAATACCATTTGCGGGCTTTTGAGGAAATCGCCAGGGGGTTATGCGGTTTAACAGAAAAGGTAGTGATCAGTTTTCTGGACAAGTATGGAAAAACAGAGCGTAACATGAAGGGAATCCCGGTAGAAGAACTGGACGAAGAGGGGATGAAGAAGCTTGGTGGAAGGCTGGCCGTGATTGCAGGAGGTTACGGGCTTAGAATTGAAGCGTGTGCGGAAAAAGCAGATTTAAGCTCTGTTGGAATTTTCCGGGGAAGCTGCATTGATCCCGTTATGGCGGAACATTTAACAGGCGGTCCGGTATGCCGGAGAAAGGATAAAAACCAGAGAATGGAATGCGGATGCCTGGAAAGTGTTGAGGTGGGAACCTATGACACCTGCCTTGCCGGGTGCAGGTATTGCTATGCCAATGACAGCGTTGAAGCAGTGAATAGGAAGAGGACTTTATATGATGTGCATAGCCCCCTGCTATGCGGAAGGGTAGAAAAAGAGGATAAGATCACGCAGCGGAAATGCAGGTCTGCCCGGGAAGAACCGACTCTTCCTTTTTTATGAACAAGATCATTTCTTAGAATACCGGATCCATTACAAAGTTTATAAAATTGTGTGGAAATTGCGGTGTGAAGTCTGGTATAATTTGTTATTAAAAGGATTTCTGATGACAGGAGATTTTACAAATGTATGAGTTAAATCAGGTTAGTACAAATAGTTATTACGTTCAAAGTCCGGCAAAAATTGGGATTGTTAAGCTTAACGATACGGATGTATGCCTTATTGACAGTGGAAGTGATAAGGATGCAGGGCGAAAAGTCAGGCAGATACTGGATGCCAATGGCTGGCGGCTGACAGCAATATATAATACTCATTCCAATGCCGATCATATCGGCGGCAATAAGTATTTGCAGAATCAAACCGGATGCAAAATTTATGCACCAGGTATTGAATGCGACTTTACAAATCATACGCTTCTTGAACCGTCCTTTTTGTATGGCGGGTTCCCTCCAAAGGACTTGCGGCACAAATTTCTGATGGCGCAGGAAAGCAGTGCGGAATATCTTACTGATGATGTTCTTCCAAAGGGTCTGAGCGCCATTCGGCTTCCCGGCCATTTCTTTGATATGGTGGGTTTTAGAGATGTGGATGATGTTGTTTATCTGGCAGATTGTTTATCAAGCAAAGAGACCCTGGATAAATATCAAATCGGGTTTCTCTATGATGTATCTGCTTACCTTGAAACCCTGGAAATGGTGAAGACCCTGAAAGCAAAGGTTTTTGTACCTGCCCACGCAGAAGTGACGGACAACATCGCCCCCCTGGCTCAGATTAACATTGACAAGGTTCATGAAATAGCAGACAGGATACTTGAAATTTGTAAGAAGCCGGTTATCTTTGAGAAAGTCTTACAACAGCTTTTTAATGATTATGGTCTGGAGATGAATTTTGAGCAGTATGTGCTTGTTGGCAGTACCGTTCGCTCTTATCTTTCCTGGTTAAAGGATACGGGGCGGATTGCAGTGATTTTCGAAAATGGACAACTGCTTTGGAAAACAAATATTGGGTTCAATGTGTAAAATCAGGAGATATTCAAGGTGTATAAGTTTTGAGCAGGCATGTGGTATGTTTTGATTTGGAAACTGCGTCAGATGAGTATCTGGCGCAGCAGATGAAAGAGGAAAATTTTACTTAGAATTATGTTTTTTTGACATAAATTAGAAAACTTAGCTTGACAAGAGAAGAGAAATCTTGTAAAATTGTTCATGTTGCAGGTGATTATGCCCAGATAGCTCAGTTGGTAGAGCAGAGGACTGAAAATCCTCGTGTCGCTGGTTCGATTCCGGCTTTGGGCATTGTGCTTTTCGAAGCACCTTTGAAATATCTTCGGAAATTCCCTGCGGGTGTAGTTCAATGGTAGAACACTAGCCTTCCAAGCTAGATACGTGGGTTCGATTCCCATCACCCGCTTTAAGGTTATCAGGCTAAAATAGATGCAAGGTTGTATCTGTTTTAGCCTGATTTTTTATGTTATATTTAGATAGCCCAGAACGAAAGATAGATTTGAATGAAATAGGGATTACTTATTTTATTGGAAGCACCTATCGAAGAAAAGGATATGCAACAGAAGCGGCGAAGGCTTATGCAGAAAATTAATGATAAAAATATAATTATGATGTGGTAAATATTTATGCTTATCTGTCATAATAATACTGGAACAAATTTAGCTTCGCTAAAATTTTGCACGAATGACCGGAGGATTTTCAAGTATAATCAGGCGGGACGCGTTGGGGAGATGAAATCTTGCTCTTTTGTTTCTTTTTTTAAATCAGGAATAATTCTTATTTGTGTAACAATGTCACTGAGACATTGCCATAAAACCGATATAATAAAGGCATCGTAAAAAGAATTATTTAAAATAAGAAGGAGATGTTTAAATGAGTATATTTAACTTTTTTTCTAACCGATCGGATTTTGCCTCAGCAGTTGAGCAGGCAAACCACACGCCTGGTGCCGTATTGCTGGATGTGCGTACGGTACAGGAATACGCCGATGGCCATGTTCCCGGCAGCGTTAATTTACCTCTGGAGCAGTTGGAATCCATTCAGCTTAACAAAAACAATCCAGTTTTTGTTTATTGCCGCAGCGGAGCACGCAGCAGACAGGCCTGCATTTATCTTCGGACCAATGGTTATTCCGTTACAGATATAGGCGGGATCGCGGATTATCGCGGCAAACTGGCAAAGGGAATAAAATAAGGAATCAAGATCATACGTATGCTTATCAATGCTTAAAGCAGCTTGAGGAGGAATGTGACCGTTCCGATGCTGTTTACCCGTATTTTGACACTTTCGCACAAATGCTTCAAGACTCGAACTCAGATGTCAGAACCAGAGGGATCATCCTGATTGCTGCCAATACCAAATGGGACAGGGATAACCGGATTGACGAAATAATTGATGAGCTTTTAAAGCATGTGATAGTTGAAAAGCCTGTTACGGTAAGGCAGTGTATTAAAGTTCTTCCTCAGATTGCTGCAAGTAAGTCCTGTTTGGCTGAGTGCATAACCCATGGGCTTTTATAAGCCAATCCGTTAAGATATAAAAGCAGTATGCAATCACTGATATGCAAAAATATTCAGAATGAGCTGGAACGCATCAATCGTAATCAATAAGGAGTATAAACTTCTAGGCAATATCTGCCCTGTTTTATTATTCTTTGCTGAAAAAAGCTGCTGAATTTAAAGCTGTCAATGCCGGCAGCGGGCTGGCGCAGTTGTCCAAAAGAGGTGAAATTAAAAGGAATTAATGAAAATATATAGCACAAAATAACAAAAAAAGTGATATTAACCTCTTGCATATTTTAAAAACCTATGATATAATTCCAGTGTTACAACAGATGAATAAAAGTTGATTTTTTTATGCGCGAGTGGCTCAGTTGGTGGAGTACGACCTTGCCAAGGTCGGGGTCGCGGGTTCGAGTCCCGTCTCGCGCTCTTTTTATTTGTAGCGGAAGCCTTAATTTTAAAGGATTTCCGCTATTTTTTTGCCTATCTCAGATTTAGACAGCTGTATACAATATCTGCAAAAAGCCACTCTCAACACTAAAAGGAAGCGAAAGGCAATGCTTCCGTTTCCTTCCCACCAGCCAAAGGCTATTCTACCTGAGGCAGACGAGGTGCGTGTTTCCTGCGTGGACAGGAATATCAATAAAGAACCTCTGGCCGTCTGCTGGCGTTGTTGTGACAATGGCTGTCATGCAGATTGCACGTGTCTATCATGTAAACATCAGAAGGATTGTGGTTTACCCTCAATTTCAACCAATATTAACGTAACATAATCGTCTCTGTCTTTTGTACCTATCTCAAATATAAGGTATTCCTCATAAGCATTTTTCCCAAGTTTTATCTGATGGTCCTTTGCGTACTGCATAATCTTTGTATACATTTCACTGATATTACGATAACTTCCTTTATAATAGACCTGGAGATACCAGCCTTCTTTTCGCACCAGAGTGTTATTTTTTTTATCAGAATTATTGGTTTTAGTATACAGATAGGAAAAGCTGTCGAATCTTTTATCACGGATACTATCAATGGTAAGTGATGCTCCAAGAAAGTCGATCATGCTTGCATTACCATTGTTTCGGAATGCGATCAGCTCTGTTAGAAAACTTGAGTAAGAATTATCCTTGTCATTATCCATTAAGGTACTGCAAAGGGCTTTCATACTTTTATGATAAGCCGGTTCTATGATATTGTATTCTACGGATAAGGCATTTACTGTTAATTCCTTAAGAGACTCTATCTCCCGTTTCGTGTTCTTTAACTTTTTAATTTCCTCAGACACTTCATTTGATTTTTGTTCCAGTAAATCAACTAATTTTTCAGGGTTTCTTTCATCCATGTACTTTTTAATTTCTTTTAATGGCATTCCCAGCCTTTTTAACGCAGAAATAATTGAAAAAGTATCGAATTGGCGGAAGGAGTAATAGCGGTAACCATTTTCTTTTATGATCTCAGGCTGAAAAAGCTTTATTTGATCGTAATGAAATAAAATATGCTTTGGAATTCCACAGAGTTTTGCAAATTCTCCTGTTGTTAAGTATTCACTTTTATCTTTAGACATAAAATTACCTCTGTTCTATGCTGCACCTTAAGAATTTTATGTTTGCGGCCGCAGCATAGACCCAAACCTGATTATTTCATTCCCACTTATGTGTTACCTAACTAAGCCAGTATTAAAAAAACAGGAAATATCAAACAATAAAGATAATGTACTTTATCGGATTTTTTCTTCTTGACTATAAGATAACCTTATAGTTTATAATAGTCGGGCAGCCTTTTCCTGTCAAGGAATGGGGCTGAAATTATTTATACATTTATTTAATAAAGAGAAAGGAGTTAAGTTATGAAGTTAATGTTAAGATATCTGAAAAGATATCCCAGACTAATTCTGTTAAACACTATAGGAATCTTTAGTTTCGTAGCAGTACAGCTTGGAATCCCTACAGTTATGGCATGGATGATTGATAACGGAATAGGCAAAGGCGATATAGATTATATTAAAAAGATGGGAGGAATCATGCTGATTGTCTGTATCCTTGGAGGTGCAGGAACCATTTTATTAACTTTCGCTTCTTCAAGAATTTCAACCTATATGATTCGTGACATCAGAAATGATGTTTTTGCTCAGTCACAAAAATTCTCTCACACAGAATATAATAAATTTGGTGTATCTTCAATGATTACGCGAACAACAAATGATGCATTTCAGTTAATGTTGTTCTCCAATTTGTTGTTTCGAACGGCACTTTTGGCGCCTGTGATGATTTTTATCAGTGTTTTTATGACGATCAAAACCAGTGTGAATCTTTCTATGGTTATCGGAGGAAGCCTTCCATTTATCGTAGCGGGTGTTATTATCATTGCCAAAGTGACCAATCCGCTTTCCGAGAAGCAGCAAAAGGGTATGGACCGGCTGAACCGGATTTCAAGAGAAAGTTTAACAGGGGTTCGTGTGATCAGAGCCTTTCGAAAAAGTGAATATGAAGCAGAACGCTTTGCAGAGACCAATGAATACTATGCTTCTAATTCCAAGAAGTTATTTAAAATCATGTCATTTACACAGCCGGCCTTTTTCTTCTTATTGCATATTGCAATGATGGCAGTGTTTTGGATATCAAGTGTAATGATTGATAAAGGTACCTTACAGGTTGGGCAGTTAGTTGCTTTCTTAGAGTATCAGTTCCATGCAATGTTCTCTATTATGCTATTTTCCATGGTATTTGTAATGTATCCGAGAGCGCAGGTATCTGCAAACCGTATTCAGGAATTATTAGATGAGAAACCGTTGGTGGAAAGTCCTTTAGAGGGGATCACGGCTGAAAATAAAGGTATCGTGGAATTTGATCATGTTACGTTTCAGTATCCGGATGGGGAGCTTCCCGTTATAAAGGAGGTTTCCTTTACTGCGGGCAAAGGAGAAACCGTTGCGTTTATTGGAAGTACAGGCAGCGGAAAGAGTACATTAATTAATTTAATTCCAAGATTTTATGATGTAACAGACGGTTCTATTAAAATTGATGGTGTGGATATACGTAACTATGACTTAAAGGCACTCCGTCAAAAAATTGGCTTTATCCCTCAAAAAGCATTTCTATTTAAAGGAACCATAGAAGAGAACCTTAAATTCGGCAATCCCAATGCAACTCCGGAAGAAATAGATCATGCAATTGAAGTGGCACAGGCAAAGGAATTTATTGAGAATAAGCCGGATAAATTGCAGGAATATATAAGTGAAGGTGCAAAAAATATATCAGGCGGTCAAAAACAGCGAATTTCCATTGCAAGAGCATTGGTCAGAAAACCTGAAATCTACATTTTTGATGACAGTTTTTCTGCTCTTGACTATAAGACAGATGCAACTTTACGTGCCGCACTTAAGGAAGAAACAAAAGAATCCGTTGTATTCATTGTTGCACAAAGAATTAGTACAATCATGAATTCGGACAAAATAATCGTACTAAATGAGGGCGAAGTGGTTGGCATGGGAACCCATAAAGAATTATTAAAGTCATGCAATGTGTATTATGAAATTGCAGATTCACAATTAACAAAGGAGGAGCTGGAACGATGAGAAAATTATATCCGTATATTAAACCATACTTAAAATTTTTTGTTGTGGCGATTCTCCTTACCATAGGATACTCAGGCTTCTTGTCAGCGGCACCAATGGTGGAAGGTCTAATCACAACAAGGCTGAAAGATGATATTATAGATATCGCGAATAAAGTTCCCGGGGCATCCATCAGCTTTTCCTATATTATTAAAATCTTAAAGATTCTCCTTGCTATTTATATTGGTAATGTGCTCAGCAACTTTGGTTCCCAATATTTTCTCACAAATGGCATACAAAATACAATGCGTGATTTAAGAAATGATGTGCAAAAAAAGATTTCAAAGCTGCCGGTCAGCTATTTTGATAAACGTACCGTGGGAGATATTCTCAGTATCATCTCCAATGATATCGATACCATGTCAAATGCGCTGCAGCAGAGTCTGTCAAGGATATTGAGTGCTTTCTTATCCATTATTTTGGCAACAGTACTAATGTTTTATATTAATCCGGTTATGGGTGCTGTTGCAGTATTACTGATACCGGGAAGTGCTTTTATTATGAAGTTTATTATGAACCGTTCTTCCGCCATGTTTGAAAAACAGCAGGTTGCACTTGGAGACTTAAATGGTTACATTCAGGAACGGTACACTGGGCTGACCGAAATTAAACTATATGGAAAACAGGAAGATTCCATAGAACAGTTTAAGGAGATTAATGATAATCTTTGTGAAAACGGATTTAAGGCACAGTTTATATCCGGGCTGATGTCGCCGTTGATTTCGTTCATCACTTATATAGGGATTGTAGCTGTTAGCATATTAGGTGCAATATTTGCAATTACAGGAGTCATAACGGTTGGACAGCTTCAGGCATTTATCCGGTATATCTGGCAGTTAAATGAGCCGCTTGAGCAGGTGGCACAATTATCTGCCTCCATTCAGTCTGCCATGGCAGCAGGGGGAAGAGTGTTTGAATTTCTCTCTGAAACAGAAGAAGTACCGGAAGCCTCCAACCCGGTAAAAATAGATAACCTGCAGGGAAATGTTACCTTTGAAGATGTATCTTTTGGTTACAGCAAAGATAAAATGCTCATTGAGCATTTAAATATTAACGTGAAAAGCGGTCAAATGGTAGCAATTGTCGGTCCCACCGGTGCCGGAAAAACCACGCTTATCAACCTCTTAATGCGTTTTTATGACGTAAATGAAGGGGCAATCAAGGTTGACGGTGTAAAGATTAAGGATATGAAACGGGATGATCTTCGTTCGATCTTTGGTATGGTGCTGCAGGATACCTGGCTATTTAACGGAACGATTGCTGATAATATCAAATACGGGAAAGAGGATGCAACGCGGCAGGAGATTGAAAATGCTGCAAAAACAGCTAATGTAAATCATTTTATCAAAACACAGCCAGATGGCTACAATATGATATTAAATGAAGAATCCTCAAACGTATCAGTGGGTGAAAAACAGCTTTTAACAATCGCGCGGGCGTTTTTAGCAGACCCGGCCATTTTAATCCTTGATGAGGCGACAAGTTCGGTTGATACCAGACTTGAGTTAATGCTTCAGACAGCTATGAAAAATATCATGAAGGGCAGAACAAGCTTTGTTATTGCGCACCGCCTTTCAACCATTCGAAATGCGGATTTAATCCTTGTTATGAATAACGGAACGATTATTGAACAGGGAAACCATGATGAATTAATAGCAAAGAAGGGATTTTATGAAAAACTGTATATGAGCCAGTTCCAAAATCAGGCTTAAATATAGTTCTAATTAATTTAAGCAGGCTTTCGTTTTCGAGAGCCTGCTTTTGGTTAAGGAATCAATCCCATTATTCTATTTCTTTCAACTTTTCCAGAACGTCCAACACTTCCCAAAGCCCGTTTATGGAGTAAGCCGCCAGGCTGCGGTCAAAACTAAACCTGTCATCAATGACGGAGGTAACGGTCATTCCTGCCCCGTGTCCTGCCATGATCCCGTAGGTGGAATCCTCCACTACCAGGCATTCCTTTGGCTCACATTTAAGGGTGTTCGCCGTATGGAGATATATTTCCGGATTAGGCTTACTTTCCTTAAATTCCTCGCCGCTTACAACGTAGTCAAAGTCACCTTTCAGCCCGCAGCTCGTAAGCACATCTTCAATTCCTGCCCTGCTGGTAGAAGATGCAAGGGCCACCAGATAGCCTTTTCGGTGAAGCTCCCTTAAAAGCTCCGGGACTTCCTTTCTTAAGATGGAGGGGTAGTCCGGGCGGCAATCGGCCCAAAGTCCTGCATACAATTCCTGGAAAGCAGGGGAATCCACATCCTCTCCGATCACACCGCTTATTATTTCCATAGTCCTTTTGGTGGTGGACCCCACCACGGCAAACAGCGCCTCTCTGCTGATATTAGGGTAAAGAAGCCTCAGCTTTTCATATATATGGTCTAAATATATGATTTCGCTGTCAATCAGGACTCCATCCATATCAAATATAACTGCTTTTATCATTGATTCAATTCCTTTCTGCCATACAGGGCTAAACCCGGCCTTTGGTCAGCTTACACCATTAAGTCCGCGCTTAACAATAATTATACTATCAAAGGAATTATATCACAATGCCAACTGGCAGCCCACTTAATATAGTAACCTTTTTTTAATCCTTTTAATAAGATAATGGGAATCAGGCATTGCAATTAGGGCAGGAAAATATTATAATACGGAAATGCAATTTCATAGTTGAAATACCAAGGAGGCACACATGGTACATGTTAAAAACATACTTAAAATTTTTACCGGTGATATAAAACGCATTGCGCTTAACCCGGTAGCCGTTATTATTGCGCTGGGGCTTACGTTGATACCGGCTTTATACGCATGGTTCAATATTGCTGCCAGCTGGGATCCCTATGCCAATACAAAGGGACTTAAGGTTGCTGTTGTCAACCTTGACAAGGGGGCTTCCATTGACGATATATTTGACTCGGATATCGATGATTCTTCCATTAATATTGGTGAAATGATCCTGGATGAACTCAGAAAGAATGAGCAGATAGGCTGGCAGTTCGTCAACAAGGAGGTGGCAATCGATGGAGTGGAATCCGGGAAATATTATGCGGCTGTCATCGTTCCCGAGGATTTCAGCCAGAAAATATCAAGCGTTCTCACCTCTCACATTGAACGGCCGGTGCTTGAGTACTATGTAAATGAGAAGAAAAATGCCATTGCCACAAAGATCACGGGCAAAGGGGTGGAGAGCGTACAGCAGCAAATCAATGAAACCTTTATTAATTCCACCTCAAAGGTAGCTGGGAAGGCCTTAAATAAATATTCAGATAACTGGAGTGTTGACAAGGAAACAGACAGGAACGATGCCATCACCACTCTTACTGATGTAAAAACAGACTTGGATCAGCTGGTGGACACCATCACCATGCTTCAGTCCACCCTCCACACCGTCAACAGTTTAAATGGCGGCATGAAGGGAACGCTCCCTGATGTGAGCAAAATGATTGATTCAGGCGGACAAACGGCTGAAAGTGCAAGAACTCTCATCGATTCGTCCAGAGGGTTCTCTGATACAATGACAGGAGGAATTAAAGATACCCTGGATCATATCAGCAAGGTAGAGGAATCCGTGTATGAATCCTTTCAGGTGATCGGCAAGCTGTCGGATACCTCCGCTGATGGGGCTTTGGATGCATTAAAAGCCACGGAAAATCTGGTTGAAGGAAGCATCAGCCAGTGCAACAGCGTAAATAAGGTATTAGGGGAAATTAACCAGAAGCTTCCCATTCCTCTGAAAGAAATAACAACTCTTCAGCAGAAGCTTACGGATACCGTTAAGCAGCAGCAGGATCTGGCCAGGAAGCTGCAGGCTGCACAGCAGACGATAAAGCAGACAAAAAGGCTGCCGGATAATATGGAAAAGGATATTGGAGATTCTCTTGATGGGGTTTCTAATTCCATATTAGACGTTCTTAACTTTTATACCGGTAAGGTGGAAATCCCCTTAAAAGACAGCCTTGATAAGACCTATGATGCCCTGGGCACCACTGCAGGGGCTTTAGACAGCATTGGGAGCATGGTGGGGCAGATCGATACTACCCTTGACAGCGTAACTGCCTCATCCCAGAGTCTGATCGAAGCTTTGGACAGCGCCGTCAGCCTGATGAACAGGAGCCAGGAACGGGTGGATGATATGATCGACAGTGTGAATAAGCTGGCGGATAATGAGAAGCTGAATAAGATCATGGATATTATGAAGAATGATCCGGATCAGTTCAGTGATTTTATGAAGATGCCTGCGGATATGGTTACCAACAAGATTTATCCTGTAGAAACCTACGGTTCTGCCATGGCTCCGTTCTATACCATTCTGGCCATCTGGGTGGGAGGACTCATTTTGGTGGCACTGGTAAAGTGTAAGGTGGAAGAGAACAGGTCGGAAGGTCTTAAGCTGTATGAGACCTATTTTGGACGGTATCTTACCTTTATGACGTTTGGAATCGCCCAGGCGCTGGTGGTGTCTCTGGGAGATCTGTATATGCTAAAGATCCAGTGCCTTTATCCAGGGAAATTTGTGCTGGCAGCCGTGGTAGCCAGTATCATATTCACCAATATTATTTATTCCATGACGGTTTCCTTTGGAGACGTGGGCAAGGCAATTGTGGTAGTCTTTATGGTCATTCAGGTGGCAGGCTCCGGCGGCACGTTCCCTATACAGGTAACTCCCCGGTTTTTCCAGGTTGTAAACCCTCTGCTTCCCTTTACCCACCTCATCAATGCCATGAGGGAGTGTGTGGGAGGTATTTATGGAAATGATTACTGGAAAGACATACGAAATGTACTGGTCTATATTCCCATATCACTGTTGGTTGGAATCGTATTACGGAAGAAGGTGTTAAAACTGAATGAATTTTTTGAAGAAAAACTCAGCCAAACAGGAATCATGTAAGCCGGGAAAAGGAAAGAGGCCGTCTGGAATCCGGCGGCGGCTGGCCTGGGCCGGCGGGGTGGTACTGCTTTTAGGGATTCTTGGTGTTTGGATGTGGCACGATCTTCCTGTGCATTATGCAAAGTTTTACCTGACCCGCTCGGCGCTCCAGACTAGAGGGAGGCTAATGGATCTGTGGGGCAGGGACCAGGAAGGAGCTAAGGAGGATTCCTTAAAGCTGATAGCAGATGAAGTGGAATGGAATGGTCATTCGGTGCTGATCCTTCCGGGAGGGTTTGGGATCAACTGGAAGGAACAAAGGGATGAGGGAAATACCTTTGCCCAGGGAAGCCTTGACGTGTATTTTCTGGGTGCTGTAAGAGACGGAGTCCATTACCTGGCGGATAAGGAAAATGCTTTGATTTCCGTGCCAGGGATTAACGGAACGACCATAAAAACCAGCCAGGATACATTAAAAAAGGTTCTGGGATTCTCCATTGTCCCGGATGAGCGAAACCACTTAAGAGATCAGCTTGAAACCTTAAAAAAGGATACCATCAGTATGGTGAACCAGAGCCATGTGGAATTTGTTGGAAGGGATGAGAATGGCGTAACAATTAAGGCATTGGTCCCTTCCGGCATCTTTGACTCTTATGTGAGCAAGATAGGAGCGCTGCTTAAAGAAGGCCCTGGAAAGGATATGAAACAATGGGGACAGATGTTAGAAGAACGGAAAACCCAGGGAGAGACCCAGGAAATTCTATTTACCATTGACAAAGGACTGCATATAACGGAGATTAAAGCAGAGGGGCTGTCTGATATGAGCCTTTTAATGGAATCCAATGGCGGGATCCAGCTGGCAGGAAGTGTCATGCTTAAAGAGCGGGAACTTCATATGAGTGCAAAGGTCTATTTCGGCAATGGGCAGGAAGGCAAGAGGGCATTTCAGATCCCCGAATTAAATATTACATATCAAAATGAGGGGTTCCGGCTTGGACTGAAACTGAGCGGAGGCTATGAAGGCGGTAAGATTTCCTCTGAAGCCCTGGAATATGGAAAGCTGTCTGAAACAGAGGCAGAATCCTCCGGGGACGGTTTACAGAAGGTCAAGGATGAGTTCCTTAAAAGAGCCGGAGAATTAGGTCTTGACTTATATAAGTAAATAAAAAAATCTATTGACAAATACAACTGTAACTTTTATAATAACAGTAAAGATACTGAAACTTACAAAGTTACAGTTATCCGGCAGGTAATAATCCAAAAAACGGGGATATTTAAGGCAATTGTGATAAAACTATAAAAAAGAAGACCGTTGTGAATAGTGAATGAAAGGCGCTTTTCGTGAATACACAAAAAGCAAGTCAAGAAGGAGGAACATGATATGGCAGTGATAACATTAACACAGGAAAATTTCCAAACGGAAGTAGCAAATAACAGCGGCATTGTGCTGGTGGATTTCTGGGCGACCTGGTGCGGTCCCTGTAAGATGTTTGCACCGATAATAGACGAAATTGCAGACGAGAATCTCCCGGACGTTAAGGTTGGCAAGGTGGATGTAGACCAGCAGCCGGACCTGGCTGGGCAGTTTAGGGTCATGAGCATTCCTACACTTGTACTTTTCAAGGATGGAAAGGCAGCAGTCACTTCCGTAGGAGTTAAGTCCAAGAAAGAAGTTCTGGAAATGATTGAGAAATTAAGATAAATATGCGCTAACAGGCCACGGGTCATCCGGATCACCGGAAGGCCGGTGGTTTTTTTAACAGATATTTACTGTTTGCAGATGCCATTTTATTTGTATAATTGATTGCATAAGTAGTTGTTGACATTCCCCTATACAGGAAGGATTATACTAAGTTCATCTGCATAAGGAAGCTTATAAATGAAAGGTAATCGAATATTTAACTCTTAGACAATGCACAAGCTTATGGGGGTTACTATGGAAGAAAAGAAATTGTATTCAATTGGGGAAGTTAGTAAGATCTGTAATATTTCTACAAAAGCCTTGCGGTTTTATGATAAAATCGGGATCATATCCCCTGATATGATCTGCAAGGAAAACAGCTACCGGTATTATAACAAAGAGTCCCTTCTGACTGTTCCGGTGGTGAAATACTACAAGCAAATGGGTTTTAAACTGGAAGAGATGCAGGGGCTGGTGGAAGGAAATACTTATTATTACCTGGAACAGAATTTCCGCAATAAGATTGACCAGCTATGTCTTCAGGAGCAGCAGATCCATAACAGCTATATTGCAGTTAAGGACTGGTATGAGCTGATACAGGAGGCCAAACTGGTGCTCCAGAATGATGTACATGATGTTGCTGTAAAATATATACAGCCCATCACCTATTGCGGTATGGAGCAGGACTTTGACTATAATTACATGGAATCCATCATTAATATAGAATGGACCAATCACTTAGAATCAGCTGAAAATGAGATCACGGGGCCGGTAATTTTAAAGTTCGATGCGTTTGAGGAAAAGATGGTTGGCAAGTGCAGCCGCACCAGAATCATGCAGCAAGCCATTCATCCATGCAGGGGCTGCTTGAACCGGCAGATCTTTGGAGGGTTTATGGCTGCATCGGTTTATCATATCGGCAAGCATGAAACCATTGATGAGGAGTATGAGAAGATTCTTAACTGGGCGGCTAAAAAAGGCTATAAGTGCGGAAAAGAAAGCTTTGAACGGTATGTGGTAGATTACTGGACCACCAGAAACCGGGAGGAGTTTGTTTCAGAGGTAATTGTTCCAATATACAGAGAATAAGGGAGCATGTTGTAAGGGTTGGCTTCCCTGGATACAGTATACAAGAGGTGCTGTTCCAGGGGAGCCTTTTTGCTATTCCCGGATGTGGCCGTTTCTCCCAATATTTGGAGCATAAAAAAGTTTAAAAACCTGTTGACATTTCCCCTAGGGGGAAGATTTATACTAAATGCATAGAAAAACACAAAGCGTCTACTTAAAATTAGTAACATTAACTGGCGTGATGTGTTTTCTAAACGTTTTCAGCTGAACGTAAAGAAAAAAGCAGTGAAACAGGCTAACTTGAATTTTGTGCAGTATCAAATGGGGAAGGAAAACTTAGATGACGGAAGCACGAAAGAAATTTAAAGCAATTGGCATTACGACAGGCTTAATATCCGGTCTTATGTATGGGTTATATACCACATTCGTTTTAATTGCCGGCTATTACAAGCCTCTTGCCGGAGCAGTTGGATTGTTTGCTGCTCCCTATGTAACCTCAGGCCTCAATGATTTGTTTGCAGGCCTCTGGCTGACCGCTTATAACGTTAAGACCGGAAGAATCCGGGAAATCGGAAGAAGCTTAAGCCTGTTCCCGGGAAAAATCATTCTGATCGGATCTCTGGTGGGCGGACCCATAGCAAGCGGTGCTTACCTTATGGGACTTGCCATGGCAGGAGCCTATGCAATACCGATTTCCGCCATGTACATACTCTTTGGAGCATTGTTTGCAAGGATTTTCTTAAAGC
The DNA here is from genome assembly GCF_040207125.1 of Lacrimispora sp. BS-2. Classification (NCBI taxonomy): domain Bacteria; kingdom Bacillati; phylum Bacillota; class Clostridia; order Lachnospirales; family Lachnospiraceae; genus Lacrimispora; species Lacrimispora cavernae. The sequence goes on from NZ_CP157940.1 coordinate 3,886,788, forward strand.
AGAAAATCGTTCCGAGAGTAGGCATTGGTATGATGATCTGTGTGGTTGGAGCGATTGTCATTAACTGGGTAAAGCCGGAAGGCAGCACTAATTTTACCCTTGGGATCATCTGCGCGTTTGTTGCAGCCATCGGCTGGGCTCTGGAAGGAGTATTTGCAGCTTACGGAAGTGCCATGCTGGATACCGATGTGGTAATCAACATACGCCAGCTGTTATCCGGTATTGTGGATTTGATTGTTATTCTGCCGCTGGTGGGAGGCATGGGACTTTTAAAGGGTACCCTTTTTGCACTGCCGCCGGTTGTGTGGCTGCTGGTTTCCGGACTTTGCGCCGCAATATCCTACTTGTGCTGGTATAAATCCAACAGTACAATAGGCTGCGCCATGGGAATGTCACTGAATATTACCTACGCGTTCTGGGGCGTGCTGTTTTGTATCCTGTTCTTAAAACAGCCATTGACCCCGACCATAATCATTGGTTCCATTATTATCATTCTGGGCGCGGTTTTAGTATCCGTAGACCCGTTTGAATTGCTCAATAAAAAGGAGGAAGTAAGCAATGAAATTTGATGCATTAGGAATGATTGAAACAAAGGGCCTGATCGGTTCTATCGAAGCTGCAGATGCAATGGTAAAGGCAGCAAACGTTACTCTGGTAGGAAAAGAATTTGTCGGCGGCGGACTTGTTACCATTATGGTAAGAGGTGATGTAGGTGCGGTGAAGGCAGCGACCGATGCAGGTGCGGCGGCAGCCCAGAGAGTTGGAGAGCTGGTTTCCGTTCATGTAATTCCTCGTCCTCACGCTGAGGTTGAGACCATTCTTCCGAAAGACAAAAAGGAGTGTAAATAATGAGTAACCAAGGAATGACATCTGGATCCGCGGATGCAAAAATGGCGGTAATAAACAAAAAATTCAGGACAACCGGTATGACAACCGGTGCATTATCCGGACTGACATACGGAATCTATACCGTACTTGTACTGGTGGCCGGATATTATGAACCTCTTGTCAGTGCGGCAGGACTTTTGGCAGGACCATATGTATGTTCCGGCTTAAATGATCTTTTCGCAGGAATCTGGCTGACTGCTTATAATGCAAAAAGCGGCCGTATCCGTGAGATGGGAAGAAGCCTTAATACATTCCCTGGTAAAATGATCGTTATCGGATCCCTTCTTGGCGGCCCCATTGCCAATGGCGCTTATCTGGTAGGTCTTGCCATGGCAGGTGCCTATGCGATTCCGATTTCCGCATTATGCAGTTTGTTCGGAGCAATTTTTGCATGGATCTTCTTAAAACAGAAAATTACCAAGAGAGTCATGATGGGTATGCTGGTATGCGTAGCCGGTGCCATCATCATCAACTGGACAAAGCCGGAAGGCAGTGATAACTTCACCCTGGGAATTATATTCTCCTTTGTCGCAGCCATCTGCTGGGCTTTGGAAGGTGTATTCGCCACTTACGGCGGAGCCATGATTGATACCGATGTGGCGGTAAACTTACGCCAGCTGATTTCCGGTATTGTAGATTTATTCGTGATCCTGCCAATCGTTGGCGGCATGGGACTTCTGGGCGGAACACTTTTTGCAGGAATTCCAGCCATCTGGCTTGCAGTATCCGGCTTAAGTGCCGCAGTGTCATTCCTTTGCTGGTATAAGAGCAACTCCACGGTTGGATGTGCTGTAGGAATGTCCTTAAATGTAACCTATGCGTTCTGGGGAGTTTTCTTCTGTATCCTGTTTTTGGGACAGGCAGTGACACCTACGATTGTAATCGGTTCTTTTGTAATCGTATTTGGTGCGATTCTGGTAACCATGAATCCACTGGATTTATTCAGGAAAGGGGAATAAAGATATGTTATTACCTGCAAGAACAGCGGTTTTAAATTATTTATACGGAGTAAAAAATGCGGATATCGGCCAGATCATGGAGGCTTTAAAGCCCCTTTACGGCGGAGAGCGCCAGTTCACCAAAGATCGTTATTTGGATCATGTCATGTCTTTGGAAGCAAACGGTATGGTCAACTTAAGCAGCTACGACCTGGATCAGAACGGGGAGCTTCGCATGTGCTACGAAATCAACGATGACGGAAGAAGCGCAGTTGACAAATATGTGGATAAGAAATACCGCAAATAAAAAAGTGGAGGTTTACGAAGGTGAGATATTACGGAGATGAAGCTTTAGGGCTGGTAGAGACCGTTGGACTGGTTCCTGCACTGGAAGCAGCAGACAAGATGCTCAAGGCAGCTGATGTAGAATTGATTTCCTATGAAAACGTAGGTTCCACCCTGGTGACCATTATGGTAAAGGGTGATGTGGCAGCGGTACGCTCCTCAGTCGATGCAGGTGCGGAAGCAGCGGCAGCCATCGGTAAGGTGACTGCAAAGAACGTGATGCCAAGACCCATCAAAGAGGTCGGCGACATTGTATCAGTGCACGATATTGACGCATAGAGAAAGGAAAACAGTATATGGAAAGATATGAAGCCCTGGGCTCAATAGAAACATTTGGTCTGGTATTTGTTCTCGAAGCGGCGGATGCAATGTGCAAGGCGGCAGATGTGGAACTCATCGGCTATGAAAATGTAGCTTCCGGTTATATTTCTGTATTGGTACGGGGAGATGTGGGAGCCTGCAAGACGGCTGTGGAAGCTGGAATCAAGGCAGTAAATGATATGGGAGCAGAAGTTTACAGCTCCGTAGTCATACCAAGACCTCATCCCCATCTTGAAAAAATCATCAGACGATATGCCTTAAATACTGCTCCTGAACAGGAATAGCAGGCATCCCGGATGAAGGGAGAATAGGAAATGAGTTTTGTAGATAAAGACCTGCTCTCCATACAGGAGGCAAGGATTTTAATGGAGGGTGCACGGGAGGCCAGAAAGACCATGCTTACCTTCCCCCAGGAAAAGCTTGATCTCATTACCGGCGCCCTGGCTTCGGCAGCAAAGGAAATGGCGGAGGAGCTGGCGGTCATGTCCGCGGAAGAAACCGGATATGGACGTTTCCAGGACAAGTACGTGAAAAACACCTTTGTCTGCAATTTCCTGCCGGAACGATTAAAAAATATGAGATGCGTCGGCATCTTAGAAGAAGATCCGCAGTTAAAGACCATGGCAGTAGGCGTTCCTGTGGGCGTGATTGCCGCCCTGACGCCGGCAGTGAGCCCGGTTTCTACCGCCATCTACAACGTACTGATTGCCGTTAAGTCAGGCAATCCCATCGTTATTGCCCCTCATGAAAGGGCAAAGAAGGTAACGGGCAGACTGCTTGACCGGCTGATAGAAGCAGGAAAAACCTGGGGGCTTCCGGAAGGAGCCATCGGGTATTTAAAGACAGTGACAAGGGCAGGAGCCCTGGAACTGATCCGTCACCCTGCAGCGGCCATGGTGGTCAACACCGGAGTCCCGGAGTTATGCCGGGAGGCAGCGGAAAGCGGAAAGCCATATATTTACGGCGGTACTGGAAACGGACCGGTCTTTGTGGAACGGACTGCCGATGTCAGACAGGCGGTAGAGGATATCATTGCCAGCCGTACCTTTGATTACGGTATCGTGTCTGCGGCCGAGCAGTATATGGTGGTAGACAGCCTCATTGCAGCAGAAGTAAAGGCAGAGATGTTAAAGAATGGCGCCTACTTCATGAATGGGGAAGAGGAGAAAAAGCTGATCGAACTCCTCTGCCTGGAAAGCGGGAAGGCGGATACGGAAATCATGGGAAGACCGGCAGCAGAGCTTGCAGTCAGAGCAGGATTTACGGTGCCTGAGTCCACCACGGTGCTGGTTTCCGAACAGAAGTATATTTCTGACAGGAATCCGTTTGCAAGAGAGCTTCTGTGTCCCGTACTGGCCTATTACATCGAAGATGACTGGATGCACGCCTGCGAGAAATGCATGAGCCTTCTGGTTAACGAAAGCCATGGACATACCCTGGTGATCCATTCCAGGGATGAAGAAGTAATACGCCAGTTCGCCTTAAAGAAGCCGGTGGGCAGAGTTCTTGTCAATACTCCTGCCACCCTTGGCAGCATGGGAGCCACAACGAACCTGTTTCCAGCCATGACTCTTGGCAGCATTACGGCAGGTGCCGGAATCACGGCTGACAACGTTTCGCCCATGAATTTCATCTACATCCGGAACGTGGGATATGGAGTCCGGAATGCCAGGGAATTCCTTGGGGCCGGGAAGAACGCTTCAGGCGGATATGAGAAAGCTCCTGAGACAAAGGGGAGCTGTGAGGATGCGAAAGCACTCCTTAGGCAGATTTTAGAAACCTTGTCCAAAGAGCTTGATGATAAGTGTTGAAAGAAAAGCGTCTTTCAACCTTGAATTTGTGAATCAACTGGATATGCAAGCATATCCCCTTGATTCATTAGGCGGCAAATAATTGAAAGAGAGGGAAACCAGATTGGATATTCGTGAATTTTCAAATAAATTTGTGGAAGCAACGAAGAACATGACACCAGAAGAAAGAGCTTCTCTGATGAAGATGTTTGAAACTGTTTCCGATGAAATCAACAAAAAAGAGCCAGTTACTCAGGCAGCAGCATGCTGTGAGGGAGGAACAGAGATACCGGCTGGCATTACTCCAAGACTTCAGAATTTAAAGGAAAACTATTTAAAGCATAAACCATCTATTACGACCTACCGTGCTCGTGCTATTACCAAGATTGCAAAAGAAAATCCTGGTATGCCAAAGATCATGCTTCGTGCAAAATGTTTCCGTTACTGCTGTGAAACAGCACCCCTGGTCATTCAGGACAACGAGCTTATCGTAGGCGCTCCCTGCGGCGCTCCCCGTGCAGGTGCATTCTCCCCTGATATCGCATGGAGATGGATGGTAGATGAGATCGATACCATCGGAACACGTGCTCAGGATCCGTTCTACATTTCTGAAGAAGACAAGAAAATCATGAAAGAAGAGCTGTTCCCTTACTGGTCCGGCAAATCTGTCGATGAGTATTGTGAGGATCAGTACCGTGAAGCAGGCGTATGGGAATTATCAGGAGAATCCTTTGTATCTGACTGCTCCTACCATGCCATCAACGGCGGCGGAGACTCAAACCCCGGTTATGATGTGATCCTTATGAAGAAGGGCATGCTGGATATTCAGCAGGAAGCTAAGGATCATTTAGAAGAACTGAAATATGAGAACCCTGATGATATTGAGAAGATTTATTTTTACAAATCCATTATCGATACTACAGAAGGCGTTATGATCTACGCAAAGAGGCTTTCCGAGTATGCAGCAGAGCTTGCAGCAAAGGAAACCAATCCAAAGCGTAAGGCAGAACTGTTAAAGATTTCTGAAGTAAATGCTTACGTTCCTGCTCACAAGCCAAGAACCTTCTGGGAAGCGATTCAGGCTGTATGGACCATTGAGTCTCTGCTTGTAGTGGAAGAGAATCAGACCGGTATGTCCATCGGACGTGTGGATCAGTATATGTATCCATTCTACAAAGATGATATTGAATCCGGACGTATGAATGATTTTGAGGCATTTGAGCTTGCCGGCTGTATGCTGATCAAGATGTCTGAGATGATGTGGATCACCAGCGAAGGCGGTTCCAAGTTCTTTGCAGGCTACCAGCCATTCGTAAACATGTGCGTAGGCGGTGTGACCCGCAGCGGACATGATGCTACCAATGATTTAACTTACTTACTTATGGATGCAGTCCGCCATGTAAAGATTTACCAGCCATCTCTTGCATGCCGTATCCACAATAAGTCCCCGAAAAAGTACATGAAAAAAATCGTAGATGTGGTACGTTCCGGTATGGGATTCCCGGCTTGCCATTTTGACGATGCCCACATCAAGATGATGCTTGCAAAAGGCGTATCCATTGAAGATGCACGTGATTACTGCCTGATGGGCTGTGTAGAGCCTCAGAAATCCGGACGTCTGTATCAGTGGACCTCCACTGCTTATACCCAGTGGCCGATCTGTATCGAGCTTGTTTTAAACCACGGCGTTCCGTTATGGTATGGCAAGCAGGTTTGCCCGGATATGGGTGACTTAACAAGCTTCAAGACCTATGAAGAGTTTGAAGCAGCTGTAAAAGAAGAAATCAAATATATTACAAAGTGGACTGATGTTGCCACCGTTATTTCCCAGCGGGTTCACAGAGACTTAGCTCCAAAGCCACTTATGTCCATCATGTACGAAGGCTGTATGGAAAAAGCCAAGGATGTATCCTCAGGCGGCGCAATGTACAACTTCGGACCTGGTGTGGTTTGGTCTGGTCTGGCTACCTATGCAGACTCCATGGCAGCGATCAAAAGGCTTGTATTCGAAGAGAAAAAATATACACTGGAGCAGTTAAACCAGGCGTTAAAGGCTGACTTTGTAGGATATGACCAGATCCGTACCGATTGCCTCAATGCTCCGAAATACGGAAATGATGATGATTATGCAGATTTAATTGCCGCTGACCTGGTTGACTTTACAGAGCATGAGCACAGACAGTATAAGACCTTATACTCTGTTTTAAGCCATGGTACCTTATCCATTTCCAACAACACCCCATTCGGACAGCTGACAGGCGCTTCTGCCAACGGCCGTAACGCATGGCTGCCTCTTTCCGACGGTATCAGCCCGACCCAGGGTGCAGACTTCAAGGGCCCGACCGCTATCATCAAGTCCGTATCCAAGCTGTCCAATGACAGCATGAACATCGGTATGGTTCATAACTTTAAGATCATGGCAGGACTTTTGGATACTCCGGAAGGAGAAGAAAGCCTTATCACCCTGCTTCGTACGGCATGCATGTTCGGAAACGGCGAGATGCAGTTCAACTACTTGGACAACAATACCTTAATTGAGGCTCAGAAGCATCCGGAGCTGTACCGCGACTTGATCGTCCGTGTAGCTGGCTATAGCGCATTCTTCGTAGAGTTATGCAAGGATGTACAGGATGAGATCATAAGCAGAACCATGCTGACACATTTCTAAAAGAAAACGGAGATAAATCATAATGGACCATGGAATGACAGGAGAGATTGAACGTAAGGCGTTTATCTTTAACGTGCAGAAGTACAACATGTATGACGGACCGGGAATCAGAACCCTGGTATTCTTTAAAGGTTGTCCTCTCCGGTGTAAATGGTGCTCCAATCCAGAAGGAATGGTGCGGAAATTCCAGGTGATGTTTAAGCAGAATTCCTGTACAAACTGCGGGGCGTGCGCTGATGTGTGCCCCGTAGGAATCCATGTGATGTCCAGTGAGACCGGGAAGCATGAAATCAAACGGGATAAGGATTGCATCGGATGCATGAAGTGCAAGAATGTCTGCCCCAATAAAGCGCTGACCATTGCCGGAGAGGTTAAGACCATTTCAGAACTGCTTAAAATTGTGGAAGAGGACGCTGCCTTTTATGATATTTCAGGCGGCGGCGTAACCCTTGGCGGCGGCGAAGTGACTGCCCAGCCGGAAGCAGCTTTAAACCTGTTAATGGCCTGCAAGCAGGAAGGAATCAATACGGCCATTGAGACCTGTGGTTATACCAATACGGAAACCATTTTAAAAATTGCGGAGTATGTGGACTTATTCCTGTTTGATATCAAACACATGGACCCTGTCCGCCACAATGAGCTGGTTGGTGTGAACAATGAACAGATCCTTACCAATCTTAAGGAACTGCTTCACCACCGTTTCAATGTGAAGGTCCGGATGCCCATGCTGAAGGGGATCAATGACAGCCGGGAAGAGATCGATGCGGTCATTAAATTCCTGATGCCCTTCCGTGATTACAAGAATTTTAAAGGAATTGACTTACTTCCGTATCATAAGCTGGGCGTGAACAAATACAATCAGCTTGATATGAAATACCCCATTGATGGTGATCCAAGCTTAAGCGCAGAGGATTTAGACCGGATCGAAGGGTGGATGAAAGAATATCAGTTCCCGGTCACTGTGGTAAAGCACTAAGAAAGGGGAAGAGGCCATGATTGAGATGCAGCGTGTCATAGAGGAGTCCGTTCCGGGCAAGCAGGTGACCATAGCCCATGTAATCGCATCTCCCATACCGGAGGTGTATGAATGCCTTGGCATTGATGAACTGGGTGCCATCGGAATTCTCACTCTGTCCCCTTTCGAAACCTCCATCATTGCGGCGGATATTGCGGCAAAGGCAGCGGACGTTGAAATTGGCTTCTTGGACCGTTTCACAGGCTCTGTGATCATTGCAGGCGATGTGGACAGTGTGGAAACCGCTTTGAATGCGGTATGTGATACCTTAAACCGCGGGCTGGGTTATATGGTGCCTGCGGTAACAAAAACATGAGAAAAAAAAGAATCATGATCATCGGTCCCTGCGGCAGCGGGAAAACTACCTTGGCTAATACCATTAACGGCTTTACCGGTCCTGCCAGGAGAACCCAGAACATGGTATATGGGGAAAAGACTCTGGATGTACCGGGGGTTTACTTGGAAAGTCCCTGGATGCATAAACATATCATTGCGGCGGCACAGGATGCCTCCCATGTGCTGATGCTGGTAGACCAGTCATCATGCCGGGAAAGTTATCCGCCTGGATTTGCAAAAGTGTTCCGAATCCCTGTGATCGGTGTGATTACAGGAAGCGGAGAAAAACCGGAAAATGATGAGTGGTGTATCCGTCAGTTAAAAAAAACCGGAGTTCCGGAGCCATATTACCATATCAATCTGTCTGAAGGGACCGGTCTTCATGAATTAATGAAAGCATTAAAATAAAAGGAAAGGAGGGAAATGTAACGTGGAGCAATTTGTAATGAATACAAAGGTATATATGGGATCTTCCTGTCTTGAAAAAATGAAGGAACTTCCAGTGACAAAGGCTTATATTATCTGCGACCCCTTTATGGCCCAGTCCGGAAAGGTGAACTGGATCACAGAGCTTTTGCAGGAGAAGGGGAGCAGCTATGAAGTGTTTTCTGAGGTAGTGCCTGATCCGACCATTGAAGTAGTTTCAAAGGCCATTGGCGGAATGAAGTGCTTTGGTCCGGATACAGTGATTGCCCTTGGCGGCGGCTCTGCCATTGATACGGCAAAGGCTGCAAGCCACATCTACAGTCAGATGGGAAATGAGAAACTGTGTTTGATCGCAGTTCCCACAACCAGCGGTACCGGAAGTGAAGTAACTAATTTTTCTGTAATATCCGATCCTCAGGCCCAGGCAAAATATCCGCTGCGTTCCGATAGTATGGTGCCGGATGCAGCCTTTCTTGACCCCCGCTTTACGGTATCGGTTCCGCCTCACATTACAGCGGATACCGGAATGGATGTTCTGACCCATGCCTTAGAAGCCTATGTTTCGACCAATGCAGGTGATTTTACTGATGCCTGCGGGGAAAAGGCTGTAAGGCTGGTATGGAACTACCTGGCACGTACTGTAGAAGATGGAAGCGACATGGAAGCCAGAACTCACATGCACAATGCATCCTGTCTGGCCGGAGTTGCTTTTAACGGAGCTTCCTTAGGGCTTTGCCACAGCATGGCACATGCGCTGGGTGCACGCTTTCACATTCCTCACGGAAGAAGCAATGCAATCCTGCTTCCCCATGTCATCAGCTACAACGCTGGTCTGGAAGATGCCGGAGAACAGATAGCCTGCGCCAGATATGTGGCGATCGCAAACATGCTTGGAATCGCGGCAGGAACAGATAAGGCCACGGTACACGGCCTGGTGCGTCACATCAAGAATCTGATGAACAAGATCAAAATACCTCAGCAGATTACAGACTTAAAGATTGATAAAGACGAATTTGAACAGGCTGTACATGAAATGGCGGAAAAAGCCCTGGCTGATAACTGCACATTGACCAATCCAAGAGTGCCTGCGGTAGAAGAAATTGAAGCCATCTACCGGAAATTGTGTAAGGGGGGCTATTAATGAAATTCATCACCGAAGACGATTTGAGGATTTTATTTAAAAAAGAACCCTTTACCTCCTATGATCTCCCTGTGGGAACCAGACTGACACCCGGAGCGCGCCAGTTCCTGGTGGATAAGAAGATTCCCATAAGTGACGATCCTATGATGGTAAAACGTAAAAATGAAAAACCTGCAGAGAAAAAAGAAGAAGCACCGAAAAAAGAAATCTGTCAGGATCATTTTTTATTAAAAAAGAAAACCCTTCAGGCACAGTTTCTGGAGGCTGGTCTTGAATTATTAAATCGGGACGTGCTGTTGGCAGAGCAGATATTTGACCTGGAACGAAAGCTTTCTGATCTTGGGAAAGAAGGCAGGGAAGTGGAAATCCCATTAGAGCCATGCACCGGATTTCATAAGGAGAACTTTAACCAGCCTTATGAGGACTGCTTCGAAATCACAGGTTTTCATGCACAGTCAGAAAAGGGAAAGGAAATCCTTATTCTGCACCGGCTGCGCTGCATCGTAAGAGAACTGGCGGCGGAAACGGAAAGTGGGATCCTTAACCCGGTAATCAACCGCTTATCACAGATGATATGTCTGGAATATGGAGGGAAAACATGTCAAAGGAAGTAATAACATTTGATGGCTGCAATGAGCTGGTGAGCCAGTTTGAAGCAGTTGTTAAACAGCCCGTTAAGGGAAGCTCCTCTGTTTATTATACCGGAGTCGATCTGGGAACAGCGTGTGTGGTACTGGCCGTGCTGGATGAGAATTACAAACCTGTGGCAGGTGCTTACCGGTATGCGGATGTGGTCCGGGATGGAATGGTCGTGGATTACATCGGTGCCATCCGGATCGTACGGGAGCTGAAAGAAGAACTGGAGGAAAAGCTGGGCACAGAATTGCTTTATGCGGCTGCAGCCATTCCTCCGGGCACTGATTCCCTGGACGGAGGAGCGATTAAGAACGTGGTCCAGGGAGCCGGATTTGAAATAACGGCCCTTCTCGATGAACCTACGGCGGCAAATGCTGTTTTAAAAATTAAAAACGGTGCAGTCGTGGATATCGGAGGCGGCACCACCGGAATCTCCATTTTAAAGGATGGAAAGGTGGTGTATGTAGCGGATGAACCAACTGGAGGAACTCATTTCTCCCTGGTGGTCTCCGGTGCTTATCAAATGTCCTTTCAGGAAGCAGAGGTTTATAAACGGAAGGAAGAACACCATAAAGAACTGCTGCCGGTCTTAAAACCGGTTGTGGAAAAGGTTGCTTCCATCATAAGCCGCCATATCAAAGGACATGATGTGCAGGAAATCTATCTGGTAGGCGGTACCTGCTGCCTTACCGGAATTGAAGCAATCATTGAAAAACAGACGGGAATCAGGACACGCAAACCTGAGAACCCAATGTTTGTAACACCTCTTGGAATCGCATTTTCCTGTACGCAGGAAGAGCTGGCATAAAGGATGTGGACAATATGGAATACCGTATAATTAAATCACCGTCAAAGGGAACCATGGATATTTTGAACCGAAGGAAAGGCTCCGGCACCTCCTCCCCCATAGGACCGGCGGATGCAGTGGGACTGATACAGGGCAGAATCATCGAAATGGTTTGTGCCGCAGATGTGGCAGAAAAAGCAGTAGGTGTTACGGTAGAAGACATCAGAGGAAGCTGCCCGCAGAACATGATCATGCTGGCGATTTTTGGAGATACGGCATCGGTAGAGGCAGCTATGGACGAGATTAAGCAAAGAGAGAAGAGAGGGGTGGAAGAATGGTAGCGGCCAGATTGATTGATAACATATGGGCGACCAGAAAAGCGGAGTCCTTAAATGGGTATAAATTTATGCTTGCCGAGATCATTGGAGGCACACGGGAAGGCGAACGGCTGATCGTAGCAGATATCATCAGCGCTGGCATCGGTGACCGTGTGATCATTTCCACCGGCTCTTCTGCCAGACGGATGCTGGGGAGCGATGAGGTTCCCGTAGATGCCGTAGTAATTGGGATTATTGATGAAGATTGCCAATTTATATAGGAGGGAAGTGATCATATGAAGCAGTTAATTTGTGCAAAAGATGTAGAAAAGTTAAACGCTGAGGGAAAAAAGGTATTTTACGTGGAAAGCGGAAGTATCATCACTCCATCTGCAAAGGATGCTGCAGATTCATTCGGCATCAAATTCTGCGATAAGGCAGAGGAGCAGCAGACACAGGCCCCGGCTGCTTTTGCAGGCATGGATATTGACAGCGATAAAATTTATATGGTACTGAAGACTTTGATGGAAAAGGGTCTGTTAAATGATATTTTAAAACCCTATGAGTCGGAAAGCCATGGAAACGGTCTTAAGGTAGTTCGCGGAAGCTCTGTGAAAATGGATGTATTTGATACAGGTGATCCTTCTGTCAAAGCTTACTACCAGGAACTTGTAAGCAAAGACGAGTCCCATATCAGTGCAGGTTTCCTTGTGATCGACCATTCAAGCTTTGAATGGGAATTGACCTATGAAGAGATCGATTATGTAATTGAAGGAACCTTAACCGTTACCATTGACGGAAAGACCTACACGGCAAAAGCCGGAGATGTGCTCTTCGTGCCGTCAGGTTCCAAGGTAACCTGGGGTTCACCAGATAAAGCGAGAGTATTTTACGCAACGTATCCGGCAAACTGGGCTGATTTGGTTTAAGGAGGTAAACAATGCAGGCACTTGGCTTTATAGAAACAAAAGGCGTGCTGGTGGCTATTGAGGCGGCAGATGCCATGTTAAAGGCAGCAGATGTGTCTCTTCTGGAAAAGACCAAAGTCGGCGGAGGTCTCGTCGCTGTTACGGTGACCGGTGATGTGGCGGCAGTAAAGGCAGCGGTGGACGCCGGAGCAGCAGCGGTGGAACGCATAAACGATGCTGCTTTAGTAACACGCCATGTAATTGCCAGGCCTCATGATGAGCTGACGGCTGTTATCGGCGGAGGCACTCCTGACGAACCGGAAAAAGAACCAGTTCCGGAAATCGCAGAAGACGTAGAAGAAACATCGGCTGAAGTACTTAAAGAGATACCGGCAGAAGAGCCGGTGGAAGAATCTTCCAATGAACCGGAAACCGTGGATACCATAAAGCGGGAAACAATGGACTTGTGGATGAAGCAGGACGGTCTGGAAGAAACCATGAAGATACTTGAAGATATGAAGGTAACAGAGCTTAGGACACTTGCCAGAGAATATCCGGAATTCAGCATAGCTGGACGGGAAATTTCAAAGGCAAATAAAACCCTGCTGCTGGAAGAATTCGGGAAGTATTACAGACAGAATGATTAATATTTTTAGAAAGGGAGAACGGGAACATGGAAAATTTTGATTATGATTTACGTTCCATCCAGGAAGCAAGGGACTTAGCAAGATGCGGCGAAGCTGCCGCAAAAAAAATCGCCGAATTTACGGCAGAACAGATTGACACCATTCTTAAGAGCATGGCAAAGGCAGGAGAGGAACACGCTCTTTGCCTGGCAGAGATGGCTGTAGAAGAAACAGGTTTTGGAAAGGTCATGGACAAGGCATATAAGAACCATGCTGCTTCCACTCTTTTATATGAAGAGATAAAGGATATGAAGACAAGAGGGATCCTTTCAGAGGATACCGTAAATAAGACCATTGATGTGGCAGAACCGGTAGGCCTTGTAATGGGTATCGTTCCATCTACCAACCCAACCTCAACCGTATTCTTTAAATCCATGATCGCCATTAAATCTGGAAACGCAATTGTATTTTCTCCTCATCCTTCTGCTGCTAAATGTACCTTAAAGGCTGCAGAGGTTATGCGTGACGCTGCAATTGCAGCAGGCGCACCGGAAGGAATCATCGGCTGTGTATCCATGCCATCCATGGGTTCTACCAATGAACTGATGAAGTGCAAGGAAGTTTCCGTTATCATTGCAACCGGCGGTCCTGGTATGGTAAAAGCTGCATACAGCGCAGGAAAGCCAGCCATCGGCGTAGGTGCAGGAAACTCCCCGGCTTACATTGAAAAGACAGCAGATGTAAAGCAGGCGGTAAAAACAATTCTTGCCAGCAAGACCTTTGACTATGGTACCATCTGTGCTTCTGAGCAGTCCATCATCTGCGAGGAGAGCAATCACGCAGAAGTCGTAGCAGAGTTAAAGAGCCAGGGCGGTTACTTCATGACAAAGGAAGAAACCGATAAAGTTTGTGCTATGTTATTTAAAAATGGTCATAACATGAATGCTAAATTTGTTGGCCGTTCCCCCCAGGTAATTGCACAGGCAGCAGGAATCCAGATTCCTGAGGGAACAAAAGTCCTCATCGGAAAACAGGAAGGCGTTGGAGAGGGATATCCTTTATCCTACGAAAAGCTGACAACCGTACTTGGTTTCTATACCGTAAAGAACTGGGAAGAGGCCTGTGGCTTAAGCATCCGTCTTTTACAGAACGGAATCGGACATACCATGAGCATTCATACCCAGGACAGGGATATGGTTCTTAAGTTCGCTGCAAAGCCTGCTTCCAGAATCCTTGTAAATACAGGCGGAAGCCAGGGCGGAACAGGAATCAGTACAGGTCTTCCGATTTCCTTTACATTAGGATGCGGAACCTGCGGAGGAAGCTCTGTTTCTGAAAACGTCAGCCCGAAACATCTCCTCAATGTGAAAAAGGTAGCTTTCGGTATCAAGGATTGTTCTACCATCGCAGCAGATGATCCAACCTTTACATGGAAGGAAACAACCCAGGCTGCATCCTTTAGTCCTGCTGACTTTGTAGCATCCTTTGATAAAAAGGAATGCGCACCGGCATCTTCCTGCCAGGGAGGAACCGATGAAAATGAGAAGCTGGCAGCTCTTGTAAAGGAGATCGTACTGGCTATGAAGGGCCAGTAAAACGAACCAGAAAAGGAGAACAGGAATGGATAAGTATGAAGCGGTAATCAAACTCTTAATGGAAGCCGTGAAAACGGAATCCGGAACCGATGAGTTTCGAATACCAGTTGGCGTTTCCAACCGCCACGTACATCTGTCCCAGGAAGACTTAGATGCTCTTTTCGGCCAGGGTTACCAACTGACCAAATTAAAGGAGCTATCCCAGCCGGGACAGTATGCATGCAAAGAAACAGTCACCGTATGCGGCCCAAAAGGAGCTATTGAAAAGGTCCGTATATTAGGTCCGGTCAGAAAGCAGACTCAGGTCGAAGTTCTGGCAGCAGACTGTTTTAAGCTTGGAACAAAATCAGAACCTAAGATGTCCGGGGAATTAGCCGGAACACCAGGAATCACATTGGTGGGTCCAAAGGGCTCCGTTCAAACAAAGGAAGGCCTTATCATCGCCCAGAGACACATTCATATGACTCCTCAGGATGCCCAGAAGTTCGGTGTACATGACGGACAGACGGTAAGCATTCAGACAGAAGGAATCCGCGGCGGTATCTTTCATCATACGGCAATCCGCGTAACCGATACGTCGAGCCTGGAATGCCATCTTGATACGGAAGAAGCAAATGCCATGGGACTTGGCAGTTCTTCAAGCGTAACCATTGTAAAGTAAGTGAACCATTAAAAATTAATTATAAATCAGGAGGATTTAAAAATGAAATACGATGCATTAGGAATGATTGAAACAAAAGGTTTAATTGGATCCGTTGAAGCAGCAGATGCTATGGTAAAGGCAGCAAACGTTACCCTGATCGGTAAAGAATTCGTAGGCGGCGGTCTTGTTACCGTTATGGTAAGAGGTGATGTAGGAGCTGTTAAGGCAGCAACTGATGCAGGTGCAGCAGCAGCTCAGCGCGTAGGAGAACTGGTATCCGTACATGTAATCCCACGTCCACATGCAGAAGTTGAAACAATTCTTCCGGGCACAAAAGAAGTATAATTAGTAATTTGATAAAGGTCTGTTTTTTACGGGTTTCTCTCGCAAAAAGCAGGCCTTTTTGCAAGGTTTTTTTTGTCTAAAACATGTAAAAGTATGGAGTTTTTTGACGTGTCCAGATTTATACAAAGTATTCATATACGATGGATATACAATTATTGATATTATATACATCTTCCATAAAAATCCAGATAAATTTCCGTATATAATAGACAAAATTAATTTTATTAGGTATAATACCAAGTATATGTGCAGGATGCAGAAAGCAGGTGGAATTATGCGCCATAAAAAGAGCGTAATGAGAAGTTTCATGATGGTGACCCAACTGGGTATCAGTGTCATGGTGCCTGTGTTTGTCTGTATTCTTGCCGGTTACTATATTGACCGGTATGCTGGGACAAAGCTGACGTTATTATTTCTGTTTCTGGGATTTCTGGCAGGAGGCTTAAATGCCTATAAGCTGGCAAAGACCACACTGGCCATGAATGAAAGGGAGGAGCGGGCTGAGGATCAGAAGGAGCGCATGGAGCGGCAGGAGGAGGCAAGACCCAAGGTCCATAAGCCGAAGCAGCCAAGCCGCGTGAAGGGACATGATGATGGGAAACTTTCGTAGACAGGAGGACTTGTAATGGGGAAGGAAACAAAGAATCTGATGCTTGAGGTTTCTGCCGGAATTGTGTTTTTCACGGCGGTAGTTATGCTTGGGGCATTAATTGTGTATCCCAGACGTGCTGTTTTTGCAGGATTGATTTTGGGAATGGCGTTAGCCCTGGCCATGTTTTTATCCATGGCTATGGTACTTGAACGTTCTATGAAGACGGAAGATCCAAAGACTGTTCAGAAGCGGAGTATTGTCAGCTCAGTCATTCGCTATCTGCTGCTTGTTGTTATAATGGTAGCAGTCATTGTCCGGTTTTCGGACTGGTTCAATCCGGTCGCAGTAGTAATCGGAGTCCTCGGACTCAAGGCTGGAGCATTTTTTCAGCCTGTTATACACAAGATCGCGGTCCGCAGGACAAAGGGAGAGTAATCTTTTTAGCGGTCAAGTGGGATCTCTTAAGAAAGGAGGCTTAAGCGTATGGTAGTTGCGAGTGCCAATAATGTGGACTTTATGATCAAAGGAGTAACAAAGTTTCAGGCTTTTGGTCAGGAACTTTGGATTACAACCACAGAAATAGGCCTTAGCATTGTGACAATCGTAATCCTGATTATAGCAGTGATTGCCAACCGGAAAATGAAGCAGGCCACAGAAGTGCCTGGCACCTTCCAGAATATAGTGGAGTTTGCTGTGGAAGCGCTTGATAACCTGGTGAACAGTACTATGGGTCACAATGCAAAAAAATTTGTTAATTATATCGGAACTATATTTATCTTCATACTGTTCTGCAATATTGGCGGCTTATTTGGCCTTAGAACGCCAACAGGAGACTTTGGTGTTACCTTTATGCTTGGTATTTTCACTTTCTGTATCGTGCAATACCAGGGAATCAAGAATCACGGAATCGGTCATCTGACAGGCTTGTTTCAGCCATTTCCGGTTTTGTTCCCGATTAACTTAATCGGTGAAATTACTAACCCATTATCCCAGGCGCTTCGTTTATTCGGCAACATGATGTCAGGTGTTGTTATTATGGGATTGTGGTATGGGATGATGCCAATTTTTGTAAATATTGGTATCCCAGCATTTTTACACGTATATTGCGACGTATTCTCAGGCTGTATCCAGACCTATGTGTTCTGTATGCTGACCATGGTATATGTCAATGATAAGATGGATTAAACTTCAATAATATTAAATTCAGGAGGAATTTTTCTATGAACGGATTTTCAGGACAGGATTTTATCTTAGGCTGCTCAGCAATCGGTGCAGGTCTTGCGATGATCGCAGGTATCGGACCTGGTATTGGACAGGGTATCGCAGCAGGCCATGCGGCTGCCGCAGTTGGACGTAATCCAGGCGCAAAGGCTGATATTACATCTACCATGCTTTTAGGACAGGCTGTTGCCGAGACAACAGGTCTTTATGGTTTCGCTGTTGCTGCTATCCTCATGTTCTTAAAGCCATTCAGCTAAAGAGTGGAGTGGCGGGTGGAAAAAGCCTGCCAGTAGAATGGGGAAAGAATAAAGAGCGAGAGGAGGCGAAACCTTGGAACGATTATTGGGATTTGACCCACAGCTGCTTTTTGGTTCATTTGTGACAGGCATTAACATATTCATCCTGTTTTTTGCGTTATCCTATATGCTGTTTAATCCGGTGCGGGAAGCCCTGGAAAAAAGAAAACAGAAGATTGCGGGAGCATTAAAAAACGCTGCAGACGATAAGGAAGCTGCGCACGCAATGAAGGAAGAATATGAAGCAAAGCTTCATGAAGTGAAGAAAGAGGCAGAAGAAATCTTAGAGGATGCCAGAAAAAGAGCAAAACAGCGTGAGGCTGAGATTATTGCAGAAGCCAGGGAAGAAGCGGACCGCATTGTTACACGGGGCAACCGCGAGGTGGAACTGGAGAGAAAGAAAGCGCTTGATGATATGAAGGAACAAATCATATCCATCGCTTCTGTTATGGCCGGCAAGGTCGTGGCTGCTTCCATTGACACTACGGTGCAGGATGCCCTGATTGACGAGACTTTGAAAGAGATGGGTGAGAGCACATGGCAAAGCTAGTATCAAAAGTATACGGCGATGCATTGTTTGAGGAAGCTTTAAGAAAGCAGGAAGTGGACGCTTTGTTTGAGGAAGTGAGAGGCCTGCAGGTGGTTTGGCGCGAAAATCAGTCATTGGCGGAGCTTCTTGATAATCCGAAGATTGTAAAAGAAGATAAAATCGGCATTATTAAGAATATTTTTGACGGACGCGTATCAGATGACCTGATGGGTTTTCTGGCAGTCATTGTCGACAAAGGCAGGCAGAAGGAGATTCCGGCAATCTGTGAATACTTCGTAAACACTGTCAAAGAATATAAGAAGATCGGCGTGGCCCATGTGACCAGCGCTGTTGAATTAAATGAGGGGCAGAAGGCCCGGCTTTTGGAAAAACTGCTGAACACGACTCAGTATGTGGAGTTTGAGATGGATTATCAGGTAGATCCGTCAATCATTGGCGGCATGGTGATCCGGATCGGTGACCGGGTAGTGGATTCCAGCATTAAGACGCAGATTTACGATCTGCGCCGCAGCCTGTTAAAGCTGCAGTTAGCATGATTTACTTAATGAAAGCAGGCGTAAGCGGAGCTTTTATTCAGCAAATCAGCTGAGGAGCCGTAAGGCGAATCGAGTTTCCATATAAATAAAGAAAGAAGGTGCAAACCTTAATGAATTTAAGACCAGAAGAGATCAGTTCTGTCATCAAGGAACAGATTCAAAGATATTCTACGAAACTGGATGTCTCTGATGTCGGTACAGTCATTCAGGTAGCGGACGGAATTGCCCGTATCCATGGCCTTGAAAATGCCATGCAGGGAGAGCTTCTTGAGTTTCCGGGAGAAATCTACGGCATGGTGCTCAACCTGGAAGAGGATAACGTTGGTGCGGTATTATTAGGTAGTGGCGCTATCAGCGAGGGCGATACGGTTAAGACTACCGGGCGAGTGGTGGAAGTACCTGTTGGCGATGCATTGACCGGACGTGTTGTAAATGCGTTAGGACAGCCCATTGATGGAAAAGGACCGGTCCAGACAGACAAATTCCGTAAGATCGAGCGTGTGGCTCATGGAGTTATTGACAGAAAATCAGTAGACACCCCTCTTCAGACAGGTATTAAGGCTATTGATGCCATGATCCCCATCGGAAGAGGACAGCGTGAGCTGATCATCGGCGACCGCCAGACCGGAAAGACGGCGATTGCCATTGATACCATTATTAACCAGAAGGGCCAGGGAGTTCATTGTATTTATGTTGCCATTGGCCAGAAGGCATCTACGGTTGCCAATATTGTTAAGACACTGGAAGAGTACGGTGCAATGGATTATACCACCATTGTTGTATCCACTGCTTCCGATTTAGCTCCTCTTCAGTATATTGCTCCATATTCCGGATGCGCCATTGGAGAGGAATGGATGGAAAACGGAGAGGACGTATTGGTTGTTTACGATGATTTAAGTAAACATGCAGCCGCTTACCGTACCCTGTCCCTGCTGCTTAAGAGACCGCCGGGCCGTGAAGCATACCCTGGTGATGTTTTCTATCTGCATTCCAGACTGCTGGAGAGAGCCTCCAGGCTTTCAGAGGAGCTGGGAGGAGGTTCTTTAACAGCCCTTCCCATCATTGAGACCCAGGCAGGTGACGTGTCCGCATATATTCCGACCAATGTTATTTCCATTACAGACGGACAGATTTATCTGGAGACAGAGATGTTTAATTCCGGTTTCCGTCCTGCCATCAACGCAGGTCTTTCCGTATCCCGTGTAGGCGGCTCCGCTCAGATCAAGGCTATGAAGAAGATCGCAGCTCCTATCCGTGTGGAACTGGCACAGTACCGCGAGCTTGCAAGCTTTGCGCAGTTTGGTTCCGAGCTTGATAAGGAAACAGCAGAGCAGCTTGCCCAGGGCGAGAGGATCAGAGAGGTATTAAAGCAGGGCCAGTATCAGCCGATGCCGGTTGAATACCAGATCATCATTATCTTTGCAGCGACCAAGAAGCTGCTCCTGGATATTCCTACCAGGAAAATCCTTGATTTTGAAAAGGCTTTGACCAGTTTTATTGATACCAAATATTCTGAAGTTCCCGCAAGCATCCGCGAGACAAAGCAGATCACGCCTGAGACAGAGGAATTGCTGGTAAAGGCAATTAACGAATGCAAAGCAGGTGTTTTTTAAAGGCAGGTGAACAATCATGGCATCCATTAGGGATATCAAACGAAGAAGAGACAGTATTTCCAGTACCGAACAGATCACGAAAGCCATGAAGCTCATATCTACCGTTAAGCTGCAGAAGTCCAAAGCAAAGGCGGAGGAATCCAAACCTTATTACGACATGATGTTTGATACCATAGGTTCCATGCTGCGCAAGTCCGGCAGTATTGAACATAAGTATTTAAAGTCAGGCGACTCTAAGCGGAAGGCAGTCATCGTCATCACTTCAAACCGTGGACTGGCAGGGGGCTATAACAGCAACATTGCCAAGATGGTTCATGGGGATGAGAGGCTTGCGCCAGAGCTTACGGATGTTTACGCCATTGGACGGAAAGGGAAGGAAGCACTGGTGAGAAGGGGATATACGGTTGCTGCGGATTATTCCGAAGTGATCAATGAACCGATCTACCGCGATGCGGCCGATATTACCATGGAGCTTTTAGACGCCTTTGGACAGAACCGGATAGGTGAAATTTATCTGGCTTATACATCTTTTAAGAATACTGTAACCCAAATACCGACTCTTAAAAAGCTTCTCCCGGTTGAAATGGAAAAGGAAAGTGAAAAGACGGATCTGACTTTAATGAATTATGAGCCGGATGAGGACCAGGTATTGGATTCCATTATTCCTAAGTATATGAGCAGCATGATCTATGGCGCTTTGCTGGAGGCCGTTGCAAGTGAGAACGGGGCCAGAATGGCAGCCATGGACTCTGCGACCAATAATGCGGAAGAGATGATAGAAGAACTTGGACTGGCGTATAACCGGGCAAGACAGGGTTCCATTACCCAGGAGCTTACCGAGATCATAGCCGGAGCCAATGCGATTTCATAAGGCGAATCGAACTTTATTTTTCAGGAACGAGAGAAATATATAAGAAGGAGAAACAAGATGGCAGGACAAAATATTGGTAAGATCACCCAGATCATCGGTGCCGTACTGGATATCAAGTTCAGCCAGGGCAAGCTGCCTGATATCAATGAGGCAATTGATATTGCTACAAAGGATGGCAGCAGACTGGTTGTAGAAGTATCCCAGCATCTTGGCGATGATACAGTAAGATGTATCGCCATGGGATCCACCGATGGACTGGTACGTGGTATGGACGCGGCAGCTACCGGCGCTCCGATTACCGTACCGGTTGGAGAGGAGACATTGGGACGTATATTTAACGTTCTGGGTGATCCGATCGATAATAAACCGGCACCGGAAGTAAAAGAGCATTTTCCGATTCACAGACCAGCCCCCAATTTTGAGGCGCAGTCCACGGAAACGGAGGTTCTGGAAACCGGTATCAAGGTCGTTGACCTTCTCTGCCCTTATCAAAAGGGTGGTAAGATCGGCCTTTTCGGTGGTGCAGGAGTAGGTAAGACCGTATTAATTCAGGAGCTGATCCGTAACATCGCCACAGAGCACGGCGGATATTCTGTATTCACCGGCGTTGGCGAGCGTACCCGTGAAGGAAATGACCTCTATCACGAGATGCAGGAATCAGGCGTTATTAATAAAACAACCATGGTATTCGGACAGATGAACGAGCCGCCGGGTGCCCGTATGAGAGTAGGTCTTACAGGCCTTACCATGGCTGAGTATTTCCGTGACCAGGGCGGCAAGGATGTACTGTTATTTATTGACAACATTTTCCGTTTCACCCAGGCAGGCTCCGAGGTTTCCGCTTTGCTTGGACGTATGCCTTCCGCAGTAGGCTATCAGCCGACCCTGCAGACCGAGATGGGCGCTCTTCAGGAGAGAATCACTTCCACAAAGAATGGTTCCATCACATCGGTTCAGGCAGTTTACGTTCCGGCCGATGACCTTACGGACCCGGCTCCGGCCAACACATTCGCCCATCTGGATGCGACCACGGTTCTTGACCGTTCCATCGTGGAGCTGGGTATTTATCCGGCGGTTGATCCTCTTGGATCCACATCAAGAATCCTTGATCCCCGTATCGTAGGTGAGGAACACTACCGTGTTGCCCGTGGGGTTCAGGAGGTTCTTCAGAAGTATAAAGAGCTTCAGGATATCATTGCCATGCTGGGTATGGATGAGCTTTCTGAGGAAGATAAGATCACGGTGGCCCGTGCAAGAAAGATTCAGAGATTCCTTTCTCAGCCTTTCTTCGTTGCAGGACAGTTTACCGGTCTGGAAGGCCGCTATGTGTCGCTTTCTGATACGATTCAGGGCTTTAAGGAGATCCTCGAAGGAAAGCATGATGATATTCCGGAGAGCTATTTCTTAAATGCAGGCAGCATCGAGGACGTTCTTGCCCGTGTGAAAAAATAGGGGGTGGGAATATGGCTGATTTATTCAAACTGCAGATCATCACACCGGAACGAAAGTTTTACGAGGGAGAGGCTTCCATGGTGGAGCTTACTACCACGGAAGGGGATATCGGCGTATACCGGAATCATATTCCCATGACTGCTATCGTTGCCCCGGGAGTCTTAAAGATTCACGAGGAAGACGGAGTGAAGGAAGCGGCCCTGATGTCTGGTTTTACTGAAATCTTACCGGAGAAGATCGTCATAATGGCGGAAGTTGTTGAATGGCCGGGAGAGATCGATGCAAACCGTGCAGAGGAGGCTAAGATCCGTGCAGAACGCCGCTTAAAGGAACAGAGCGGAGAAATTGATATTGTTAGAGCGGAAGCTGCTCTGAAAAGGGCTCATATAAGGCTTTCACTTACAAAGTAATGCAAAGGGATTTGGACCTTGTGAAACAGGTTCAAATCCCTTTTTCTATGACAAATGAATTTTTCCAAATGGGAAGTGGAACTGGGGATAATACGGTATCTATGGATTAAACCCTTTTTTTGTGGTATACTATTAGGCAGATTAAACAAACAGGGAGATAGTATTATGAAGAAAACATCATTAGTGATTATGGCGGCGGGCATTGGCAGCCGGTTTGGCGGGGGCATCAAACAGCTGGAGCCGGTAGGACCAAGCGGTGAGATTATCATGGACTATTCCATATACGATGCTTTAAACGCCGGATTTGACAAAGTCGTGTTCATCATAAGAAAGGATCTGGAACAGGATTTTAAGGAGATCATTGGAAAGAGAATCGAAAAGATCGCTCATGTGGAGTACGCCTATCAGGAGCTGGATGACCTTCCCCCAGGCTATAGGAAACCGGCTGACAGAACAAAACCATGGGGAACCGGCCAGGCGCTTTTATGTGCCAGATCGGTGATCCATGAACCCTTTGTGGTGATCAATGCGGATGACTATTATGGAAAAGAAGGTTTTATAAAGATTCATGAATATCTGGTAAATGAGATGGATCCAATGTCAAAGCCTTTTGATATCTGTATGGGAGGATTTGTTTTGGGCAACACCTTAAGCGAAAATGGAGGGGTCACCAGAGGAGTATGCCAGGTAGATGAAAGAGGGATACTGAAAGAGGTCACAGAGACATACGAGATCAGACGGTGTGAAGACTGGGCAGAGGGCCGCAGTGAGGAAGGAAACCCGGTAAAGATCCCCCTGGATCAAAATGTTTCCATGAATATGTGGGGACTTTCCCCAGCCTTTCTTGAGGAGCTGGAGAGAGGCTTTCCAGAGTTTTTAGCCGGTTTAAAAGAAGGGGATGTAAAAACAGAATATCTGCTTCCTAAGATCATCGATAAGCTGGTTCATTCCCAAAAAGCCCAGGTAAGGGTGCTGGAAACAAGAGACCGGTGGTTTGGCGTGACCTATAAAGAGGACAAGCCTGCTGTCGCTGCTGCGATCAGGGGCCTGGTTTCAGAAGGTGTGTATCCGGAGCGCCTGTTTGATGTGAGGTAAAAAAAGTGCGGTTTTCTGATGGCTTGCCCATGGGAAAACCGTATTTTCTTTTCATAGGATATAGCACCTTACCTTTTTGTTTTGCATACTATAGTGTTGTATAAGCAGAAAGCAGGGAGTGATAACAGTCGTGCCCATTTACCCGGATTATACTTATGGAAACAAATCTCAGGAACTGGAGCCATATATGCTTTATGGTGACAGGAGTGCTGCAGGGCGTTCCTTGGAAAGAAGGGATTCTATCGTACAGGATTTGGAATATCTACAGGGAATGTACCCAGGACATATGAAACAATTGCAGGAATATGTAGTTTCAGCGTGTGATCATCTGGATTATAAGAACAGTCCCATGTATGACGAATATCCGGACCGAATGATGATTAACCAGATCTGCGATTCTATATGCGATCAGATACGTAAGGATGGCATTCTGATGGATGAAGTGGCAGAAGGACCAGATTATGCAGAAACGACGGCTGCGGAGCAAGAACTGGCGGAACAGATGGAGTGGGGCGCAGAAGAGATGGATGAATCGGATCTGCTGTCCCAGGACCGTGGTTCCACATGGGATCCGTGGGGGCCAAGAGGACCAAGAGGACCAAGGGGGCCGAGAGGACCAAGAGGGCCAAGGGGACCCAAAGGGCCGTGGGGACCTTGCGGGCCGTGGGGGCCTTGCGGGCCGGGAGGCCATTGCGGGCCAGGAGGCCGTTGCGGTCCATGGGGTCCATGGGGACCGAGAGGTCCGTGGAGCCAGAGGTCCGACGGTATGCTGGATGGCGTCGTAAACGTGCTTCTGCTTAATGAGATGCACCGCAGGAGATGCCGCAGCGGACTTTGCAGATAAGAAAAAGGAAAGCAGCTGTCCCTGGCAGGACGGCTGTTTTTTATATGGTTAGCAGAGCTGCCCATTCTATGTAACGTTTAACGAATGTTTAAGAAAGTTTTCATTGTAGTTTTGGATATTATTGTATACAATAAAGAAGATAAGGTTGAAAGAAAAAGACTTTCTGCCCTCCGTTTGTGAATTGAACGGATATGCATGCATATCCAGTTGATTCATTAGTACACAAAATTGCAAAAACAGAGGAAATTTGAGATGAATCGATTGGTAAAAAAAATAGGAATTTTATCTGCGGTTTTTGTAGCAGCAATCGCAGTTTATTTTATGTGGAACCAGAAAAATACGGAAAAAAATGATGTTATGGTATATACCTCCATGGATGAGGCGGCTTTGCCCGTAGTATATTCGGATATGTACGGAAGAAAGATGAACCTTCTCCATGGGTATACCCAGGATATGAAGCAGGCGGTTTCCCGGGAAGCCCTTACCGTCCTGCCTGCGGACCGGTCCATGAACATACAGATATCGGATTATAAAGGCAGCATCCAGGGGATCGAGTATGAAGTCCGCAGCATGGACTTAGGACGTCTGGTGGAACGGACAAAGGTGGATACGTGGGACCAGGGAGAGGGAGGCGTCACGGCCACCCTTCCCATCCAGAACCTTCTGACAAAGGATAAAGAATACCTTCTCATCCTGTCGCTGGATACCTCCGGGAATGGAAAACTGCTTTATTATACCCGGATCATGTGGACGGACAGCACCAATGTAAAGGATATGATCGATTTTGCGGTTGATTTCACCACCAGGACCTTTGATTATGATCAGGCCCGGCAGCTGACCACTTATCTGGAAACCAGCCAGGGAGAGGATAACAGTTCCCTCGGCCATGTGACCATCCGTTCCAGCTTTTCCCAGCTTACATGGGGAGGACTTTCGGTGACTCCGGTAGGTGACATAAGGGCGACTCTTAAGGATTTAGATGGAATCATGTGCAGCGTTCAGCTGGAATATGAGGTGGAAAGGACCGGAGAGGATAATATTCAGGAGCTGTACGAGGTGGAGGACAGCTTTACTATGAAATGGGACAGCAGGCGTATCTACCTTATGGATTTTGAGAGAAATACCAATCAGGTATTTTCCGGCCAAAAGGGGCTTTTTTCCGGAAAAAGGATTATGCTGGGGATTTCAGGCCAGGATGCAATACGAACTGCAAAAAGCCCGTCTGGGGATTGCCTGGCCTATGTGGTAAATCGGGATCTATGGACCTTTGACCAGAGCCGGGAACACGCGGTAAAGATATTTTCTTTCCGAAGCGGTGAAGACGATGGACTTCGCAGCGGCTACAACCAGCACGATATCAGGGTATTGTCGGTCAGTGATAACGGAGATGTGGATTTCCTGGTTTATGGTTATATGAACCGGGGCATTCACGAGGGGAGCCTGGGAATTGCCATGTATCAGTATAGCAGCCAGGACAATGCCACCACGGAGCGCCTTTTCACTCCTGTGACCCTGTCCTTTGACATGCTTAAGGAGGAGATTGACCAGCTGGCCCACGTGGGAACCAATGGGATGCTCTATCTGATGGCGGACCGGGCGGTTTACGGTATAGATCTAAACAGCAATGAATATATGGTCCTGGCGGATTCCCTGATTGAGGGCGGATACGCGGTCAGCAGCAGGTCGCGCCGCTTTGCATGGCAGGAGGGCAATGACCATTATGGAGACGAAGTGGTTCATCTCATGGATCTGGACACCGGGGTGAAGCGAGAGATAACCGGCGGTGAGGATAATATTTACAGACCCCTTGGATTTGTAGGGGATGATTTCATTTACGGAATTGCCAGGAAAGGCGATGTGTGGGTACAGAACGGAAGGACAAAGGATGCTCCCATGTACCGGATCGAAATCATGGATCAAAGCGGAAAGATCGTCAAGGAATATGAGCATGAGAATGTTTACATTGCAGATGTGTCCGTGGATGCCAGCCGGATCCATTTAACACAGGTGACGAAATCCGGTGATCAGTCCTATGTGGCTTCCAAGCAGGATACCATTGTCTGCAATCAGGAGCTGGCAGAGGTCGAGATGGAAGGAATTGGCTGGTACGCCTCAGAGGACAGGAGAAAGCTGTATTTTGTCCAGCTGGAGAAAGACGCAGTAAGCCGGGATGTAAAGATCTCGGTTCCCAAAAAGGTTGCCTATGAAACCACGGAAGTGGTGGAGCTAAAGGGCAATACAAGAACCCAGGAAAACAAGTTCTATGCATATGGGGGAGGCCATTACCTTGGAAGCAGCCGTAGTTTTACCGATGCCCTTGCCCTTGCTTATGATAAAATGGGAGTTGTGACCGATAAGAATCAGGAAATCATATGGAGCCGTGTGAACCGTCCGCCGGTCCGCAACATGAAGGAGCCCTTAAAGACCGGAGCAGCCTTTTTGCGGAATCTGGAAGGGTTTACTGAAAACAGCTTCTATGGGGAGGGAGTCCTTATGCTGGATGCCAGGGGCTGCACCTTAAGCCAGGTACTGTATTTCATCGGACATGGTTGTCCGGTGGCAGCCTACAACCTTCAGGGCGGTTATGTGCTTCTTTCCGGCTATGATTCCTATAATGTGACGGTCTATAATCCGGTGTCCGGAGAGAGCCAGAAAATGGGCTTAAATGATGCCTCTGCTTATTTTTCAGGTCAGGGAAATGACTTTGTCTGCGGAGTATTTACAGAATAGAAAATGCGTTCTCTTTACAAATTCGTAAGATATGTTATAATCATAAAAGGCTAAAAGATGAAATTTAAGAATTTTGTAATAGATAACATGATAATCAGAGGTGTGAAATGGAGCAGTATATTATGAAGGGCGGAAATCCCCTGGTCGGTGAAGTGACCATTGGCGGAGCAAAGAATGCCGCTTTAGGAATTCTGGCAGCAGCGATCATGACAGATGAGGATGTTCTGATCGATAATCTTCCTGATGTCAGAGATATAAATGTGTTGCTGGAGGCCATAGAGGAAATTGGTGCAAAGGTGGAACGGATTGACAGACATACGGTCCGCATAAGTGGCAAGACCATCCGGGAAGTTTCGGTAGATGATGAATACATCCGTAAGATCAGGGCTTCCTATTATTTTATCGGAGCAATGCTTGGCAAATACAAAAGCGCCCAGGTCCCCCTTCCGGGAGGCTGCAACATCGGAAGCAGGCCCATTGACCAGCACTTAAAGGGATTCCGGGCTCTTGGGGCTGATGTAAGGATTGAACGCGGGGCAGTGATCGCCCATGCCATTGATCTGGTTGGAAGCCATATCTATTTAGACGTGGTAAGCGTTGGGGCTACCATCAACGTCATGATGGCGGCAACCCTTGCAGAGGGACAGACAATACTGGAAAACGTGGCAAAAGAGCCTCATGTGGTTGACGTGGCGAACTTTTTAAACAGCATGGGCGCCAATATCAAGGGAGCCGGTACGGATACCATCCGTATCCGTGGAGTGAGAAAACTCCATGGAACCGAATACTCCATCATTCCGGACCAGATTGAAGCAGGTACCTTTATGTGTGCTGCTGCCATTACCCGTGGAGATGTTATGGTAAAAAATGTCATACCAAAGCATTTGGAGGCCATTTCTGCAAAGCTTTTGGAGATGGGATGCGAGGTCGTGGAATTCGACGATGCGGTTCGTGTGGTCGGAAAATCCCATCAAAAGCATACGGATATCAAGACACTTCCCTATCCGGGATTTCCAACCGATATGCAGCCTCAGATGACAGTGACCCTGGCTCTTGCCAGAGGTACCAGCGTGGTCACAGAGAGTATTTTTGAAAACCGTTTCCGCTATGTGGATGAGCTTTCCCGTATGGGGGGAAATGTTAAGGTAGAAGGAAATGTAGCCGTTATTGACGGCGTAAACGGCTTTAGCGGGGCGTTTGTCAACGCTCCTGATCTCCGTGCAGGTGCGGCGCTGGTAATTGCCGGACTAGCTGCGGATGGATATACGGTTGTGGATGAGATCGGATATATTCAGAGAGGCTATGAATGCTTTGATGAAAAGCTTCAGGGCCTTGGTGCCATGATCGAAAAGGTAGATTCTGAACATGAAGTAAAGAAATTCAAATTAAAAGTAGGCTAGGCGGGGATATTTCCCGCCTTTTCCTATTTGGGTGAGCAACGGGCCGGGCTAAGGCTTTTCAGAGCCTTTTTCTGAAAGGGACCGTATGGAGGTGGCATATTCCGACGGCGTCATCCCGGTCAGCTTTTTGAACTGCCTGGAAAAATAGTGGACAGAGCTGTAGCCTAAGCGATCAGCAATTTCAGTAAAATTCAGCTGGTTGCTGCGGATGAGATGCTTGGCCGCGTCAATTTTCATGCCTGTAAAGAAATCGATGACCCCGCATCCATAGGCTTTATGGAAAATTTTCTGAAGCTGTGACCGTCCGGTTAAATTATCCCGGCAGATGGTTTCAATGGTAAGGTGATCCCCAATGTGCTCTTCCATATAGCGGACGATGCGGTTGTGGGCATCCCCATGCATGGGGCTTGCTGTCACCCGTCCTGTGGAGATCTGTTCCGGATTTGAAAAGTATCTGCGGTAAAGATGGATGATCAGCTCCTCCAAATAATTCCCGATCAGCTGTTCTGCCCCAAAGGACAGGGGCGGCTGCCTGCGGACCAGCTCTTCCTGGTACGGGTCGTCAAGCCTTCCTGAAAATGCATTCCGTGCCTCAATGATGATCTGCGCCAGCAGAGCCATTTCCGTCTCCTGTACGGAAAGGACTTCTCCCTCAAAGGCTTTCATGAAGGGAGAATTGCATTCAAAGCTTATTACCACCAGATTGGGGGCAACGGTTCCGTTGGTCAGGATATTGTGAAACTCTCCGGGCTTGTGGAAGATGATGTTTCCCCGCTTTAAAGGGATCCGCTTTTCACCGGCCATTACATCGATGACCCCCTTGTCAACACAGACAAACTCCCAGAAGTCATGGCTTTCTCCTGGAAAGGAGAAATCGCTCATGTATTCAAAATAATGAATGGTTATGACTTTTTTTACAATCGCTGAGGAACGCAGCTGGGTGCTCTTATATGCCATGGAAACCTCCTTCCGGACACGTGATTGTGGTTATAGACAGTATACCACATTCCGTGGTAAAATGGTGAGAAGAGTACGATAATGCAAATTAAATAATAAATAGTGCAAATATCTTTTGGCGTGCATTCATTATACTGAGGTTAATAGAATTTAGGAGGTAACATCGATGAACAAGAAACCGGTTCTGGTAATCATGGCAGCAGGTATGGGAAGCCGCTACGGAGGCCTAAAGCAGATTGACCCTGTGGATGCTTATGGAAACAAGATCATTGATTTTTCTATCTATGACGCGGTTTGTGCTGGATTTGAAAAAGTAGTCTTTATCATTAAAAAAGACATTGAGAAGGAATTTAAAGAAAATATCGGGAACCGCATGGCGGCTCATGTACAGGTGGAATACGTATATCAGGAGCTTGAAAAGCTTCCAAAAGGATATGCAATACCTGAGGGAAGAGTAAAGCCCTGGGGAACAGGACATGCAATTTTATGCTGCAAGGACGTGGTAGACGGACCTTTTGCGGTCATTAATGCAGATGATTATTATGGCAGGAGCGCTTTTATTTCCATTTATGACCAGCTTAACAAGGTTTCTGATGGGGAGAAGTACCAGTACACCATGGTCGGCTATCAGCTTTACAACACCCTGACAGAAAACGGCCATGTGGCAAGAGGCGTATGCAATACCGATAAGGCAGGAAAGCTGGTTGACATTCATGAGCGGACCAGAATAGAAAAACACGGCGGCAAGGCAGAATTTACAGAGGATGATGGAAAGACCTGGACAGAGCTTGGAGAGGACACCATTGTTTCCATGAACATGTGGGGATTTACAAGCAGCATATTAAAAGAGCTTGAGGAACGGTTTGCCGCATTTTTAGACAGGGAGCTGACTGTAAATCCGATGAAATGTGAATACTTCATTCCCTTTGTTGTTGATGAGCTGTTAAAGGAAGGCAAGGCAGAAGTTTCAGTATTAAAGAGTGTGGACCGCTGGTACGGAGTCACTTATAAAGAAGACAAAGAAACAGTGGTAAATGCCATCAAAGAACTGAAAAAAGCCGGCCTGTATCCGGAAAAGCTATGGGAGGAAAAGTAATGGGAGACGCACAGTGCGGAAAAATAAGAGAGGCCATTGGACTTCTGGCCTTTGAGGGAGAGCCTGTTTCATGGAACCGCTATGGAAGCGGCCATATTAATGATACGTTTCGCCTGATTTGTAAGACAGGAGAAGGGGAAAAACATTACATCATCCAGAGAATCAACCATGAGGTCTTTAAGGACCCGGTTTCTCTCATGAGAAATATTGCAGGTGTTACTTCCTTTTTACGGGAACGGATTAAAGCCCAGGGCGGAGATCCTGAAAGGGAGACACTGAATATCATAAAAGCACTGGATGGAAAGGATTATTGCCAGGACAGCGACGGGAATTACTGGAGAGGCTATCTTTTTATTGAAGGGGCCACCACTTATGATAAGGTGAGAAATCCTCAGGATTTCTATCAGAGCGGCAAGGCATTCGGGCGGTTTAAACGCCAGCTGGCAGAATATCCGGCAGGTGAACTGGCAGAAACCATTCCGGATTTCCACAACACCCCGGTGCGCCTGGAAGCCTTTAAGGCGGCTGTGAACGCTGATTCCTGCGGCCGTGCCCATCTGGTAAAGGAGGAAATAAAGTTCGTCCTTGACCGGGAGAATGAAGCGTCTGTTGCCATGGATATGTTAAAGGATGGCAGACTCCCTCTCTGTGTTACCCACAATGATACCAAGCTTAATAACATCATGATCGATGATACAACCGGAGAAGCTCTGTGCATTATTGACCTGGATACCATTATGCCCGGCCTGTCCATCTTTGATTTTGGCGATTCCATCCGTTTTGGAGCCAATACGGCAGAGGAGGATGAACCTGATGTGAGCAAGGTATCCTTATCCCTGCCCTTGTTTGAGACCTATACCAGGGGATATTTAGAGGGGTGCAGGGGAAGTCTGACGCCTGATGAAAAGAAGATGCTTCCCATGGGTGCAAAGCTGATGACCTTTGAGTGCGGCGTGCGCTTTTTGACAGATTTCCTTCAGGGAGATACCTATTTCCATACAAGCAGAGAAAATCACAACCTGGACCGTACCAGGACCCAGTTTGCGCTTGTGGCTGATATGGAGAAGAAGTGGAAGGAAATGGAGGAGATTGTCCGCAAGAGTGAAAAATAAGTTTTTAACTCTTGTATTTGTGACTCAACCGGATATACAGATTATATCTGCCTGAGTCATTGGCATACAAAATATAAATGAGAAAGAGGAGAGAATATGAGAATATTGGTAACCGGAGGCGCCGGATATATCGGCAGCCATACATGCATTGAGCTTTTAGAACAAGGCCACGAAGTAATAGTCGTGGATAATCTTTGCAATTCCTCCAGGGTGTCACTGGAGCGGGTAGAAGCCATCACCGGGAAAACGGTGACCTTCTATGAAGCAGACCTTCTGGACCGGGATGCGTTAGATGAGATATTTGATTATGAGAAAATCGATGCTGTCATCCATTTTGCCGGATTAAAGGCTGTGGGAGAGTCCGTTGCCAAACCTTTGGAATATTACCACAACAACATCACAGGGACCCTGATTCTGTGCGATGTTATGAGGGGGCATAAGGTAAAGAACATCATATTCAGCTCCTCGGCCACCGTATACGGGGACCCGGCCTTTGTGCCGATCACAGAAGAATGCCCCAAGGGGATTATCACCAATCCTTACGGGCAGACAAAGGGGATGCTGGAACAGATCCTTACAGACCTTCATACCGCTGATCCGGAATGGAATGTGATCCTTCTTCGTTATTTCAATCCTGTGGGTGCCCATAAGAGCGGTTTAATCGGAGAAGATCCTGCTGGAATCCCCAATAACCTGACTCCCTATATCACCCAGGTTGCGGTAGGCAAGCTGAAGGAAGTAGGAGTATTTGGAAATGATTATGACACACCCGACGGAACCGGAGTCCGGGATTATATCCATGTGGTAGATCTGGCTGTTGGACATGTAAAAGCACTTGAAAAGATGGCCTCCTCAGATCCGTCAGTACGTATTTATAACCTGGGAACCGGACAGGGTTTTAGTGTGCTTCAGATGATCGAAGCGTTTTCAAAGGCATGCGGAAAATCCATCCCATATTCCATCAAACCCCGCCGCCCAGGTGATGTTGCGGCATGCTATGCGGATGCCTCCCTGGCTAAGAAGGAACTTGGCTGGGAAGCGCAGCGGGGAATAGATGAAATGTGTGAAGACTCCTGGAGATGGCAGTCCGGGAATCCCAACGGATACAGATAAAGGCTTTAGGGTCTGTGCCCTGCATTATGCTCCGGCTGGTCTGATCGATGGCCAGCCGGGAGCAGATGCTCTTTGTAAAACGGAAAAGCCGGAGTCACAGGTAAATAACTTTGTAATGTTTTAAACTCATATTTCCTGTTGTCAAAGTATCTATCCTTAGGACCTTCATTCTTAGGACGGATGCTTTTTTTTAACCTGGAATCAATTATATAAAGATAATTTCATTATCGTGTTAAGGATTGAGTTTGATGTTAAAGACTAAGAAAGGAACGTATGACTGTATACTGCATACATAAAAAAATGCAAATTATTGAAAAATTTATAGCTTCAAAGTATGGCGATGATGCTTTGTGCGAGGATGGGTTATTTATCAATGATAAATTTATTGCTGTAATGGATGGAGTCACTGCCAAGGGAGATATTTTATGGAACAATAAGACCAGTGGATTTCATGCGAAAGAAACGCTGTTGAATGCAATGGCACAATTAAATGGAAGTGAAAGTGCGGTTCAGGCATTCGAATATTTAAATTCCCAGCTTCATAAGCAATACAATGGCAACGATGATTTTTTTCTTAAAAATACAACAGAGAGAATACGGTCTACCATTGTGATTTACAGCCGCAGGTATAAACAGATCTGGTGCTTCGGAGATTGCCAATTCAGCATTAACGGGCAAGTGTTTCAGGAAGAAATGGAAATTGATCGATTGCTGGCGGAAGTGAGATCCGTATATCTTCAATCAGAGCTTATCAGCGGAAAATCAGTAGAAGAACTATGTATTTCGGATTCATCTCATGAAATTATCTTTCCTGTCATAAAAAATCAGCTGTACTTTTCCAACTGTGATAAAGGCGGTAAGTATGGATTTCATGTATTAGATGGTTTTTGTAATGACTTCTCAAAGATAATCATCCGTGACGTGAAAGAGGGAGATACGGTCATATTGGCATCTGACGGATACCCCAGATTAGAACAATCATTACATGAAAGTGAGCGGTATTTAAAGGAGCTTAAGGAACATGATCCGTTGTGCATTGAAAATTATAAAGCTGGGTCCGGCTTTACAAACGGAAAAGTTTCCATCGATGACAGGACATATATAAGATTCATAGTATAAAAAAGCTGAGGCAGGCAAAGAAGAGACTTCACTGAATTCCGGTGAAGTCTTTTCTTTATTACTCTTTAATCAGCCGATGAACCGCTTCATGTATTTTTTTGGCAATGTAAGGATTGTTCATTGTATAAAGATGAATGCCATTAACGCCATGGACAACCAGATCAACAATTTGATCAATTGCATATGCAATGCCTGCATCGCGCATTGCCTCCGGATTATTTTCGTACCGATTCATCATCGCGATAAATTTTTTAGGCAGTTCCACATGGCAGAGTGATACCATGCGTTCAATCTGCTTTTTATTAATTACCGGCATAATTCCTGCTTCAATCGGAACATGGATTCCTGCAAGGGAACAGCGCTCCTGAAATTTATAAAGATAGTCATTATGAAAGAATAGCTGCGTAATTAACTGATCCGCGCCTGAATCCACCTTTTTCTTTAAATTACGGATGTCCTCAATGAGGTTCCCTGATTCCGTATGCCCTTCCGGATAGCAGGCCGCTGTTATGTCAAAATCTCCATGCTCCTTAATAAACGCAATCATGTCACTGGCATAGGAAAAGTCACCTCTGGACTGCTGAGAATCTAAGATATCTCCACGGAGCGCAAGAATATTTTCGATTCCGTTTTGCTTGAAAATCTCCAGCTGAGAAAGCAAATCTTCTTTCGTAAGGCCAACACAGGTTAAATGGGCCAAACTTTCAATTTTATATTGATTCTTAATCGTGGATGCAATTTCAC
Organism: Lacrimispora sp. BS-2; assembly: GCF_040207125.1. Classification (NCBI taxonomy): domain Bacteria; kingdom Bacillati; phylum Bacillota; class Clostridia; order Lachnospirales; family Lachnospiraceae; genus Lacrimispora; species Lacrimispora cavernae. The sequence continues at coordinate 3,922,264 of NZ_CP157940.1, forward strand.
AGGTAGCGTGACCGTTGCCATTGCCGCCCGCTCCATAGGTCACGCTGATAAAGTCGGGATTTAGTTCATGCAATGCGTTAAGTGTATTGTAAATTGTCTGGATAGAGCTGGTTCTTTTGGGTGGAAAAATCTCAAAAGATAACGTCGCCTGATTTTTTAGGATATTAGATAGTTTCATTTCTCAACCGCCTTGCCGCCTGAACCATGTTTTCAAGGCTGGGTTTTGTTTCTGCATACCGCCGTGTTTTCAGCCCGCAGTCCGGGTTTACCCATAATTTTTCTTTGGGCAGCCTTTTAAGCATTTCATGGAGAGCTGATTCTATTTCCTCCGCAGACGGAACTCTGGGCGAGTGAATATCGTAAACGCCTGGTCCGGCCTCTGTTTTAAAATGATTTTCTTTCAAAGAATCCAGGATCATCAAATCCGAACGGGATGCCTCAAAGGTGATCACATCAGCGTCCATATTGTCAATGGCAGGAATAATATCGGTAAATTCACTATAGCACATATGGGTATGTATTTGAGTCTCAGGCTTTACACCGCTGTGTACCAGCCGAAACGCGGGAATTGCCCAGCTTAAGTATTCGCTTTCCCAGTCGGATTTTCTTAAAGGAAGTTTCTCCCTGAGTGCGGCTTCATCAACCTGAATGATCCTGATGCCGTTTGCCTCAAGGTCAAGCACTTCATCGCCGATGGCCAGGGCGATTTGGTATGCAATTTCTTTCAGCGAAATATCCTCCCGGGGGAAAGACCAGTTAAGGATTGTAACCGGCCCTGTAAGCATACCTTTCATGGGCTTTTTAGTAAGACTTTGGGCATAAACAGACCATTCAACAGTCATGGGCTTTTCCCTGGAAATATCTCCCCATACCACCGGAGGCTTTACGCAGCGGGTACCGTAAGACTGAACCCATGCTTTCTCCGTAAACAAATACCCATTCAGGCATTCACCAAAATATTCCACCATATCGTTGCGTTCAAACTCACCATGTACCAGAACATCCAGTCCAATTTCCTCCTGGATCTTGACGCATTGGGCGATTTTTTCCTTAACAAAATCACGGTATTGTTCTTCTGTTATGCTGCCCCTCCGAAAGGCGGTGCGGTTGGCCTTTACATCGGCTGTCTGCGGAAAGGAGCCAATCGTTGTGGTTGGAAAATACGGAAGACCGAAATTCTTTTTCTGGATCGCCTCACGAACAGAAAACTCCGGAACCCGTGTAAATTCACTTTCTTTTATTTCAGATATCCTTTTCTGCACTTTCTCATTGCTGCAATTTCTGTCCTCCCTCAACAGACTGACGTTTCTTCTGTATTCCACTGTTTCAAAGGGGGTTTGAGATAAGCAAATTTCTTTTAATTCGTTTAGTTCCCCCAGCTTTTCTTCGGCGAATGAAAGATATCTCTTTTGCTGCTTGGGCAATTTTGTTTCATTCTGTAATGTATAGGGAACATGTAAAAGCGAGCAGGATGTCTCAAGGACAACATTGCGGCAATGCTTCTGCAATTCAGAGATAATTTCCAAAGATTTTGCGTAATTGTTTTTCCAGATGTTCTTGCCGTTTACAATACCTGCAAACAGCGTTTTACCGGAGGGGAATCCCTTCGCTTTTACAAGCTCCAGTGATTTTTTGCCCTCAATGAAATCTATTCCAATCCCGTCAAAATCCAGTTCTGTAATATCCTGATAACAATCGCGGACATCCCCAAAGTATGTTTGTAAAAGTACATTTACTGTTCCTTTTGCAGGTAGGATGGCACTGTAAAGCTGCTTAAATAAGAGAATGTCTTCACCAGTAAGATCGTGTACAAGGTATGGCTCGTCAAACTGCAGCCATTCAACTCCTATATCACGAAATGTTGCAAGTATTTCCTGATAAGCAGCTATGATAGCAGTTGTATAGTCACTGGCGTACCTTCCGCCTGTAAACCTTGCCAGCTTCAAAAAGGTAAATGGTCCAATTAAAACCGGTTTCGTTTTGATTCCCAGTTGCTGCGCCTCTTTAAATTCATCAAATGGCTTATTTCCTGCAAGCTGTATTTTTGTATGTTCATCAATTTCCGGAACCATGTAATGGTAATTTGTATTGAACCATTTTTTCATGGCAAGGGCTTTCACATCACCGTTTGCACCTTGGTATCCTCTTGCCATTGCAAAATAAGTATCTAAAGGCGATAACGCCAGATTACGGTAGCGGGCCGGAATAGCATTTAACAGAACCGCAGTGTCAAGAACATTGTCATAAAGAGAAAAATCATTACTTGGAATGAAGTCGATCCTATGATTCTGCTGTGTATACCAATGGGTACTTCTTAAACTTTTTGCAGTTGCCTGTAATTCATCTGCGGATATTTCTCTTCTAAAGTATTTTTCCGATGCAAATTTTAATTCTCTTAAAGCTCCCACCCTTGGGTAGCCAATAACAGATGTTTTCATATAGCATAATCCCTTCCATTTATTTTAATACAAATAATAACATGGAAATGGGGTTATTACGTAATATCAAATAAATATAGATACCTATAGAAAAAAACTATGACGCTTTAATAAAAACAGCCATAGTTTTTCTAAAAAATAATTCCCAAGGCTGCAGGCAAAAGCTTACAGGCTTGGGTCACGCAGCATATTTTTCTCAGACAGCTTTTTTATGGAGGTGGAGTACTCCGTAGGCGTCATCCCAGTCAAATGCTTGAATTGCCTGGAAAAATAGTGGACCGAGGTATACCCAAGCTGATTGGCGATCTGAGTGAAGTTAAGCTGCCGGTTCCGGATAAGCTGCTTGGCCGCATCGATTTTCATACTGTTAAAATATTCAATGACACCGGTGTTTCCCTTTTCAAAGAAAAGCTTTTTTAACTGGGAAGTGCTGATTAAATTGTCCCGGCTGATCTGATCAATGGTCAGCTGGGTGCAGATGTTCTTCTCGAAGTAAAGAAGTATGGTTTCATAGATGTCTTCTGCAGAAGGGGTGTCCTTATGGAGGGCGGGAGTCCGCCGGGATGAAAAGGAACGGCGGTACATTTGTATCAGGAACATCTCCAGATAAATTTTTATCATCTGCTCTGCCGCAAAGGGGCCATGGTCTTTTCGCACCAGCACTTCCTGATAGGGATTGTCAAGCCTTCCGTCAAAGCACTGGCGGGCTTCCGCAATGATCCGTGCCAGAAGCTCCTGCTCCTCCTGCCCCACCTTTAAGATCTGTTCCTTAAAAGAAGCCATGCGGGGCGACTGGCAGTCAAATCCGATGACCACAAGGTTGGGAGCGATGACCCCATTAGCCAGAACCCGGTGAAATTCATTTGGCTGATGGAAAATAACATCACCTTTTTGAAGCGTCAGCCGTTCATGATCGGCTACCACTTCCACCTCTCCCTTATCGACACAAAGCAATTCCCAAAAGTTATGAGATTCTCCTGCAAAGGTGAAGTCGCTCATATATTCAAAATAATGGATGCTGATGATCCGGTGTATTGTCAGCTCTTCTGTTAATACCGTATACTTATATTTCATGCTATCCCCCTGGTCTCATTTACTAAATGCTTTTCCATTCTCAAAAACGATATTGTGCAAAAGGTATATAATTTATCTATATTTTAACTTCTAATTATGAAAAAAGCAAACCATAAAAATCTAAAATGTTAAAAATGATGACCTTTTGTACAAAGCATTTTATCCAAAAGTATAATAATATAGACTCACCAAGAACATCTGACAGAAAAAGTTGGATAACAGAGGGAGGTAAAATTATGAAAAAACGTTTTATGAGTGTTATGCTGAGCACAGTCATGGCTGCCGGTCTTCTGGCAGGATGTGCAGGAGGGGCTTCTACTGCCACCACAGCGGCAACGACGGCTGCCGGGGATTCCACGGATGCGCCCAAGGAAACGGCTGCAGGCGGCGGAGACGGGCTTATTTACTGGTCCATGTGGGAATCAACGGAGCCTCAGGGTCAGGCGATCCAGATGGCAATCGACAAATTTACGGCAGATACAGGGGTTAAGGTGGATGTTCAGTTTAAGGGACGTACGGGAATCCGTGAAGGTCTGCAGCCGGCTTTGGATGCTGGAACCAACATTGATCTGTTTGATGAGGATATTGACCGTGTGAATACCACATGGGAGCAGTACCTGATGGATTTAGAGGACCTTGTAAAGACTTCCGGTTATGAGGCCAATGCCAATGCAGGCTTAATAAAGGCCTGCAGGGAAGTAGGAAAGGGAACATTAAAATCCATTCCTTACCAGCCCAATGTATTTGCATTTTTCTATAACCAGTCCATTTTTGATGAGGCAGGAATCAAGGAAGTACCAAAGACCTGGGAAGAGCTTGATGCAGCATGCCAGAAGATCAAGGATGCTGGCTATACTCCAATTACCTGCGATGACGCCTACATTACAGCCATGTTTGGCTATCACATGTCCAGACTTTTGGGCGAACCGGGAACAGAGGCAGTTGTAAAGGAAGGCAAGTGGGATGACCCGGCAGTCCTTAAAACAGCTCAGGCTTATGAAGACTTTGCAAAGAAAGGGTATTTTTCAGAGACCATTGCTTCTAACGTGTGGCCTGCAGGTCAGAACCAGGAGCTTGCAATGGGAACGGCAGCCATGTATTTAAACGGTTCCTGGCTTCCCAATGAAGTAAAGGATATGGCAGGAGAAGACTTTAAGTGGGGCTGCTTCAGCTATCCGGCAGTGGAAGGCGGAACGGATGGCACCAATGCATCCAATTATGGCGCCCAGGTTCTTGCAATCAACAAGAATTCCAAAAATGGAGAAAATGCATTTAAGCTGATTGAATACATCACTCAGGGAGAGTTTGACAAGAAGATGTCAGAGATGTCAATGGGTATCCCGGCAGATTCCAGAAATGCAGAGTGGCCGGCACAGCTTGCCAGCGTGAAGCCTGTTATGGAGAGCTTAAACGTGCGCTATCCATGGGCAGCCGGAGCGGAAGCCAATGCTGACTTAACACCGATTATCAAGGAAAACTTTATGAAGCTTTGCGGAGGTTCCATTACTGCTGCAGAGTTCACAGACGCTCTTAAAGCAGCAGGCAAATAATCCGGATCAACAGATCTTATATGGTGACACCGCTTTGGCGGTGTCACCATGTGATTAAGGAAAGCCGGGGGAGGTATTTAACGTGAAGAAGAATAAGACAATGATTGCCGTATTTCTAACGCCGGCAGTAGTAATGTTTGTCCTTGTATTCCTATATCCTATTCTCAGGACAGTTTTAATGAGCTTCTTTAAGATTGAAGGAATCACGGATTCCATGAGCAAGTGGCAGTTTACCGGATTAGCTAATTATAGCAAGCTGGCGGCGACCAGCTTATTCCGCATTTCCATGTGGAACCTGTTCCGCATCTGGCTCATAGGCGGGTTGGTTGTTATGTCACTGGCTCTTTTGTTTGCGGTGATCCTGACCAGCGGGATACGCTTTAAAAGTTTTTTCAGGGCAATGATCTATCTTCCCAATGTAGTCAGCGCGGTGGCTCTTGCGACCATGTGGCTTCAGTATGTATACAGCCCTAAGTTCGGTCTCCTTAAAAATGTATTTTCATCCATGGGACTTAAAGCTTTATCCAAGGTCCAGTGGCTTGACAATGATCATAAATTCATGGCCCTGCTTGTTGCTTACTGTTTTGGTATGGTTGGATACCATATGCTGATTTTTGCAAGCGGGATCGAGCGGATCGGGGAGGATTACTATGAGGCGGCCACTTTGGATGGAGCAAATAAGGTAAACCAGTTCCGCTATATCACCCTTCCCCTGTTAAAAGGGGTATTTAAAACCAACATTACCATGTGGAGCGTCACATCCGTAGGCTTTTTCGTCTGGTCCCAGCTTTTCTCAACAGTTACTGCGGATACCCAGACCATTACCCCCATGGTTTATATGTATATGATGATCTTTGGTGCCGGAAACAGCATGACCGAGCGGAATGCCGGTCTTGGAGCGGCAATCGGCGTTCTGTTGAGCATCTGTGTGGTAGCGGTCTTCCTGATATGCAATAAACTGATAAAAGAGGATGATCTGGAATTCTAAGGAGGGAAATCTATGGCTAAAAAGGGAAGGTTTATGGAGCCATTTAACTGGAAAAGAGAGCTTAGGCTTTTTCCGGGATACCTGCTCCTGAGTGTTTGGATTTTATTTACCATTGTATTGCTGGGCTGGGTGGTAGCTGCCAGCTTTTCTACGACAAAGGCTATATTTTCAGGCCATGTCCTGTCCCAGGGGATTCATTTTGAGAACTATGCGAAGGCCTGGACCAATTCCAATGTGTCCTCCATTTTCTTTAATTCCCTGATGTACTCCGTTGTTTCGTGCACACTTCTTATTTTGATCTGTGCACCAGCCGCGTATGTACTGTCCCGTTTCCGTTTTGCAGGAAATAAAATGATCCAGACCAGCCTTGTATCTGCCATGGGAGTGCCTGTGGTCATGATCGTTCTGCCTCTGTTCAGCCTGATCGCGGGTATGAACGTGTTGAACAACTACATTGCAAATAAGGCAGTACTGATATTTCTTTATGTGGGGATCAACGTTCCTTATACAACGATTTTTCTTCTCACATTTTTTGCCAATATCTCCAAGGCTTACGAGGAAGCGGCTGCCATTGACGGCTGTCCTCCCATGAGGGCTTTCTGGCTGATCATGTTTCCCATGGCTCAGTCCGGAATCATTACGGTTACTATTTTTAATTTTATTAATATATGGAATGAGTATTTCATTTCCCTGATATTCGCCAATTCCGACAGGGTACGGCCGGTTGCGGTAGGACTTTACTCCATGATCAATTCCATGAAATATACGGGAGACTGGTCAGGTATGTTCGCTTCTGTTATCATCGTATTTCTCCCTACCTTTATCCTTTATATCTTTTTGTCGGAGAAGATCATTGCCGGCATTACCGGGGGCGGAGTCAAAGGCTGATAAAAAACCTCCTGCTTTACGTGGGACTGCGAGATAATCCATTTACTGAAAGGATTATTATTTCACAGCCCAGGAAAGGCAGGAGGTTTTTAAGTTATTACTTATCTATGACTGGAATCGGCGTTTCATCCCTTTCGTCCAGGTGGTTTAAATAATATTTGGTATCCTTTGCTACAACACCTGATAGAAGCAGCACGGCCACAAGATTGGGGATCGCCATCAGCGCGTTTAGGATGTCTGAAATTGTCCACATCAGATCCAGCGACAGCACAGGACCGACAACTACGATCGACACGAAGATGATCTTATAGGGCAGCATACCTTTAGCACCGAATAAGTATTCGCAGCAGCGCTCGCCGTAATAAGACCAGCCAAGAATGGTGGAATAAGCAAAGGTGACGATGCCAATTACCAGAATCGCCGGACCAAGCACAGGAATCTGGCTGAAAGCAGCGGTGGTCATCTGGCCGCCGTTTTGAATCATATCCATGTTGATGTCCGGATTTTTCATTATGGTCGTAACCAGAACCAGACCGGTCATAAGGCAGACTACAACCGTATCCCAGAAGGTACCGGTAGAGGAAACCAGCGCCTGACGCACCGGATTTCGTGTCTGTGCGGCCGAGGCTACTAACGGCGCAGAACCCATACCCGACTCATTGGAAAACAGGCCGCGGGCAATGCCGTACTGCATGGCAAGCATAATGCCCCTGCCAACCAGACCGCCTGCGACTGCACCGGGCTGGAAGGCCAGGGTTACAATCGTCTTTAGCCCGGGAATGATGAAGTCAGCGTTGATACCAAGAATAATCAGGCAGCCTGCCACATAGAAAAACGCCATAAACGGTACAAGTTTTTCACATACTGTTGCGATGGACTTAATGCCGCCGATAATAACCACAGCGGTAATGGCACCGAAGGCAAGGCCGATTGCAATGCGCGGAATCGGGAGAGGTACGTTGTTTTCAATAATCTCAGCAATGGCGTTGATCTGAGTCCCGCTTCCGATGCCAAAGGAAGCGAACAGTGAGAACAGTGCAAAGAGTATGCCCAGCCATTTCAGGCCAAGTGCGCGCTCCAGGGCATACATGGCACCGCCCTGCATACGGCCATCTTTTGTCTGCACACGATATTTGACTGCAATCAGGGACTCTGCATATTTGGTGGCAATGCCGAATACACCGGTCAGCCAGCACCAGAGAACAGCACCCGGGCCGCCTAGGAATACCGCCGTACCCACACCGACAATATTGCCGGTGCCGATGGTGGAGGCAAGCGCAGTAGTCAGTGCCTGAAACTGGCTGACCTCACCAGGTGAATCAGGGTCCTTTGTTACAGACAGCTTAATGGCAGTAAAGGTTTTGCGCTGGATAAAGCCTGTGCGCACGGTCAAGAATAAATGGGTGCCAAACAGCAGTGCAATCATGGGCAACCCCCAAATTGCTGAGTCCAGCTTGTTGAAAAATTCTATAACAGCTTCCATTGTTTTTCTACTTCCCTTCCTTCGTATTTTTTGAAAAAAAAGAGTGGGATATACTCCCACTCACAAAAAAACAGAGATAACGCGATATTCCAAAAAGAAAGGGAAAAAATCGCCTCTGTCCTTTTGCCTGAGAGTTTCGCGCTTAAGCGCTTGCCCCTTCGGCCCCTGCATCTGTGCAGGCGTCTCCAGAGTGCCATCCGTCTACGGTCTGCGCTGGGGCATTCCGAAGATTTCATATGGCGACCATTTAAAGAATGGTGTCATTATACAATAATGATTAAATTTTTGCAAGAACTTTATCTATTGATGCAATGGGAAAAAATTCCCTTGACAGCCGTTTTTAAATACGATAAAATATATATGCAATAAAAAATTTACAATTGAATAACAAATGAAAAGTACGTAATATCCCTTATTCAGAGTGATGGAGATACAAAGGATCTGTGAAGTCACGGCAACCCCGACCGGAAATGATGGCCTTAGCCAGAAAAGAGCGGCTGGAAGGTGCCAACCTGAGCGAGAAATCGAGCAATAAGAGGATTTGATACATTGTTGAATCAAGTCCGCGTTGCTGCGGACTTTTCTTTTTGTTATTCCCCCATGTGATATCAAGGAGGAACGCCCTGCGGATATTGATCCGAAGAGCGCGGCAAGAAGGAGGAAATGACAACATGGAAAAGTTATTATTTACATCCGAGTCCGTTACAGAGGGACATCCGGATAAAATGTGTGACCAGATCTCAGATGCGATTTTAGATGCGATGTTAGAGCAGGATCCCATGAGCCGTGTGGCTTGTGAAACCTGCTGTACCACAGGTCTTGTTATGGTTATGGGAGAAATCACGACCCATGCTTACGTGGACATTCAGAAGGTGGTACGGGAGACTGTAAGAGAAATTGGCTATGACCGTGCAAAATACGGGTTTGACTGCGATACCTGCGGCGTGATCGTAGCTTTGGATGAGCAGTCCCCTGATATTGCCTTAGGTGTTGACCGGGCTCTGGAAGCAAAGGAACATAAGATGTCTGACGAAGAGATCGATGCCATCGGAGCGGGAGACCAGGGAATGATGTTTGGCTTTGCCAGCAATGAAACCGAGGAGTTTATGCCATACCCCATTGCTCTTGCCCATAAGCTGGCTCTCAGGCTTACAAAGGTCCGCAAGGATGAACCCTTACTTATCTCCGTCCCGACGGAAAGACCCAGGTAACCGTAGAATATGATGAGAACGGCAATCCTCTCCGATTAGATGCGGTGGTTTTATCCACTCAGCATGATGAGAGCGTGAGCCAGGAACAGATTCACGTGGATATTAAAAAGTATGTATTTGATGAAGTTCTGCCTGCAGAGCTGGTGGATGGGAATACCAAATTCTTCATTAACCCTACCGGACGCTTTGTGATCGGGGGACCTCATGGAGACAGCGGCCTGACCGGCCGTAAGATCATCGTAGATACCTACGGAGGTTATGCACGCCATGGCGGCGGCGCATTCTCCGGCAAGGACTGTACCAAGGTGGACCGTTCCGCTGCTTATGCGGCACGTTATGTTGCTAAGAACATCGTAGCGGCAGGCCTGGCTGACAAGTGCGAGATCCAGCTTTCCTATGCCATCGGTGTGGCACAGCCCACTTCCGTTATGGTGGATAGCTTTGGAACCGGAAAATTAAGCAATGAAAAGCTTGTGGGGATCATCAGGGAAAACTTTGACTTACGTCCTGCAGGAATCATCAAAATGCTGGATTTACGCCGTCCTATCTACAAACAGACTGCGGCTTACGGACATTTTGGAAGAAATGACTTAGACCTGCCATGGGAGAAGCTTGACAAGGTTTCACTTTTAAAAGAATATTTATAATCTGCATGTATAAGAAAGATGCCGCAAAGTCAGCTGGTTCACAGCTGCCAGACGGCATCTTTCTTTATTTGAGCCATAAAGTCAGATTGATTCTTAAGGATATCAGGATATTTAAGGTTTGGCACTAAAACTAGCGCCAAATCCTTGTTTCTTCCTGTTGAAACCGGAAGCTGACATTGATTATAATAAGGCTATCGAAAGGAATTGATTGGCCAATCATACCTTACACGGATCATACAGTAAATACTATATAATTAAGTGAGGGTATGTAATATGAAAGAGAAGGTACAAGTATTTGGCCGCTTTTTAAGCGGCATGGTAATGCCGAACATCGGTGCATTTATTGCATGGGGACTGATTACGGCATTGTTTATTCCCACCGGCTGGTATCCCAATGAAGCAATTGGTGCTCTGGTCTCCCCTATGGTTTCTATGCTGCTGCCGCTTCTCATTGCTTATACGGGCGGTTCAGCAATCTACGGACAACGGGGCGGCGTCATCGGTGCAATCACAGCCATGGGCGTGATTGTTGGCTCCAGTATCCCTATGTTTATGGGGGCAATGATCGTAGGACCTGTCAGTGCCTGGGTGATTAAGCAGTTTGACCGAAAGATCCAGAGCAAGATCCCTGCCGGATTTGAGATGCTGGTAAACAACTTTTCACTGGGCATCATCGGTGCCATCCTGACGGCCATCGCCTTAAAGGGGGTTGCTCCTTTTGTTGAGGTGATGAACCGGGTGATGGAGTCAGGAGTTGGTTTCTTTGTGGATCACAGGCTGCTTCCGCTGGCAAGCGTTTTTATCGAACCTGCCAAGATCCTGTTCCTTAACAATGCCATTAACCATGGAATCCTCTCTCCTATGGGAATCCAGCAGGTGGAGGAAATCGGAAAGTCCATATTCTTTCTTCTTGAGGCAAATCCGGGGCCTGGACTTGGTATTTTACTGGCTTACTGCCTTGCAGGAAAAGGATCAGCCAAAAGCTCTGCTCCCGGCGCAGTTATCATTCACTTTTTAGGCGGAATCCATGAGATTTATTTCCCATACATACTGATGAATCCCCTTTTACTTCTGGCGGTGGTAGCAGGCGGAGCCAGCGGAATCTTCGTTTTCCAGCTACTTGGTGTGGGATTAACCTCACCGGCATCGCCGGGAAGTATCCTTGCTGTTCTTGCAATGACACCAAGAGGCGGATACTTTGGAGTTTTGGCCGGCGTTACGGTGGCAGCCGTGGTTTCCTTCCTTGTAGCCCTTCCCTTGCTGCGGTTTTCAGGAAAAGGCGGGGATTTAGAAGAATCAACGGAAAAAATGAAGCAAATGAAGCAGGAGTCTAAGGGAAATCAGAACGCAGAAAAGAAAATGACGCCTGCAGAAACCGTTAAGAAGATAGTGTTTGCCTGCGATGCCGGTATGGGCTCCAGTGCTATGGGTGCTACTATATTAAAGAAAAAGCTGGCGGCAGCAGGGTTCGGAGATATTGAGGTGGTTCATTCCCCGGTGTCTTCCATTCCCAAGGATGCCCAGATTGTGGTAACTCATAAAGAACTGAAGGAGCGTGCGGCACGCAGCAATCCCGAGGCAGAACTGATATTGATCACTAATTTTATGGCAGCCCCGGAATATGATGAGCTGGTGGAAGCGTTAAAAAATAAACAGACACATTAATAGAATGAAATAGACAGCCTCCCTGGTATCCGATTACAAATCATGGTAAAATATACACGAAAGCAATGAGCAGTGCGAAATAAGGCAGGGAAAAAATTTCGTTGTGCTTGCACATAAGAAATTTTTTCCCTGTCTTATTTCATAGGGCGAATGCCCGTGAGCGGGTAAAACCGCAGGTTTTACCCGCTGCACTGCGGACTCACGCCACAATACTTTTAAATCATGTACAACAGGTTCAAAAGGGGATTCACATAAATGAAATTTGCGGGGAGAATACTGAAGTATTACAGCAGAGTAATTGCGGAGTGCATACCTTTGTTTGTGACAGCGGGGCTGCTGTCAGTTTTATCATCAGTAATATTCCAGAACAGATACGTATCTGAAATGTCCAATATATTATCTTTTCTGGTGATTCCGGTGTTTATGGGATACAAAGCAGGCACTATGTGCGGCGGGGATGCAGGCGGTTTAGCCGGCACCCTGGCCGCTTCTGCTGTTGTCATGACAGAACCTGCATCTGCCATGATTTTGTCTGCCATAGCAGGCAGTGCCGCCGGTTATTTATGCCGGAAAGGCCTGGACCGGATCAAGCACCGGATTCCGGCCGGATTTGAGATGCTCTTTATCAACTTGTACTTATCAGGTCTGGGGTTATTAGCCGGAGCACTTACCCATTATCTCCTGATACCGGTGGCTGCATGGCTGCTAACCTTTCTGGGAAATGGTCTGTCCCTTATGATCGCAAGGGGAATCATTCCTTTTATCAGCATTGTAGTAGAGCCTTTAAAAATAATTTTCTTTAATAACTGGATCAACCACGGCTTTTTCCTTCCCCTGGGATTGGAACAGATGAAAACACAGGGAAGCTCCATTTTATTTCTCCTGGAGACCAATCCAGGCCCGGGCTTTGGAATTCTCCTCGCCTATACCTTGGTCCACCGGAATACAAAAAAACAAATGCTTTCCAGCCTGATTATTCAGTCCCTTGGCGGCATCCATGAGGTTTATTTCCCCTATATTCTGTCAGATATCCGATTATTGGCTGCTGCCATAGCCGGCAGCATAGCCGGAAACTACTGTTTCATGGCCACTGGCAGCGGGCTTTTAGGACCGGCATCTCCCGGAAGCGTCATCACAATTATGATTATGGCAGACAAACAGCATTGGCTGGGAATCCTTATGGGAATTTTTGTCTCTGCCGGAGTGACCTGCCTTCTTTCCTGTTTAATTATGTCAGGAGAAAAACAAAAACCAGTTACTGATGAAGAAACAATACAGAAAGATAAAGGAATGCAGATGAAGAAAATAGAACATGCCAGAATCTATTTTGTTTGCGACGTTGGCATGGGATCCAGTGCCATGGCCAGTGCGCTGTTTAAGAAAAGGCTTAAGCTGGAAGGCATAACGGACGCCCAGGTATTTCATGTGTCGGCTGACCGTATTCCGCCTGATGCCGATGTGATTGTATGCCAGAAGGATTTTGCCCGTTCCTTATCAGGAATTGATAAACCATGCTTTACAGTCGATAATCTCACGGACATGTCCGGCTATAAGGAACTCTTAAACTGGTTAAGGGGAGGTGGAGAAGATGGCAGGTAGTGATTTTACACCCAGGATGCAGCAGATCGTCCTGGCTCTTCTTAAAGAGGACGGACCTGTTCCTGTTAAGCGGCTTGCGGATCAGATCCATATCAGCAAAAGAACAGTACAAAGGGAACTGGAATATATTCCAAAGGTATTAAAAAAATACGGGCTCACTTTTTGCTCAAAAACCGGAACCGGTATCTGGCTGGAGGGAGACAAAGTTCAGACTGAAGCCTTAAAAGCTGAACTGGAAGAGGCTGACGCTCTTGATGTTTCTGACCGTATTGAACGTCAGAAGCGTCTGACCCTGGAGATCCTCAAGGATAAGACACTGAAAAAGCTGTATTACTACAGCGATATGTTTGGAGTGAGCGAGGCCACCGTCAGTTCCGATTTAGAGGTGGTAAAAGAGTGGTTTCATAAGTATCATCTGGAGATAAAGAGAAAACCTGGATATGGTGTATTTATTGAGGGCAGTGAACGGGATTTCCGCCGCGCCCTGCGGGTGTTCATTGATGAAAACATCCATACAGAGATCATACAGGAGATGTATGAGGCCAGGAACCAGTCTGTGTTAAATGTGATTCAGAATAAAAGTGAGAGGAATATTTACCGGATCCTGGATGACGACATTGTTAAACGGGTAACAGCCTGTATCTTAAGAATCCGGGATAAACGGATTCTCAATCTGACCCAGGATTCCTACCTTGGACTGGTGATTCATGTGGCAATTGCTGTAAACCGGATCCGCAGGCAGGAGATCATTGAGGAAAATCCCCTTATGACAGATGGTTTGCGCAATGATCAGGACTATGATCTGGCAAAGACAATCACAAAATCCCTGGAAGCTGAATTTCAGATTCATATTCCGGAAATTGAGTGTGCCTATATCTGTCTGCATATTAAAGGCTCTAAGATCCAGCAGCTGAATATTGACGAGAAGTCCAGAAGTGAAATAGAGGAATCCAGGGAACTGTGGGATGTGGTCAATGAGATGATCGACTGCTATGACGACAGCATTGCCTATCTGCTGAAACAGGATGAGGAGTTTGTGGTCCAGGGACTGATAGCCCATTTAAAGCCCACTCTGGTCCGCCTTACCAATGGCATGAAGATCCAGAATCCTTTGCTGGAACAAATTAAGCAGGATTATCCGGTGATATTTGAACGGTGCAGAACCGTTGCAAAGGTGATCGAAGGGCGGTATGGATATGAAGTGCCGGAATCGGAGATTGGGTTTCTTGCCATTCATTTCGGTGCGGCAGAGGTCCGGATGGAAAGCAGGAAAGAAAGCCGGAGAAAGGTGAACATAGGGATCGTCTGTGCCAGCGGGATCGGAATCTCACGGCTTATGTCTTCCAAGATTGCCAGGGATTTTGCAGACAGGGTGGAGCTGTCGGTCTATGGAATGGCGGATCTGTCTCCTTACGTGCTGAGCAAGACGGATTTCTTTGTATCCACCATACCCCTTAAGGAGGAGGCTGATATCCTGTATGTAAGCCCTCTGCTTCCTGCTGAGGATATGGAGCAGATTGCCGGAAAGGTGCGCCGGTGTGAGTTCATGCCTAAAAAGCAGGACAACAAAGAATTCACCATTCAGCTGGACCAGGTGAATTTTATAGCCGTTCAGATTAAAAATGTCATAAGGCTTATGGAATACCAGAGGGTAAATAATGGGATCACCTTTGAGGAACTGCTGATTGCTGTCAGCGAGAAGCTGGCTGCCTACCCGGAACGGCAGGGCATCATTCAGGAGGATTTAATGAGGCGGGAAAGGCTGAGCAGCCAGATATTCCCGGACTTAAGCTTTGCCCTGCTTCATGCCAGGACCGAAGGCGTGGTAAAACCGGTGTTTTCCGTGTGCCAGACAAAGGACGGAGAGGCTTTTAACGACCCTTATTTTAAGGGGGTATGTGTCGTGTTAGTCATGCTGGTGCCAAAGGATGGCCATGAGGTAGAAAACAGCGACATACTGGGCGTCTTAAGCGAGCGGCTGATCGAGGAGGAAGAATTTCTGGAAGCTGTGAGACATGGAGGAAAAGAGGAAATAAGAGCGTTAGTTTCCCAGTATTTAAACCAATATTTCAAACATTATCTGGATAAGATATGATATAAATAGGTAATTAAAGCCGAAATCCCATTTTTGCTGTTTGAAGATGGGGTTTCTTGTTTATTATGAAATTCCTCAATTTGAAAAAGTAGTGTATAATAGAAGATGTAATAAAGAATCGCCGCTACTTTGTCCATGAAGTAATTTCAAAGGAATGAAAGGAGAAAAAATATGAAAAAAAGATTTGGAAGCCAAGAGGATTCCAGCGATCAAGGACCGGTAAATGACGAAAAACTTCCAAGAGAAAAGCAGAAAAAGGTAATTTTAAAGGGTATCTATCTTATATTAGGAGTGGCACTGGCTGTTTTCTTTTTTTTCAACAGCTTTTATACGTTGACGGAGGATAAGGTTGGGGTAGTATGTACATTTGGTAAACCTGCCAGTGTAACAAAGACGGGTCCTCATTTTAAGATTCCATTTGTACAAACAGTTTACAAGATGTCAAAAGAAATCAAAGGCATGAGGATCGGCTATAACGAAAATAATGAATCAACCGTTAGTGAATCCGAAATGATCACGAAAGATTTTAATTTTGTTAATGTTGACTTCTATGTAGAATATCAGGTTGTGGATCCGGCCAGAGCATATATTTACCGTGACAATGCTGTGGATATCTTAGAAAATCTTGCACAGTCTTATATCAGAGATACAGTAGGGGTTTATAGTGTAGATGAGGTGATCACCACAGGAAAAGCTGAAATCCAGGCAAAAGTAAAGCAGCTTCTTTCTGAACGATTGGAAAGAGAAGATATTGGTATCGGCATTAATAACGTAACCATACAGGACTCAGAACCGCCTACCGTAGAGGTCAGTAATGCATTTAAGGCAGTAGAAGATGCAAAACAGAGTATGGATACGAAAATTAATGAAGCGAAAAAGTATCAGTCCGAGCAGCTCCCGGCGGCAAATGCCAGGGCAGATAAGGCAAAAAAGGATGCGGAAGCCTATAAGCAGCAAAGAATTAGTGAAGCAGAAGGTCAGGTATCAAGATTTAACGATATGTATGGGGAATACATAAAGTACCCGCTGATCACAAAAAGGAGAATGTTTTATGAGACCATGGAAAGTATTCTGCCGTCGCTAAAGGTTATCATCGATGGATCTGATGGAACACAAACGATGCTTCCTTTAGAACCCTTTGTAAGCAGTGAGAAAGGAGAACAATAACAATGGTTAAAAAAATAAAATATGCGGTTATTATTTTACTTTTATTTTTTATAGGTTTAAATTCACTTGTTATTACAACGGCAAACGAATACACATTAGTCAAGCAGTTTGGTAAGGTCATGCGTGTGGAAAATACGGCTGGTCCGTCTTTTAAGATTCCTATTATTCAAAGTACACAAAAGATTCCAAGAAAAAAAATGATCTACGACCTCATTCCAAGTGATGTTACCACCAAAGATAAAAAAGTAATGAATGTTGACTCCTTCGTAATCTGGGAAATCACAGATCCGGTTAAATACTTATCCTCCTTAAATGCAAGCATTGAAAAGGCTGAGGTAAGGCTTGACAATGTTGTATATAATTCCATCAAAACGGTTATGTCTGCAACCAGCCAGGAAGAAATTATTTCAGGCAGGTCTGGAGAACTGGCAGAGGCAATTACAAATAATATAGGAACATCAATGGATTCTTATGGAATTCGTATCCTTGCTGTAGAAACAAAAAAGCTTGATCTGCCAGATTCCAATAAAGAGTCTGTATACCAGCGTATGATCTCTGAAAGGAATAATATTGCAGCCCAGTATACGGCAGATGGAGATTATCAGTCATCTCTAATCCGAAACGAAACGGATAGAACAACAAAAGAGACGGTAGCAAAAGCAGAAGCAGAGGCTGAAATGATTAAGGCAGAAGGCGAAGCTCAGTATATGCAGATTCTTAGTAACGCATATAATGACGAGTCCAAAGCGGATTTTTATAACTACGTCCGTTCTCTGGATGCCTTAAAGTCTTCATTAAAAGGTACGAATAAAACAATTATCTTGAATAAAAACAGTGAACTGGCAAGAATTTTGTCCGGAAATTAAAAAGTCCATATCCAAAAGGTCACTGTCGCGAAAGGCGCTATACAATGTTTTGAATTTCAAAAAAGGTTTATAAGCTCTAAGGGCTTATAAACCTTTTTTGTAGTTCCATGTTCTGGTAATACAGGCCTGACAAACCGTCTAGTGATTGCAATCTGATAAGCATATTTTTTCTTTGGGGCCATTGGCCCCTTATTTTATATAATTCTCGGCTTTCTATGCGGCATTTCAGATTTGGCGTTATCAGATGGCGCCAAATGCCATTTTGTTTTCATTGAAAAGAAGGAGATAAGGCCCCTATAATTTAGATAGAAAGTTAACACAGGAGGGCAAAAAACGTGTTTGGCTACGGAAAAAAGAATGAAAAGAAGAGTACAGAGCTTCTGGAAATTGGGAATATCCGTTTGAATTGCAGACCAGGAAAAAAGGAGGCTGTAATAAGGGAGGTAGGGCAGCTGCTTTATAAGTGCGGCTGTGTAGAAGAATCCTACATAGAAGCCATGCTTCAGCGGGAACTGTCGTTTTCTACGAATATCGGCAATGGAATTGCACTTCCCCATGGCATAGAGGCTGCTAAAAAATCCGTTAAGCGCTCCGGCATTGCAGTTATGGTATTCCCTGAGGGAACAGACTGGGGAGGAGAAAAGGTAAAGCTGGTCATAGGAATTGCAGGGGCAGGAGAGGAGCATTTGGAAATACTCTCAATTATCGCAGAGTGTCTGGCTGATCCGGCTGATGTGGACCGGATTACCGGGTGCAGTGCAGAAGAAATCCTTACCATGTTTACAGGAAAGAGGTGTCAGCAATGATTGTTACGGTCACTATGAACCCTGCCATTGATAAAACCGTAGATATTGACCGGTTTGAACGGGGAGATTTAAACAGAATAAAACGTGTGGAGCTGGATGCAGGAGGCAAAGGCATCAATGTTTCCAAGACCATTAAGGAATTGGGCGGAGAAAGCATTGCCATGGGTTTTGTGGGAGGAACCAGCGGAACCATCATCAGACATGTGCTGGCTGACCAGGGCATTCAAACAGATTTCGTGGAAGTAAAAGGGGAGACGAGAACGAATCTGAAGGTGGTAGAGAAAAATGGAGAAGTGACAGAGCTTAATGAACCCGGACCTGAGGTGTCAAAAGAGCAGCTGGAAGATCTTCTTAAAAGGCTGAATGGATATGCAGCTCCTGATACCTTGTTTGTACTGGCAGGAAGCATACCGGCAGGCATACCAACAGATATATACCGGAGGATCACGGAAGAAGTCCACCGGAAAGGGGCAAAGGTCTTGTTAGATGCAGACGGCCCGCTGTTTGCCGAATCCTTAAAGGCAGTACCGGATATGTTAAAGCCTAACCGTTCAGAGCTGGAACGTTATTACCAGATGGATTACCGTGCATCGGAGCAGGAACTGGTTTCCATGGGAGAAAAGCTGCTGGAGCATGGATCAGATATGGCTGTGATTTCTCTCGGCCAGATGGGGGCATTATTTTTAACAGGGGATAAACGGTACCGGTGCCCTGGGCTTCGCGTAAAAGCACATTCAACCGTTGGAGCCGGAGATGCCCTGGTAGGGGCCATGGCTTACGGGTGGAATGAAAAGCTTCCCCTTGAAACCTGCATCCGATTATGCATGGGGGCCTCTGCAGGTGCGGTTACCAGCATAGGAACCAAACCGCCCGGCCGCAGTCTGGTAGATGAATTGATGCAGCAGGTAGAATTGTTGGAAATCCGGAAGTAAATGGAATGAATAAGGTTGGAGGATAGAAAGATGAAAACAAAAGCGGTAAGAATGTATGGCACAGATGATTTAAGATTAGAGGAGTTTGAACTGCCCCAGATTGCAGAAAATGAGGTTCTTGTAAAAATCATGAGCGACAGCATCTGCATGTCTACCTATAAACTGGTAAAACAGGGCAAAAAGCATAAAAGAGCCCCTCAAAATATAGATACCAATCCGGTGATCGTTGGCCATGAGTGCTCAGGACTGATTGTGGAAGTGGGAAAAAAGTGGCAGGATCAGTTTCAGCCGGGACAAAAGTTTTCTCTCCAGCCTGCTTTAAACTATATGGGAAAACTGGATTCGCCGGGATATTCCTATGAATTCTGCGGAGGCGCCTGTACATACTGCATTATGCCAAACGAGGTCATGGAGCTGGGATGCTTGCTGGAATACACGGGAGAGAGCTTTTTTGAGGCATCCCTGGGAGAACCAATGAGCTGTATCATAGGTGGATTTCATGCCAATTATCATACCAACAAAAGAAATTACGATCATGCCATGGGAACAAAAGTGGACGGAAATATCCTGATCATGGGAGGCTGCGGCCCTATGGGGCTGGGGGCGGTCAGCTATGGCCTTCAGTTTGAGAATAAGCCGAAAAGGATCGTAGTTACGGATATCAGCGATGAGCGGATCGCCAGGGCCAGGGAAGTGATTTCAGAAGAATCCGCAAAGGAGAGAGGAATTGAACTTCTTTATGTAAATACAGATAAAATGGCTGATCCTGTTTCTGATTTAATGGCTGTTACCGGTGGCCATGGCTATGATGATGTGTTTGTATATGTGCCTGTAAAAGAGGCTGCAGAGATGGGAGATAAGCTTCTGGCCTTTGATGGTTGTATGAACTTTTTTGCCGGTCCTTCGGACAGCCGGTTTAAGGCGGAAATAAATCTTTATAACTGCCACTATACAAGCACTCATATTATGGGAACCACCGGCGGTAATACAGATGATCTGATTGAGGCCAATAAGCTTTCAGCAGAAGGAGCCATAGAAGCGGCTGTTATGGTAACTCATGTGGGAGGGATCGACAGCATTGCAGAAGCAACAAAAAATCTGCCTTCCATACCGGGAGGAAAGAAGCTTGCCTATACACAATTTGATATGCCATTGACAGCCATTGAAGATTTTGAAGAACTGGGCAAGAGTGATCCGCTGTTTAAAAAACTCAGTGAATCCTGTAAGGCTCACAAGGGATTGTGGAACGGGGAAGCAGAAAAAATTCTCTTTGATCATTTTGGTATAGACCCAAAGGAATTATAAAACAAAATAAAGACGAATGATCTTGTATGCTGTATTCTTTCATCTGTAGGAAGGATACAGCATTTTTGATTTGCAATGAGGAAATAATAGGACTGGATAAGTGTTTTTTTACTGGTAAAATTCGGAAATCTTGCAGAAATGCTTTAAATTTTAGAATTGTTTTATAAATTCTCTTGTCCATGTGTGTTATAATACCCCTATGTAATATTAATTTTTTGTTATAATAAAGTTTCAGAGCATGGGAGAGACGAGAAAAGTGAAATTAAGATTGAGAACCCGTCTTGTTGTGGCATTTTTGATTATAACGGTGATTCCCCTGGTCCTGATCTTTGGAGTGGTGGCAGGGCTTAGCAATTACCAGATGAAGGCGTTTCGTAAAGCCTATAATTTAACGGAGCAGATCGATCTTCTGTCAAGCAATTCCTTGCAGCTATTTAACCGTCTGACCTTGACGGAGCAAAGGGAAATCAGACAGATTCTTCAAAGTGATCCCGGACAGTTTCAAGATATGGATTATCTGGTAAAGCTTAATGAAAATCTGGTTTCAAAGTATGCTTATATGATCGTCCGAAAGGGAAACTCTCTTTTTTTTGACGGAAACAGCCATATCACCCAGGGCCTATACGGCCAGCTTCCCAAATTTGAGGATATAGACACCACCATTGACGGTGCCATTTATCTGGATGGAGAAACACAGCATCTGGTAAAGCAGATGGATTTTCTCTATCCCGATGGGGATAAAGGGAGTGTGTTCATTGTTTCCAATGTGAACGGCCTTCTTCCTGAGATCAAGGTCATGATGACGGAAATGCTGATGGCCATTATTATGATCATCGTGTTTACCGATGCCATCCTCATGATGTGGGTATACCGGTCCGTGGTAAGTCCTCTGGGACGTCTTCAAATCGCCACCAAGAAAATACGGGACGGAAACCTGGATTTCTCCCTTGAGGTGGAAAATGACGATGAGATCGGACAGCTGTGCCAGGATTTTGAGGAGATGAGGATCCGCCTTAAGGAATCTGCGGAAGAAAAGGTGGAGTATGATAAGGAGAACAAGGAACTGATCAGTAATATTTCCCATGATCTAAAGACTCCCATCACCGCTATTAAAGGATATGTGGAGGGGATCATGGATGGCGTTGCTTCCTCACCGGAAAAGCTGGACCGGTATATCCGCACCATCTACAACAAGGCCAATGACATGGATAAGCTGATAGACGAATTGACTTTTTACTCAAAGATTGACACCAATAAGATTCCCTATACCTTTTCCAAGATCAACGTGGCAGGCTATTTCAGGGACTGCGTTGATGAAGTAGGACTTGAGATGGAAGACCGCAGCATTGAGCTGGGATACTTTAATTATGTGGATGAGGATGTGATGGTCATTGCGGACGCAGAGCAGCTTCGCAGGGTCATTAATAATATTGTCAGCAATTCTGTAAAATACATGGATAAGAGGAGCGGGATCATCAATATCCGGATCAAGGATGTGGGAGACTTTATCCAGGTGGAGATTGAGGACAACGGAAAAGGTATTCCGGCAAAGGATCTGCCCAATATTTTTGACCGGTTTTACCGCACTGATTCCTCCAGAAATTCCGCTCAGGGCGGAAGCGGAATCGGTCTGTCTATTGTTAAAAAGGTCATTGAGGATCATGGCGGCCGGATCTGGGCTACCAGCAAAGAAGGCATTGGAACGGAGATACATTTTGTTTTGAGAAAATACCAGGAGGTCTTACAGGAATGAGCAGAATTCTGATAGTAGAAGATGAAGAAAGCATTGCAGAGCTGGAGAAGGATTATCTGGAGCTGAGCGGATTTGAGGTTGAGATTGAGAATGACGGAGAAGAAGGACTTCATATGGCACTCCACGAGGACTTTGATCTGGTGATCCTGGATCTTATGCTGCCGGGAGTGGATGGCTTTGAAATATGCAGGAAGGTCAGGGAAGTAAAAAACACCCCCATCATCATGGTCTCCGCCAAAAAAGAGGATATCGATAAGATCAGGGGACTGGGCCTGGGGGCTGATGATTACATCACAAAACCCTTTAGCCCAAGTGAGATGGTTGCCCGTGTAAAAGCCCATCTGGCCCGTTATGAAAGGCTGATCGGAAGCGGAGTGCCGGACAATGAGATCATTGAGATCCGGGGCCTTAAAATCGATAAAACAGCCAGACGGGTATGGGTCAATGGAGAGGAAAAGAACTTTACCACAAAGGAATTTGACCTATTAACTTTCCTTGCACAGAATCCTAACCATGTATTTACGAAAGAAGAATTGTTCAATAAAATATGGGATATGGAATCCATTGGCGATATCGCCACGGTTACCGTTCATATTAAGAAAATCAGGGAAAAGATTGAGTTTAATACGGCAAAGCCTCAGTATATTGAGACTATTTGGGGAGTTGGATACCGGTTTAAGGTGTAATCTTGGCATCATTCTAACTTTTGCATAATATAGAATTAGCTGGAAAGTTGAGTATGTCCATCTGAACATAAAGCGAAATCCCGTGTATGCCAGTACACGGGATTTCTTTTTGGCTGGCTGTCCTTATGGTTTGGGTCTGGCTATTTGCAGATAAAGCAGCCGGCAGTAAATTTATTGCCCCTAAAAAGGAAGGTGCCTGCAGAATGGTAAAAAGGATATAAAATATGAAGGAAAAATTATATGAGATACCGCTAAATGACGCCTTGGATGCAGATGACGAGTGCCTGTTCTGCTATCTCGAGAGAAAAGCGGAACAAGAGCTTATGGATTTTGTATTAGGTTCCTGCGCTTCCTATATGGAAAGTGATACAAGAGAAGCCACGGACCGGTCAGGCTTTTGCCGGATCCATCAAAAGAAAATGTTTGATTATGGAAATGCCCTGGGAAACGGCTGGATATTAAAAACCTATTATAAGAAACTGATAAAGGAAATGAAGGAGGAATTTAAGGAGTTTGCTCCCGGAAAAACCTCCTTAAAGGACCGGCTTACAGGAAAAACAGGAAATTGCAATTCCATCAGCGCCTGGATCCAAGGGAAGGAAAAGACCTGCTATATATGCGACCGGTTTTCTGAAACCTATGAGCGGTATGCAGCAACCTTTTTCCACTTATATAAAAAGGATCCTGTTTTCCGGGAAAAGCTTAATAAAAGCAAGGGATTCTGCCTTCACCACTTTGCTGATCTGTGCACCGGAGCGGATAAATATTTAAATGACAGGGAACGGAAGGAGTTTTATCCTGCCATTTTTCAGATCATGGAGCAAAATATGGAGCGGATATCCGGCGATGTGGACTGGTTCATTGAGAAATTTGATTACTTAAACCGGGATGCGGACTGGAAGCAGTCAAAGGACGCCATTCAGCGCGGGATGCAAAAGCTGCGGGGCGGTTATCCGGCAGACCCGGCCTATAAACAGCGGTAAGCCTACCGGCTTAACCGCTTAAACTGTCCGGGCGTATAGCCGGTGGTCTGGCGGAAGGTGCGGATAAAGTTGGAATAATCATGAAATCCTGATAGATGGCAGGCCTCTGAAACCGTATGTCCCTGGATAAGCAGCTCCTTTGCCAGGGCTACACGCTTTACCACGATATACTGGAAAATGCTGCTTTCTGTCTCAGATTTAAATAAGTGGCTGATATAATATTTATCAAGGGAAAGAGCCTGGGAAATAGAATCCAGGGTCATGGGAGTTGTTAAGTTTTTATCAATATAATTCATGATCGCCTGGGTCCGGTGGGGCTTTGGTGCTGCCCCTCCGGGACTTGTTTTTTGCCAGGCTATGTTAATGAGAATAAGGATCTGGATCAATGTGGTCATTGCTGTTAGATCGCTGCCGTAGGAGCAGCGATTTTTTATTGCCTCATGAAGGCTCTGAGCCATGGAAACCAGGCTCCCATATTCTTCTTTTGAAAGCAGGACCAGATTGCCTATGGCAGGTTCCCGGTGGAAACACTCCAAAAGGTTAGTGTCAGGGGTACAGTAAGGGCGGATAAAGGCGGGATTTACGTGAATGACCAGGCGGGTGAAGGCTTCACTTGTGGTGTTAATGGCCTTATGGATCTCCCGGTTGGAAAACAGGATCAGGCTGCCCGGCTTCATATCATAGCAGGAATTTTCCACAAAATACTGGATGTGTCCGTCCATGAGCAGATAGATTTCATGGCTGTTATGCATGTGAAAATCCACATTTCCGGCAATATGGCTGGTGGTAAAATCGCAGCTGAAGGGCTCGGAAAATTCGCTGTAATGGTAAAGGCTTTCCTTTTTCATGGCTTCCTCCTTAAATAGACAATCTATGCATACTTATAGTCAATCTACGCAAACAAATTGCGTTAAAAACAATATATAATAAATCTATCACAGAAAGAGGAAAAAGAAAAGAGGAGGCAATCATGGTTCGGGTTGGGGTAATCGGATGCGGAAACATCGGGGGAGTTCACGCCGTGGTACTGAATGATATAAAACAGGTCCGGATCTGCGCTCTGGCAGATATCCGCCTGGAACGGGCAGAGGAATATTCGGCCCGCTTTACGGCCGGAAAGGCAAAGGCTTATGAATCCATGGAGAATATGCTTGAAAAGGAAGAGCTTGACGTAGTTCATATCTGCACGCCCCACTACTGCCATGTGCCCATGGCGGCAGCGGCCTTAAAGAAAGGGCTTCATGTATTCATGGAAAAGCCGCCTGCCATAAGCAGAGAGCAATTTGAAGAGCTTTTAATGATTTCCGGCCAGAGCAGCGGAAGGTTAGGTATCTGTTTCCAGAACCGGTATAATGAAACCACGAAAAAGGTAAATGAGCTTTTGACCCAGGGAACTCTTGGCAGGATAAAAGGCGGAAGGGCCTTTGTGACCTGGCACAGGGATGCTTCCTATTACACAGAAAGCGGCTGGAGGGGAAAGCTTGAGACAGAGGGCGGCGGGGCGTTAATCAACCAATCTATACACGCTCTGGATCTGCTTCTTTCCTGGCTCGGAAAACCTGTAAGAACGGAAGGATCTATGAGCAACCACCACTTGAAAGGAATCGTTGAGGTGGAGGACACCCTGGAAGCCTATATGGCTTTTACGGAAGGAGCAGAGCCGGTAAGCGCCAGCTTTTATGCAACTACCGCCTACGCCATGGATGCGCCGGTTTTTTTAGAGCTTGCCTGTGAAAAAGGGTTTATCCGCCTGGAAGGAAATTCTGTCTGGTATCAGACGGAGGGACAGGAGGAGCCTGTGGTGTGGAAGGCAAAAAAAACTTCCCTTCCGGGAAAAACCTATTGGGGCGGCGGACACGAAGCCTGTATCAGAGATTTTTATGATTGTTTGGAAACCGGGAAGGCCTGTTTCAATGACCTGGCCTCGGTTCAGAATACATTTTACACCATGATGGATATTTATGATTCCGCAAGAAATGAGGGGAGATAGGGCATGGACAAGGTAAGACTGGGTATTATCGGAATTGGAAACATGGGGAGCGGTCACTTAAAGAATATTCTGGAGGGAAACGTTCCGGAGATGGAAGTGACTGCGGTGGCGGACCGCCAGGAAGGCAGAAGAATCTGGGCACAGGAGCATTTGCCGGATTCAGTTGCTGTTTTTGAGGAGGGAAAGGATCTGATTACGGCAGGTGTATGCGATGGGGTCTTAATTGCGGTGCCTCATTACCAGCATCCGGAGCTGACCATTGATGCCATGAACCACGGACTGCATGTGATGTGTGAAAAGCCTGCGGGAGTTTACACCAGGCAGGTTCAGGAAATGAATGATGCGGCTAAAAAAAGCGACAAGGTCTTTGGCATGATGTTCAACCAGAGGACCAACTGCATTTACCGGAAAATGCATGAGCTTGTAACCGGCGGGGAGCTGGGAGCCATCAAACGGGTCAACTGGATCGTAACGGACTGGTACCGCACTCAGTCCTACTATGACTCAGGAAGCTGGAGAGCCACCTGGGATGGGGAAGGCGGCGGTGTGCTGCTAAACCAGTGCCCCCATAACATGGACTTAATCCAGTGGATCTGTGGAATGCCAAGTAAGGTACAGGCATTCTGCCACAACGGAAAATGGCATGACATTGAAGTGGAAGATGATGTAACGGCTTATATGGAATATCCGAACGGAGCTACAGGAGTCTTTGTCACCACAACCGCAGATGCGCCTGGAACCAACCGGTTTGAGATCACTTTGGAAATGGGCAAGCTGGTCTGCGAAAACCATAAGCTCATGCTTCATAAGCTGTCGGAAAACGAGCGCACCTTCTGCAAAACAGCAAAGGGCGGGTTTGATACCCCGGAATGCACGGTGACAGAAGTCATGACAGATGGAGAGAATGAACAGCATGTAGGTGTTTTAAAGGCATTTGCAGGGAAGATCCTTCATGGCACTCCTTTGATTGCGGAAGGCGTGGAAGGAATTAACGGGCTGACCTTATCAAATGCCATGCATTTATCCAGCTGGTTAAAGCGGGAGGTGGAGCTCCCCTTTGATGAGGACTTATTCCTGGAGGAACTTAATAAGCGCCGCAGGGAATCCGGGAAAAAGGAAGGGACCGGCGTGGTATTTGACACAGAAGGAAGCTATTAGGAAACACCCTTCGGATATCCCTTTATGACCAAAGAGCATGGGCAGCAAATAGGAAACACCCTGCGGGTATCCCTTCATGCCCAAAGGACATGGACAATAAATAGGAAACACCCTGCGGGTATCCCTTTATGTCCAAAGGACATGGACAATAAATAGGAAACACCCTGCGGGTATCCCTTTATGTCCAAAGGACATGGACAATAAATAGGAAACACCCTGCGGGTATCCCTTTATGTCCAAAGGACATGGACAATAAATAGGAAACACCCTGCGGGTATCCCTTTATGTCCAAAGGACATGGACAATAAATAGGAAACACCCTGCGGGTATCCCTTTATGTCCAAAGGACATGGACAATAAATAGGAAATGAAAAAAGGAGAAACGATTATGTGGGATGGAATTTTATTATCTGGTTTTGCAGATGAAATCGATATGGACTTAGGAAAGCAGATTGAAGTATTAAAGAAGCTGGATATTCATCATGTGGAGATGCGGGGGGTTAACGGGAAGGGCCTGGTAGAGCATTCCATAAATGAAGTAAAGGAAATCAAAAAGCAGCTTGATGAGGCGGGAATCCGTTTATCCTCTGTGGGCTCTCCCATTGGAAAGATAAAAATCACCGATGATTTTGCCCCTCACATGGAGCTTTACAGGCATACAGTGGAAATTGCCCATGTGATGGAAGTTCCATACATCCGTATGTTCAGCTTTTTCATGCCTGAGAATGAAAGCTATGCTCCTTACCGTGGAAAGGTCATGGACCAGCTGGGACAGTTTGCAGACTACGCAAAGACCAGCCAGGCCGTACTTCTTCATGAGAATGAAAAGGATATTTACGGAGATGTGGCGGACCGTTGCATGGAAATCATGAAGGAATTCTACGGGGAGCACTTTAAAGCAGTCTTTGACTTTGCCAATTTCGTTCAGTGCAAACAGGACACCCTGGAAGCTTATGAGATGTTAAAGCCCTACATTGCCTATATTCATGTAAAGGATGCCCTGTGGTCCGATGCCAGCGTGGTTCCAGCAGGCATGGGAAACGGACATGTGGAAGAAATCTTAAAGGTGCTGAAAGCCGGACGATATAAAGGATTTTTATCTCTGGAGCCCCATTTAAGTGATTTTGCAGGGTTTCATGCCTTGGAGCAGAATGTTTCCCAAAAGAAAAAGATGAGCGGAGAAGAAGCATTTACCATGGCATATGAATCTCTTAAAAAGATATTAGAAAAAATCTAACCGAATTAAGTAGGGCGCGGATTGCAAGTATCCGCTTGACCCATATAAAATACAACTAAAAAGCGTATCTAAGAGTCCGGTCAGACGGAAACTCCTGGATACGCTTTTTTCCTGCCCCAGGGACAGAGCTCTGTCCTATGGTTCAGACGCGATCTCAATGGTACAGCCCAATTCCCGGCAGCTGGAGCTGAATTCATCATCAGGCATCTGCTCGGTCAATATATAATCAAACTGCCCGATCTCTCCGAAGGTCATGAGAGAGGTACGCCCAAATTTTGAGGAATCTGCCAGAAGATAATGCTTTTGGCTCTTTTTTAACGCCGTTTTCTTAATGATGTATTCCTCTGTGGAAGCGTTGCAGACCCCGGCCTGAAGGGAAACTCCTGTGCAGGCCATAAATGCCCGGACAATGTTATAATCCTCTAAGTATTCCACGCAGGCGCTGCCTACCAGGGAAGCGGTATTCCTTTTTAAAGACCCGGGCAGAACGATCAGGTTAATGTTTGGATAATTCATGGATTTGTTGATGACCTGGAGGCTGTTGGTAATAACCGTTACCATGTTCAAATGGGCCAGGTGATCCACAATGTTCATGGTGGTGGTCCCGCTGTCAATGAATATGATATCCCTCTCCCGCACAAAGGAAGCGGCCAGTGCGGCGATCCTCTGCTTGCTCTGGGCATTTTTGCCGGCACGTTCATGGAAGGCGACCAGATTGGGGACAGGGGACGCATTTTCACATGCAATGACGCCGCCGTAGACCTTTTCCACGGTACCCCGGGCAACAAGGATATCTAAGTCCCGGCGAAGGGTGTTTTTTGAAATTTCAAACTCTTCACACAGGGCATCAATGGAGGCTGTTCTGTGCTCCAGTATATATTGTTCCAGTTGGTCGATTCGGGAAATTCTCATAGGTGTACTCCTTGCTTAGCTGCCTCTCCGGCATGCTGTTATAGTTAGATTATAGCAGATGTGCAAGAAAATATCAAGAAGTAACCAACATTTAACCAATATTTAAAAAATATTACAAGATTATCTTGACCAATGCCTTAGAAAGTGCTAAGATATAACCATAATATAACACAAATGAAATCAAAACATGATCATAAGGGGGAAGGGTAAGAAAAACTCTTATTGTCACTGATGAAATGGTGGCGGGGTCAGGAAGTGTGATTTCCTCCTCAATACCGGAAAAGAGATGATTAGGGCTGACGCGGCGGAGATTCCCCCAGTCTGTGGGATTGAAGCCCGGTTAAAGGAGAAGAAGTATGGGATTAGTAAAAATGAAGGAATTGCTGAATCAGGCCTCAGAAAAAAACAGGGCGGTCGGAGCCTTCAGCGTGGGAAACCTTGAGATGGTGAAGGGAGCTGTAAAGGCAGCAGAAGATATGAATACTCCCATTATCTTACAGATCGCGGAAGTGCGTCTTCCCCATTCCCCGCTGACCCTGATGGGACCCATGATGGTGGAGGCGGCAAAGAATGCAAAGGTCGACATCGCAGTTCATTTAGATCACGGCAAGACCATTCAGGTGTTAAAGCAGGCCTTGGATTATGGGTTCACCTCCGTGATGATGGATGGTTCCAACCTTCCATTTGAAGAGAATATGGCAAAGACCCTGGAAGCGGTTAATCTTGCCAGGGAATATGGAGCCACCGTAGAAGCGGAGCTTGGACTGGTGGGCGGCAGCGAGGATGGGAGCACGGATGAGGGGATCCGCTGCACGAATCCTGAAGATGCCGGAACTTTTTGCCAGAGGACCGGCGTGGACGCTTTGGCAGTAGCAATCGGTAATGCCCACGGAAATTATCCGGTGGCTCCCAGACTGGCCTTTGATGTTCTGGAAGCCATTGATCAGAAGACCAACGTACCTCTGGTTCTTCACGGCGGGACCGGAATTACTCCGGAGGACTTTAGGAAAGCCATAGGTCTTGGAATCCGGAAGATCAACATTGCCACGGCCAGCTTTGACAGTCTGACTAAGGAAGCTGCAAAGTATCTGGAATCGGAAGGAAAACATGATTATTTCGGGCTGAATGAAGCCATGGTTCAGGGAGTGTATGAGAATGTAAAGCAGCATATCAGGATCTTTAGCTGTGTGGAGCCGCTTACATAAGGCCGGACAGACCGCTCACTTTTTTGTGATTTACCGTGTGCCAAATTCCATGTATGAAACTATAAAATAAAACCGCTTAAAGCATCCGTTTTTCATAACATTTTGTGTTTTAAGCCAAGAGAAAGGAAAGGATATAAAAATGGGAGAAGTAAAAAAATTAAAGTATCTTGTAAATGGCCAATGGAAGGAATCAACAACAGATAAGTATTCTGATGCCTACGATCCCAGTACCGGCGAAGTAATTGCCAAAGTACCATGCTGTACTCCGGCAGAAGTGGAAGAAGCTGTGGAGGCAGCCAAAGCGGCGTTTCCGTCCTGGTCATCTACTCCTGTGATAAAAAGAGTCCAGGTACTTTATAAGCTCAGGGATCTGCTCATAGAGCATATGGATGAACTGACCATGCTGGTAGCAAAAGAGAATGGTAAAAACTGGGAAGAGGCTCAGGGTGATGTACTGAAAGCCAAAGAAGGTACCGAACAGGCCATAAGTGCCCCGTCACTGATGATGGGAGACAGCCTGATGGACGCTTCCACCGGATTTGATACGGTGCTGTACCGTATGCCTCTGGGGGTATTTGCCGGCATCGTGCCATTTAATTTCCCGGCAATGATACCTATGGGCTGGATGACCCCCATGTGTATCGCCTGCGGCAACACCATAGTACTAAAGGCAGCATCCTTTACCCCACAAACCTGTATGCGGATCGCAGAACTGTATAAAGAAGCAGGGCTGCCGGATGGCGTTATTAATATTGTCACCTGCTCCAGAAAAGAAGCAGAGATTCTTCTCACCCATCCCGACATCAAAGGAATCAGCTTCGTAGGTTCTACATCTGTAGGCATGCATATTTACTCCACTGCTGCAGCCACAGGTAAGAGAGTTCAGGCTCTCTGCGAAGCCAAGAACCATGCCCTGGTTTTAAATGATGCTCCGGTAAAGCGGGTAGCTGCGGGAATTATTAATTCTTCTTTCGGATGCGCGGGAGAAAGATGTATGGCTCTGCCTGTTATAGTAGCACAGGAGGGAATAGCCGATGCCCTTGTGGCGGAGATAATAGCTCAGGCCAAGACTCTTAAAGTGGGTCCTGCCTATGATAAGAGCACAAAACTCGGCCCGGTTGTAAATAAGGCTCATAAAGATTCCATTGTGAAGTGGATCGAAAAAGGATTAGAAGAAGGTGCAGAGCTTGTACTGGATGGACGGGACATTGCAGTCGAAGGCTGCAAAGGCGGTTTTTACTTAGGACCCACAATATTTGATCATGTGACGCCCGACATGAGCATAGGAGAAAAAGAAATCTTCGGATCGGTACTGTGCATCAAGAGAGTGAAGACCTTTGAAGAGGGATTGAAGATAATGAATGCCAATCCATATGCAAATGGTTCTGTTATCTTTACCCAGAGTGGTCACTATGCCAGAGAGTTTGCCAGACACACGGACGGCGGTATGATCGGCATCAATGTAGGAATTCCGGTTCCGGTAGGCATGTTTCCTTTCAACGGCAAGAAACTGTCGTTCATCGGAGATCTGCACTGCTTAGGCAAGGACGGATATAGATTCTTCACAGAAAATAAAGTTGTCACCAGCAGGTGGTTCGACGAAGAAACCGGAGAATCCACAAACGTGAATACCTGGGATGGCACAATCTAAAGGATGCCGCCAATGATGGAAAAAACGCCCTGCAAGGTGGTTAAACCTTGCAGTGTGTTTTTTCACGCAATGGGAGGGATGTAACATGGAATATATAAAATTTGATGAAACCAGAGAGTTGGATTTAATTCTTCTTGGAAGGGTAGCTATTGATTTCAATCCGGCTTATAATGAGTATGTAAAAGAGGAATTCAAGCCGTTAAAAAAGGTGCACATGTTTGAAAAGTTTGTGGGAGGTTCTCCGGCTAACATTGCAGTAGGTGTGACCAGACATGGCATGAAGGCAGGATTCATCGGGAAAGTATCGGATGACCAGTTCGGTGAATTTGTAGTGGATTATTTCAATGAACAGGGAATCGATACCACTCATATTACAAAATGCAAAAATGGAGAAAAGCTGGGACTGACCTTCACGGAAATGCTTTCTTCCAGTGACAGCAATATCCTGATGTACCGGAACTGCATTGCTGACTTGCAGCTGGACGTAGAAGACATAGACGAAGGGTATATCAGGAAAGCAAAAGCAATTTTGATATCAGGTACGGCGCTTGCACAAAGCCCGTCAAGAGAAGCAGCCCTTAAGGCGGTCATGCTGGCAAAGAGAAACGATGTCAGGATTATCTTTGATATTGATTACAGGGCCTATAACTGGAAAAATGAGGATGAAATATCCATTTACTATTCCACAGTTGCCAAAGAAGCTGATATTATTATGGGATCAAGGGAAGAATTTAACCTGACGGAAAAACTGATCAAACCGGGCATGACAGACGAAGAGAGTGCATCCCTGTGGCAGAGCTATCGTGCCAGGATCGTGGTCATCAAGCATGGAATGAAGGGGTCTACTGCATATACCTGCGACGGACAGTCATTTTCCATCAAGCCGTTCCCGGTAGAGGCCAGAAAAGGATTTGGCGGCGGTGACGGATATGGTTCAGGCTTCCTGTACGGTCTTTACCAGGGCTGGGATATTATTGACTGCCTGGAGTTTGGTTCTGCAGAGGCTTCCATGATGGTAAAGAGCAATAATTGCTCGGATTCCCTGCCCACACCGGAGGAAGTGCATGCATTTATAAAAGAAGAAAAGGAAAAGTTTGGTGAAATGATTGCCCGTGTATAATAAGATAAAGGAGAGCGGAACATGTCAAAAACAATAAGAATGACAACAGCACAGGCACTTGTGAAGTTCCTGGATAACCAGTATGTTTCTGTTGATGGAGCGGAAACAAAGTTTGTTGAAGGTGTTTTTACTATTTTCGGTCATGGAATCGCGGTTGGCTTAGGAGAGGCTCTGGATACGGATCCCGGACAGCTTAAGGTGCTTCAGGGAAGAAATGAGCAGGGGATGTGCCACACGGCCATTGCATTTTCAAAGCAGAGTAACCGGAAGAAAATCATTCCGTGCGCCTCATCCGTGGGACCTGGTGCGGCCAATATGGTAACGGCCTGTGCAACCGCTACGGTAAATAATATTCCGCTTCTGGTATTTCCGGCGGATACCTTTGCCTCCAGACAGCCTGATCCGGTATTGCAGCAGCTGGAGCAAAGCAGCAGCCTTGCGGCCACCACCAATGATGCGTTCAAACCAGTGTGTAAATACTGGGACAGGATCACCAGACCGGAAATGATCATGAGCGCTTTGATCAATGCCATGCGTGTGCTGACGGATCCGGCAGAAACCGGAGCGTGCTGCATTTCCATCTGTCAGGATGTGGAAGGCGAATCCTATGATTATCCGGATTATTTTTTTAAGAAACGGGTACACCGGATTACCAGGCCTCTTGCGGTGGAAGAGGAACTGGATGAGATCGCAGACATCATTGCAGAGGCAAAGAAACCCCTTGTAATCGTAGGCGGAGGAGTCCGCTACTCTGATGCGGGAGAAACTGTAGAAAAATTTTGTGAAGAATTTAACATACCCTTTGGAGAAACACAGGGAGGGAAGAGTGCCTGTAAATCAAGCCATCCCTGCTGCCTTGGCGGAATTGGAGTTACCGGCACCTATGCCTCCAATGTGATCGCAAAGGATGCAGATGTGGTGATCGCCATCGGAACCAGGCTGAGCGATTTTACCACAAGTTCAAAGTGGCTGTTTAAAAGGGAAGATGTCAGATTTGTGACCATCAATAACAGCAGATTTCATGCATATAAGATGGATGCGGTCAAGGCAGTGGGAGATGCAAAAGTAACCCTTCAGGCCCTGACGGAAAAGCTTAAGGAAAAACAGTATGTGTCCCAGTACAAAAACGAGATCGCTGATGCAAAAAGTAAATGGGCTGAAGAAATGGAGCGTTTGGGCAGCATCGAATACACAGGTGATGATTTTGAACCCAACATAAAAGCACGGGATCCCAGGACTATCCCGGAGTTTGTCCGTTTGACCAATGGAAAGATCACCCAGACCGCCGCACTTGCAGCAATCAGAAGGGTCATTGATGAAGATGCCACCATCATTACGGCAGGAGGCTCTCTTCCAAGCTGTATGCAGCGTATGTGGACGACCGACAAGCGGGGCGGATACCATGCGGAGTACGGGTATTCCTGTATGGGGTATGAAGTGGCGGCCACACTGGGCGTTAAATTTGCGGAGCCTGAAACAGAAGTTTACTGTGTTGTAGGTGACTCCAGCTTCCAGATGCTCCACAGCGAGATCATGACCATTATGCAGGAAAGGCAGAAGGTCAACATTCTGATATTTGATAACTGCGGCTTTGGCTGTATCAACAATCTGGAAATGAACCACGGAATTGGAAGCCTTGCCACGGAATTCCGCTATTCGGACGGGAAAAAGCCTTCAGGGGATTTAATTCCCGTTGATTATGCCAAAATAGGGGAGGGTTATGGCCTGAAAGCTTATACCTGCAGAACCATCAAAGAACTGGAAGAGGCTCTGGAAGATGCCAAAAAACAGGAAAGAGCCTGTCTGTTTGATTTAAAAGTGATCCCCAAGACCATGTCCGATGGGTATGAATCCTGGTGGAATGTAGGAATTGCCACAACCTCGGAAAAGGGCAGTGTAAGAGAAGCATGGGATAGGGTCATGGAAGGCAGAAATGAAGCCAGAAAGTATTGATGTCGTAAAACCGGCGGTATAAAAAATATGATAAAACAGGGGGATTCAAACATGTTAAACAAGGAGAAAGTGAAATTAGGAATCGCACCGATTGCATGGACCAATGATGATTTGCCGGATCTGGGGAAGGAAAATACCTTTGAACAGTGTGTCAGCGAAATGGCCCTGGCAGGCTTCACCGGTTCCGAGGTAGGCAACAAATATCCAAGAGATGTGGAAAGCTTAAAAAAGGCATTAGACCTTCGTGGCGTAGAGATCTGCAACGCCTGGTTTTCCACCTTTCTGATCAGCAGGCCTTATGAGGAGACGGAAGAAGGATTTGAAAAGCATGTGGCTTTCCTGGCAGCCATGGGAGCCAAGGTCGTAGGTGTTTCCGAGCAGAGCTACAGCACACAGGGGATCCAGGACCAGCCTGTGTTCGAAGGAAAGCATGAGATGGATGACAGGGAATGGAATCTTCTGTGCGAGGGCTTAAACCGCCTTGGAAAGCTTTCCAAGGAAAAATACGGGGTGGCTTTGACCTTCCATCACCATATGGGAACTGTTGTCCAGAGTGCAGCAGAAGTGGAACGCATGATGGCTGGCACTGATCCGGAATATGTGAGCCTGTTATTTGACAGCGGCCATTTTGCATACTGCGGCGAGGACCCTGTTGCTATGGTGGAAAAGTATGTGGGACGCATCAAACATGTACATTTAAAGGACATCCGCCCGGAGATCGTGAAAAAGGTAAAAGAGGAAAAAATGAGCTTCCTGGCAGGGGTCCGGGCAGGTGCATTTACCATTCCAGGAGACGGCTGCGTGGATTTTGATCCGATTTTTAAGGTACTGGAGAAAGCTTCTTATGAAGGATACATGGTAGTGGAAGCAGAGCAGGATCCTGCAAAGGCAAATCCTCTGGAATATGCCATCCGCTCAAGAAAATTCATAGCCGAAAAGACCGGTCTTTAAGAAAAGAGAAGGAGAAGAAAATTATGGTAACAGTAGGAATTATTGGAGCAGGAAGAATCGGAAAAGTACATACCACCAGCATCTGCAACCTGGTAAAGAACGGAAGGATCAAGACCATTGCCGATCCATTCATGAATGAGGAAACTGACAAATGGGCAAAAGGCATGGGAGTTCCCAATACCACCAAGGATTACAAGGAGATTTTAGCAGACCCGGAGATTGATGCCGTGTTGATCTGCTCATCTACCAACACCCATTCCCCTATTTCCGTTGAGGCCATTCAGGCAGGAAAACACGTATTTTGTGAAAAGCCCATTGACCACGACATTGAGAAGATCAAGGAAGTTATGGAAGCCTTAAAAGGCAGTAAGATAAAATATCAGGTAGGTTTTAACCGCCGCTTTGACCACAACTTTGAAGCAGTGAGAAATGCGGTTGCAGCAGGTAAGATCGGAGAACCTCATATCATCAAAGTTACCTCCAGAGATCCGGAGCCGCCAAGTGCCGAGTACGCAGCAGTATCCGGAGGCATGTTCTTAGATATGACCATCCATGATTTTGATATGGTCCGTTACTTAGCTGGCTGTGATGCAGAGGAAATCTACGTTCAGTCCGCAGTACTTGTGGATCCGGCCATTGGGGAAGCAGGGGATGTGGATACCGCAGTCATTACCCTTAAAATGGAGAACGGTGCCATTGCAGTCATTGATAACTCCAGAAAGGCTGCTTACGGCTATGACCAGAGAGCAGAGGTGTTCGGCTCCAAGGGAATGGTGGCAACCACCAATGATACCGAATCCAGTGCAGTATTAAGCACTGCCGAAGGCGTTACCGGAGAAAAACCCTTATACTTCTTCTTAGAGCGTTACATGCAGTCCTTTGCAAAGGAAGTGAACTGCTTTATTGAAGCCATTGAGAATGATACCGATACCCCTCTTGGCGTAGAGGATGGATTAAAGCCTGTATTAATGGGCATTGCCGCCAAGAAGTCCGTGCAGGAGCACAGGCCTGTAAAGATTTCTGAAATCATGATGTAATGAGCGCAAGAGAGCGAAGATGAGCTCGCTCATCGGCGCGAACGGTGAATGCTGCTCAGGAACCGTAGGTTCATGAGATAATGAGCACAAGAGAGCGAAGATGAGCTTGCTCATCGGCGCGAACGGCGAATGTCGATCATGAACAGCAGGTTCATGATATAGGATATAAACGGAGAAAGGAGCTGCCATGAGCGAATTATTCAGTTATCCGGAGTTTGATCCCAAAGGAATAAAACTTCTCACCAAAGCAGGAGACAGGGAAAATGACATGTTAATGGACATTGCCGTTTATCAGATGAAGGCGGGAGAGGAACGGTCCTTCTCCTATCCGGAGGATGAGATGGCGGTCCTTCTCCTTACCGGAGAAATCTCGTTTTCCTGGGAAGAGAAGAAGGAGTGGGGAAAACGGAGCAGTCTGATAGAGGAAGGGCCATACTGCCTTCACGTTTCAAAGGGCGTTTTGGTCGGAGTGGAGGCAAAGGAGGACAGTCAGATCCTGGTTCAGTGCACCAAAAATGAAAGGGCATTTGACAGCGTTTTCTATAAGCCCGGGGACTGCACCAATGATATTTTTGGGGAAGGGCTTTTGGAAAACAAGATGAAGCGGACGGTCCGCACTATCTTTGACTACAAAAATGCCCCTTATTCCAATATGGTAAACGGAGAAGTCATCACTCATCAGGGAGGGTGGTCCAGTTACACCCCTCATGAGCATCCCCAGCCTGAGGTTTATTATTACCAATTTGAACGGCCGGAGGGCTTTGGTGCCTGCTTTATCGGGGAAGATGTTTTTAAGATCAAGGATGGGAGTTGTGCTGCCATTCCCGGCGGCAGGACCCACCCCCAGGTGACTGCGCCTGGTTACCCCATGTACTATTGCTGGATGATCCGGCACCTTCCGGGGGATCCGTGGACAACACGGGTAGATGACCCCAGATACAACTGGATCAAAGAATTAAAATAAATTGATCCTGGTCCCCCTTGCCAAAGGCCAGAAAAAGATGGAAAGCATTCAGGCTTCTGTCTTTTTCTGGCTTTTATCTGTTAAAAAGCTATTTCAGGAAAACATAAGGACAGAAAAAGGGCCGGCCCGTACAAACAGATGCCCTGCAAATGCCTTTTCACAAACATGATAAACTCTGTCAGCATATTTTATAAGATATTGAAGGATAATTGATATCAGAAAAGAGGAGTAATCATGAGCCAGGTTTGGAGAATCCTGGTAAGCCTTGTGGAAAGGTATGACCTTATCTACCAGACGGGTTTATTTTTTCGAATTGTTGTAGCAGGGTTTTTAGGGTATCTGATCGGATATGAAAGAACCAATCGTTATAAGGGTGCAGGGATGAGAACCCATGCCATTGTGGCTATGGGAGCGGCTCTTATGATGGTGGTTTCCAAGTACGGGTTCCGGGATGTTCCCAATTTTGATGCTTCCAGGATCGCTTCCCAGATCGTATCAGGGATCGGTTTTCTTGGAGCAGGAGTCATCTTTGTTAAGAATCATTCAGTCAGCGGTTTAACAACTGCAGCAGGCATCTGGGCGACGGCGGGAGTGGGGATGGCAATCGGCGCAGGCAACTACTTTTTGGGATGCGGAGCAGGCCTTTTTCTTATTTTTACCCAGATCATTCTTCATGATGTTCCCTTTCTTTCCAGGGAGCCATACCCAGGTGTCTTAAAAATAACCACGAATCAATACAACATCGTCATCACGGAGTTGCTTCATAACTTAAATGAGGAGAAGATCAAGGTTTTAAACATTAAGGCAGGAAAAACAAAGGAGGCGGTCAAGGTGGAACTGGACCTCCTTTATCCGGCCGGATATGAGAAAAATGATCTGGTCGTCAAGTGGTCAAATGATAAACGGATCGACTCCATCAGCGGCTAAAGTAACAGGTATGATCTTCCAGTAAAAGGAGCTTTTAACTGTTTTTCAAATTAAATCACCATAAAACCTATAGAAAAAGTAGGAAATAAGCTCAAAAACAGTTGCAAAATAACCGGAAATGTGTTTATAATGAATCTGACTTTTCAACTGATAGCCGGATACGCCATCAGTTATAATTAAGGGAAAACTGAAAGGAGAAATGTATGAAAAAAGTTTTTATGAAGAGTGCGGCATTCCTGCTGGCATCTGTCATGGTGCTGGGAGGCCTTACCGCCTGCGGAGGAAAGGACCCGGTTGCAGAAGGAACCACAGCTGCTAACGGCAGTTCAGCAGGCGGATCAGATGAAGGAGCCGGAACAACGGCTGCAGGAGGGGAAAGCACATTTACCTATGCAATTGCAGGCGATCCTGGAGCTAATGTGAATGTAATCACCACAAGCGACCGTTTCGGCCTTATGACCATAAAGATGATCTATTCCCCACTGTATATGTACAATGCGGATGGGATCAATTACTTCCTGGCAAAGAGCATAGACACCTCTGAGGACAAACTAACCTATACCATACACCTGCGGGATGATGTAAAATGGTCGGATGGAGAGAAATTCACTGCTGATGACGTTGTC
This sequence comes from Lacrimispora sp. BS-2, assembly GCF_040207125.1. Taxonomy (NCBI): domain Bacteria; kingdom Bacillati; phylum Bacillota; class Clostridia; order Lachnospirales; family Lachnospiraceae; genus Lacrimispora; species Lacrimispora cavernae. The sequence goes on from NZ_CP157940.1 coordinate 3,962,131, forward strand.
TTTACCTTTGAAGCCATGGCAGACGAGAAAAACGCAGGCTGGGCATATTCACAGCTGGTATTCCCGGAAGGAGCAGTTAAGATCGAAAAGATTGACGACTATACGGTTTCCCTTACCATGCCTTTTGTAAACTCCGCTGCGGTGGAGATGTTTTCCCAGATATTCATCATGCCAAAGCATATCTATGAAAATGTGGAGAACTTTGAAAATAATGACGTGAACACCAAGCCTGTAGGCACAGGGCCTTACGTAATGGCGGAATACTCCCCGGGTTCCTACGTGAAATTCACGAAGAATGAGAATTACTTCCTGGGCGCCCCCTCCATTGACAATTTCGTATACAGGATCATTGAAAATGAAAATACAGCCATGACAGCGATTCAGAGCGGAGAAGTAAACGCATGGATCGGAACTCCTGCACAGGTGGCTCAGATGAATCTGGAAGCAGCGAATCTGACCGTTTATCCATATCAGGAAGGCCGTGTGGGATACATGATGATTAATGCAGGCCGCGTTAAGGATGAAAACTTCAGGAAAGCTATTTTCTATGCCCTGGATAAAAAGGCCATTGCAGATGCAGCTCTCTTAGATTCCCAGTATTACGACCTGCCATGGAGCTTCATGCCTCCTAACAGCCAGTTTTTTGCAGAGGATGTGGAGAAATATGAACAGAACCTGGATAAATCCAAGGAGTTTCTTGCTGCTTCCGGCGTGACAAATCCGGAACTGTCACTTGCCTATAACGCTTCCGACAGCCTTCAGTCCACCTCTGCCATCATGATACAGGAGCAGCTTCAGAAGGCAGGAATTAAAGTGAAGTTAACAGGCGTGGATTCCACTGCTCTCAGCCAGCAGATGAAGCAGGCTGATAACCCTTATGATATGTACTTTGGCGGCTATATCATGGGCATTGACCCGGATACGTTCTCAAGCTTATTTGAATCAGGTGCCCCATACAATTACATGCATTATGATTATCCTGAGATGAATGATCTGTTTGCACAGGGCCGTAAGGAAACGGATGAGGCAAAGCGTAAGGAAATCTATACAACCATCCAGCAGAAGCTGCAGGAAACCGCTTGCTTCTATCCGTTGTATTCCAATAAACGGCTTCTTGTAGTATCTAAAAATGTATCAGGAATTGAAGAATCAAAGCTGGTTCCTGTTTATACCTTTGAAGATACTTCCAAACTACAGATAAAGTAATACAGACAGCAGGTGCGTAAGCTCCAGAAATGGCGGGTTGGGGATCAGCTGTGAAGAGGAAAGGGTGTTCTGCTGCCGGAATCCTGCAGCAGGCACCTCTTTCTATATATAAGGAGAAACCATATGGCGAAATATATATTAAGACGAATATTAACAGCCATACCCATGGTCCTTTTCATTACAATTCTATGTTTTGCTTTGATGCATTTTGCACCTTATAATGCTATTGATGCTATGACAACACCAAAGATGTCACCGGAAACAATTGAATTGATTAAGGCAAAATATGGGTACGACAAGCCTCTGTTCATCCAGTATTTACGCTGGCTGAACGGAATATTAAATGGAAATTTCGGATATTCCATCGTAACCAAGCAAAGCATTGCAGGAGATCTGGCGGTGAGGATTCCAAACACCATAAAACTGGTACTTCCGGCCTATGCTACCGCTTATATCCTGGCAATCATCCTTGGGCTTTTAGCAGGCTCCCATAAGAATAAGACAGCAGACAAAGTGATTGACGGAATATCCTCCATAGCGATCGCCGTTCCGTCCTTCTGGTTTTCCATGCTTTTGATTTTTGTCCTGGGTTATAAGCTTAAGCTTCTTCCCATCGTGGGGATGCATTCCGTAGGAAAGGAAGCCTCCATGGTGGACTTTCTAAGGCATTTTATCATGCCTTTTATCACCCTTACCTTTACATTTTTACCTGCCAATGTAAAATTTGTCCGTTCCTCCACTGTCACCCAGTTTTCTGAGGATTATGTGCTGGTTCAGCGGGCCTTTGGGGCTTCCAGAGGGGAAATTATGTATAAGCATGTCTGTAAAAATGTGCTGCTTCCCATTATTACAAGGCTTGGCATGGCCCTTCAGCTGCTGGTAACAGGGGCCATCATTACGGAAACCGTATTTGGCTGGCCGGGAGTAGGACCTTATTTTATCAAGGCGATCCAGGGCATGGATTATCCGATTGTCATGATTGTTCTGGTGCTGTCCTCTACCCTTGTAATTCTTGGAAACCTTCTGTCGGATATCCTCTACTGCATTACAGATCCGCGCATAAGGGAAATGGGGTGACTGGAAGATGAAACCAAACAAAGAGAACATAAAGAAGAACAGATCCGTCAGAGTAGACAGCGTATTGCTGTCATTAAAGCATGATAAGGCGGCAATCATTTCCCTGATTCTTTTGGGAGTGATTATTTTATTTGCATTGATTGCGCCCCTTCTTCCTGTAGAGCCAAATGCCACTGATATAGCAAACCGCCTCCAGCCCCCATCGGCCGGGCACTGGTTCGGGACTGATGAAGTAGGAAGGGATTATTTTGCCAGAGTCATCTACGGGGGCCGTGTTTCCCTGCTGGTTGGATTCCTGGCCATGCTTACCAGCCTTACCATCGGAGTGGCGGTAGGCACTGTTTCCGGCTTTTGCGGCGGTATGGTGGATATGGTCCTTATGCGCATTGTAGATGTCCTGCATTCGATTCCATGGATGATCCTGGTTACCGTTGTCAGCATCTTTTTAAGGCCAGGGTTAAAATCCATTATTCTGGTCATCGGCTTTTTTACCTGGATGGAAATTGCCAGGCTGGTGCGGGCAGAGACACTTTCCCTAAAGGAAAGGGAATTCATCCTTTATGCCGAGTTTTCCGGCGTGGGCATCTGGAAGATCATTACCAGCCATATCATACCTTCCGTATTTCCCACGATCATTGTATCGGCAACTACCAGCATGGCAGATGCAATTATGACAGAATCTTCCTTAAGCTTCCTGGGAGTAGGCATTCAGCAGCCCATGTCTTCCTGGGGAAGCCTTTTGCAAAATGCCCAGGGAACCATGCAGAACACCTTTTACATGGCACTGATTCCAGGACTTTTGATCATAATCACGATTTTTGCCTTTAATAAGCTGGGAAACCTGCTCCGGGTTTTCGTGGAACCGAAAATTATGAACGACGAGAAAGAGTAAAGCGAGGAAACAGGAATTGGAAGAGACAAAGAAAAACGATGATAAAATCCTGTCCGTACAAAATGTGCATACCACCTTTCATACTCACGGGAAATCGGTAAAGGCGGTGCGCGGCGTAAGCTTTTACGCAGGCCGCCAGGAAATCCTTGCTGTAGTGGGAGAATCGGGCAGCGGAAAAAGTGTTCTGATGAAATCCATCCTGGGCCTGATGCCGGAAAATGCAGAGGTCACTGTGGACCAGATCATGTTCATGGATAAGGACATGCTTAAAATGACACCGGAACAGCTAAGAAAGATGCGGGGAAAAGAGATTGCAATGGTCTTCCAGGATCCCATGACGGCATTGAATCCTGTAAGAACCATAGGTTATCATCTGACAGAAGTACTTAAACGCCACAGAGGTATGGATAAGCGGGCAGCCCATAAGGAAGCCATGGCGGTTTTGGAACAGGTGGGCATTCCGTCTCCGGAAAAGAGGTTAAACCAGTATCCTCATGAATTTTCCGGCGGCATGAGACAGAGAGTGCTAATTGCCATGGCCCTTTGCTGCCGTCCGAAGCTTTTAATTGCAGATGAGCCGACTACGGCTCTTGATGTGACCATTCAGGCCCAGATTCTTGAACTTTTAAAAAAGCTGCAGGATGAGACGGGAATGAGTATCATACTCATCACTCACGATCTTGGAGTGGTGGCAAGCCTAAGCCGCCGGATCCTGGTTATGTACGGCGGGCTTCTGATGGAAGAGGGGCTGACCGAAGAAATCTTTTATGCACCAAAGCATCCCTATACAAGAGCCTTACTTCAGGCCATTCCCAAACCCCAGGCAGGGGACCGGAAGCGGCTGGAGCCAATCCCCGGAATAGCTCCGTCCCTGGTGGATCCTCCCGATGGCTGCCCGTTTGCAGAGCGGTGTAAATTTGCCTGCGAACAATGTGTAAAAGGAATTCCCAGGTACCGGGTATATTCAGACACTCAGAGAGCCATGTGCATCTTTTCGGAAGAGGAGCTTAATGCAAGGGAAAGGAAGGTGGAGTGATATGGATAACAGGAACCAGGAAATCCTGCTGGAAACCAGGGAACTATGTAAATATTTTCCTTCCAAGGACTTTTTTGGCCGTAAGAAGGCAGAAGTAAAGGCAGTGGACGGTGTGAACCTTACCATCCGGAAAGGGGAGACCTTTGGACTGGTAGGAGAATCCGGCTGCGGAAAATCCACCTTAGGACGGACTTTGATCCGCATGTACGACCCTACCAGCGGGTCCATCCTGTTTAAGGGACAGGACATCACCAGGGTGAAAGGCAGTAAATTACTTCCCATCCACCGGCAGATGCAGATCATTTTCCAGGACCCCTATTCTGCCCTGGATCCCCATCACAATGTGAGAGAAATCGTTGGAGAGTCCATGACGGCTGTAGCCGGCATAGCGGCCAGCGAGATAGACGGCCGGATCGAAGAAATGCTTATAAAGGTGGGAATGAAGCCGGATGACATGTATAAGTATGCCTATGAATTTTCGGGAGGCCAGCGCCAGAGGATCGGAATTGCCAGGGCGCTTGCAGTGGAACCGGAATTTTTGCTCTGCGACGAACCGATTTCAGCTCTGGATGTTTCCATACAGGCCCAGGTAGTGAACATGCTGGAGGATCTGCAGAAGGAAATGGGCCTTACCTACTTATTTGTGGCCCATGACTTATCCATGGTGCGCCATATATCCACAAGGATCGGTGTTATGTATCTGGGCAGGCTGGTGGAGATCGCAGACAGTGACGAACTGTATGAAAATCCCCTTCATCCGTATACAAAGGCGCTCCTTTCTGCCATCCCGGTGGCCGACCCGGAGCTTTCTGCAAAGTCAAAGCGCCTGATGCTTAAAGGAGAGCTTCCCAGCCCCATGCATGTGCCCTCTGGGTGCCATTTTCATACCAGATGCATGTATGCCAGGCAAGATTGCAGCAGTAAGGTGCCGGAGATGAAAGAGGTTTCTCCAGGACATTTTGTGGCCTGTTCCTGCCTTCCATTTATTGGATAAAAAGAAAATAATCCTTGACTTTTCAAATAAAACTTTTTATAATAACAACAATTAAAAAAAGACTAAGCAAAGACGCTTAAGAAATTAAAACTCTAAGGCGTCTTTTTGCATATTTTTAGGAAAATCTTACATAATGCCTTACAGGCATACCTTTGTGTCCAAAAAATATAGACAAAAAAGAGGAAAGGGGATGGAATTATGCCAGATATGGTGAAAGTTGAAAACTTAAAAAAGAACTTCGGAGATTTAGAGGTTTTAAAGGATATAAGCCTGACGGTAAAGGAGGGCGAAAAGCTGGTCATCATCGGACCCTCCGGTTCAGGAAAGTCCACCTTTATCCGCTGCATCAACTACCTGGAGGAACCCACCAGCGGAAAGATAACCGTGGCAGGTACGGAAGTGACAAAAAAGAATCATTTGGAAATGGCTAAAAAGTATTCCTCTATGGTCTTTCAGCAATTCAATTTGTATCCCCATCTCACTGTCTTAGAAAATCTGACTCTTGCACCCATCAAGCTTCAGCATGTTCCCAAGGAAGAGGCAAAGAACAATGCCATCAAATGCCTGGAACGAGTCGGCTTAAAGGAAAAAGCGGGGAATTATCCGGTCCAGCTCTCGGGCGGACAGCAGCAGAGGGTGGCCATTGCCAGGGCTTTATGTACCAAACAGCCATTAATACTTTTTGATGAGCCTACTTCTGCACTGGATCCTGAGATGGTTCAGGAGGTTTTAAATGTTATGGTGGAGCTGGCCCATGAGAATATTACCATGATCTGCGTAACTCATGAAATGGGCTTTGCACGCCAGGTGGCAGACCGTGTGATCTTTATGGATGGGGGCTACATCCTGGAAGAGGGAACACCGGAACACTTTTTTGAATGTCCGGAGCATGAGCGGACCAAAGCGTTTTTAAGCAAGATCCTTCATTAGGAGGCTGTTTAAATAATAACAATGAGGAGGGAACCAATTATGATGAAAAAAATGTTATCACTTGCCCTGGCTTTTGCAGCTATGGCATCCTTAACCGCATGCGGAGCAAAGGCTCCGGAGGCTACCACCGCAGAGACGACTGCAAAGGAAGGAACAACGGCGGCCGGTTCAGAGGCAGCAGGCGGAAACATGACTGCAGACGTACAGAAGATTATTGACCGAGGAGCTTTAAAGGTTGGCTGTAAGGCTGATATTCCAAAGTTCAGCTTACTGAATACGGCAACCGGTGAATATGAAGGCTTTGAGGATGACCTGGCTTATGAGATCGCCGGTACTATCTTTGGCTGCACTGCGGATGAAGCAAAAGAAAGGAAGCTGGTAGAATTTCAGGGCGTAACTGCTAAGACCAGAGGACCTCTTCTGGAGAACGGAGAGATCGACCTTGTTATCGCTACCTTTACCATTACACCGGAAAGAAAAGAGACTTACAACTTTTCTACTCCATATTTTACCGATGCGGTAGGACTTCTGGTCAATAAGAATTCCGGAATCGAGTCCATCGAAGATCTGGATGGCAAGATCATTGGTATCGCCCAGTCCTCCACCACTAAGGACGGCTTTAAGAAATATGTTGACGAAAAAGGATTCAAGGTTAATCCTCAGTTCCAGGAGTTTGACGGTTATCCGGCACTGGCTCAGGCGCTGGCAACCAAGCAGATCGACTGCTTCTCTGTAGACCGTGCTATCCTGACAGGCTATTTAAATGACGGCAACCAGATCTTATCTGACCGGTTCGCAGAACAGGATTACGGTGTGGCAGCAGCAAAGCAGAATGCAGGGCTTGCAGCCATTGTTGATGAAAAGGTGACTTCCATGGTTTCTGACGGCTCCCTTATGGCCCTTCAGGACAAATGGGAATTGCAGTAAAACCTTATGTAAAGGATAGATGACATGATAAAAGGTCTTTTTGATGCAAAACGTTGGAATGCCCTGTTTCAGGCATTTCCTGAATATTATATACCGGGCTTTCTTATGACGCTTAAAATATCACTGGTGGGGCTGGCCGTTGCGCTGGCCCTTGGAGTGATATTTGGTATGTTTTCCACGGCTAAATTTAAGCTGTTAAGGATAATTTCGCGAATTTATGTGGAATTCATACAGAACACGCCTTTGGCTTTGCAGGTATTATGCTATTATTCCGTGCTGCCCATGTTATTTTCCAGCTCAGGCTTCCGGATTCCCAAGTTCGTACTGGGAGTGATCGGAGTAGGTGTTTATCACGGCGCCTATATATCGGAGGTCATCAGGACCGGAATCGAAGCCATACCAAAAGGCCAGTCCGAGGCTGCTTCATCTCAGGGCTTTTCCTATCTGGAAACCATGTATCATATCATTCTGCCTCAGACCATAAAGATTATAATGCCGCCTCTTGCGAATCAGGCACTTAATCTGGTAAAGAATACTTCCATTCTGGCAATGGTGGCCGGTATGGATCTTATGTACTTTACGGATTCCTGGGGAGCTGACCGGGGATACTTTGCCCAGGCGTATTTTACAAGCGCCGTGATGTACTTTATCATCTGTTTCCCATTGGCAAGGCTGGCCCGTTATCTGGAGATCAGATCCATGCGGCTGCCTATCGCAAAAACGCTTGATATTAATGCAGATGAGGAGGCAGCATGTTAGAATTATTTCAGCAGATATTTACTCAGGCCAACGTGACTTTCATGCTGAAGGGACTGAGAATGACTGTCATGATTGCCGTTTTCGCCACCCTTATCAGTACATTTTTCGGAACGATCCTGGCTCTTATCAGAACCTATTCAACAGGAAAATGGAAATGGGCAGGAGGGATTGTGGCTGTTTATACAGAATTTTTCCGCTGTACGCCCAATCTTTTGTGGATACTCTGGATCTATTTCACCGTGAAGGGGAATAAGGTAGGAGTATCAGTATTTGCCATTTCCCTTTTCACTTCAGCGGTCATGGCTGAAATATTCCGGGGGGGCTTAAACTCCATTCCAAAGGGGCAGTTTGAAGGTGCCCAGTCCCAGGGATTTAGCTTTGTAGAGACTCTTATCTATATCGTGCTTCCTCAGATGTATAAAAAGGTGCTTCCGGCCCTGCTCAGTCAGGTGATCACCATCATCAAGGATACTTCCTTCTTAAAAATGGTGGATGTGGCGGAGTTTATGAGAAACTGCTCCGTTGTTCTTGGAAGCATTTACGATGTCAGGGGCATGCTGCTTTTGTTCGGCTTTGAAGCCCTCTGTTATTTTACCATCTGCTTTGCTCTTAGCTGTGTGGTGAGGGGATATCAGAAAACCATTGTAACTGGTTAGGGAGGAACATCTTGCTATGAAAAAGTTTACAATCACCATTACCCGTGAATTTGGAAGCCTGGGGCGCTCCATCGCCAAGGAGCTGTCCAGAGAACTGGGAGTGGAATTCTATGACCGTGATATTGTTGAGGAGGTAGCAAAAAAGCTGAACCTTCCTGTCTCCACGGTCAGCAATGAGGAAGAAAAATCAAAGCATAGCTTTCTGCCCCGTATGTTTCCTTTGGGGACGGACGAGACTTACATGCAGGACATTATTTTTGATGTTCAAAAAGGCATTATTCTGGATCTGGCTAAAAGGTCCAGCTGCATCCTGGTAGGAAGGTGCTCGGATTACCTTCTGGAAAAGGAAAAGAACAACATCAATATTTTTATTTATGCTCCTTATGAAAAAAGGCTGGAAAACTGTGTGAACACACTTGGCATGACTGAGAGTGAGGCGAAACGAATGATCGCGTCCGTTGACAAGGCCAGAAATACCTATCATAAAAAATACGCCGGTTATCTGCCCGGTGATCCGGAACATAAGAACCTGATGATCGATTCTTCCCTTTTAGGGGTCACGGGAACTGCAAAGCTGATCGCAGAGATTGTGCACCAGCTTTATGGAGAATAGTCAGAATAGGAAGCTTTTTAAAAACAGGTCTTTTTGGTAAAGCTTGGGTGAAAGCCCGGTTTTTCACTGAAGGGGCCTGTTTTGCCGACTAGGAGACAGGGGATGGAAATCATTTCCTGCTAAAAAAGATATGAAAAATTCAAGCCATCACCTTGACACTCAAAAGAAAATCTGCTATAGTATATCTTTGTGTGAAGCGAGAGGATGAAGGTCTGAAACGTGCCTGATACCTCTCGTTTTGTTTGCGAAAAGTGTGTGCGAGGCCGTCGGCAACATGGGAAGCCGGTTGGCCGTAAGAAAGGAACCAAGCATTTATGGAGACAGTTAGATTTGATGAATTACAGCTAGATGAAAGAATTCTGCGGGCAGTAGCAGATATGGGATTTGAAGAGGCATCTCCTATTCAGGCCCAGGCCATTCCGGTTCAGGCAGAGGGAAGGGATATTATTGGGCAGGCTCAGACTGGAACAGGAAAAACAGCAGCCTTTGGCATCCCTCTGTTGCAGAAAATTGATCCCAAGGTGAAAAAGCTTCAAGCGGTTGCCCTCTGTCCAACCAGAGAGCTTGCTATTCAGGTGGCAGATGAAGTCCGCAGGCTTGCAAAATATATGCACGGTGTGAAGGTTCTTCCGATTTATGGAGGCCAAGACATTGTAAAACAGATCCGTTCTTTAAAAGACGGTACTCAGATCATCATCGGAACTCCGGGACGTGTTATGGACCATATGCGGAGAAAGACCGTGAAATTCGAACACGTTCATACTGTAATCATGGATGAAGCCGATGAGATGTTAAATATGGGATTCCTGGAGGATATGGAAACCATTTTAAGCCAGCTTCCGGAAGAGCGGCAGACCGTTATGTTCTCCGCTACCATGCCGCCGGCTATCATGGAGATTGCCAGAAAGTTCCAGCAGGAACCGGTGATTGTCAAGGTGGTAAAAAAGGAGCTGACCGTTCCAAAGGTAACCCAGTATTATTATGAAGTAAAACCTAAGAGCAAGGTAGAGGTTATGTGCCGTCTCCTGGACATGTATGCGCCGAAGCTGTCTGTTGTTTTCTGTAATACCAAAAAGCAGGTAGACGAGCTGGTACAGGCCCTTCAGGGACGTGGATATTTTGCGGAAGGACTTCATGGAGATTTAAAGCAGATCCAGCGTGACAGGGTCATGAACAGCTTCCGTAACGGTAAGACGGAGATCCTTGTGGCAACTGATGTTGCAGCCCGGGGAATCGACGTAGACGACGTTGAGGCGGTATTTAATTACGACCTTCCCCAGGATGACGAATATTATGTTCACAGAATTGGCCGTACAGGCCGTGCAGGCCGTGAGGGGATTGCTTTCAGCTTTGTAGTGGGCAAGGAAGTTTATAAGCTTCGTGACATTCAGCGCTACTGCAAGACAAAGATCATTCCTCAGGCAATTCCATCCTTAAATGACGTAACTGCCATTAAGGTGGATAAGATTCTGGAAAATGTGGTGGGCACTATCGGTGATACAGATTTAAGCAAGATGGTGAACATCATTGAAAAGAAGCTTTTGGAAGAGGATTACACCTCTCTTGATCTGGCCGCAGCCCTGCTGAAAATGATGATGGGCGAGGAAAATGAGGATATCATTGATGCAAGACAGCCTCGTTCCCTTGATGAGCTGGACAGCTTCTACGGTGGCGGAAGCCGTGGCCGCAGCAGCAGAAGCGGAAATGGAAACAGCCGGGGAGGAAGATACGATTCTCCCAGAGAGGATATGGCCCGTCTGTTCATTAATATCGGAAAGAACCAGAACGTGAAGCCGGGAGATATCCTGGGTGCCATTGCAGGAGAATCCGGTATGCCAGGAAAGATGGTCGGAAGCATTGATATGTATGACAAGTATACATTTGTTGAGGTGCCGAGAGAAAGCGCTGACGCTGTGTTACAGGCCATGAAGGATGTTAAGATCAAAGGAAAAAATATCCATATGGAAAAAGCCAACGGAAAAGGCAGATAAATTTCCGGGAGCTGGGCGAGAAAGGAAGACGGAGCGTCTTACCGGATCCGCCTTGCTCCCGTTTTTTTGTCCACAGTCCGTAAAAGGTTTTCTTGCTTCTTGTGGAAAAAGAAGTTACAATATGTTCAAGATGTGCATATGGTACAGGTTTCAGGAGGTTATGATGGCAGAGTGGAAAAAGAATGATCGAATAGAAGTAATGATTGAAGATATGAGCGAAACCGGGGAAGGGATCGGCAAGACCGATGGATTTATCTGGTTTATTAAAGATACAGTTATGGGAGATAAGGTCCAGGCCAAGGTGATGAAGACCAAAAAGTCTTATGGGTTTGCAAAGCTGGAACGGATCACTGAGCCGTCTGTAAACCGTGTGACGCCCAGGTGTCCGGTTGCAGGCCCATGCGGAGGCTGCCAGCTTCAGGCAATGGATTATGAGGAGCAGCTTCGGTATAAGGAGCGGAAGATCTATAACAATATCACCAGGATCGGCGGCTTTTCTGAGGTTCCCATGCTGCCTATCATGGGTATGGACGAGCCATGGAGGTACCGGAATAAGGCGCAGTTTCCATGGGGGCTGGATAAAGATGGGAATATTATTGTGGGGTTTTATGCGGGGCGGACTCATTCCATTATAGGCTGTGAGGACTGCCTTCTGGGGGCAGAGGAGAACCAGGAGGTTTTAAAGCGGATAAAGGCGCATATGGAGCGGTATCATCTGCAGCCTTATGACGAAGCCACACATAAGGGGCTGATCCGCCATACTTTGATCCGCAAAGGATTCCGGACCGGAGAACTTATGGTCTGTCAGGTTATTAATGGAAAGAGCCTGCCACACAGCGGGGAGCTGGTGGAAAGTCTTCTGGAAATTCCGGATATGACCAGTATTTCCTTTAATGTCAATAAAGACAGGACTAATGTGATTTTAGGTGACCGGGTGGAAAATCTTTATGGGCCAGGGTATATCACGGATTATATTGGAGAGGTGAAATACCGTATTTCTCCCCTGTCCTTTTATCAGGTGAATCCGGTGCAGACGGAAAAGCTTTATGGCACTGCCCTTGAGTATGCGGGGCTGACAGGCGGGGAAACAGTTTGGGATCTTTACTGCGGGATCGGGACCATCTCTCTTTTTCTGGCTCAAAAGGCAAAAAAGGTGTATGGAGTGGAGATCGTACCCCAGGCTATTGAGGATGCCAGGGAAAATGCAAGATTAAATGGTCTGGACAATGTGGAGTTCTTTGTTGGGAAGGCGGAAGAGGTTCTGCCGGAGCAGTATGAGAAGAATCATGTGTATGCGGATGTGATTGTGGTGGATCCTCCCAGAAAGGGATGCGATGAGACTTGTTTGGAGACCATTGTAAAGATGGCGCCGAAGAGAGTGGTGTATGTGAGCTGTGATTCGGCTACTTTGGCAAGGGATATGAAGTATCTGGCGGAGAGAGGGTATGTGGCGGAGAAGGTCAGAGGGTGTGATATGTTTCCTCAGGGGCTGCATACAGAAAGTATCGTGTTGTTAAAAAGGAAATTCACAGATGCAGGAAAAATCAGTACAGAGCAAGCAAAGCTCCATGCAGAAACGGAATTTGAAAAATACTGAATTGTGCCGGAAATATGTGCACCAATATCCTGATAGTATCAAGTTTTATATTGGTGACCATCGAAAGGTGTAGGATTTTAAATGAACAATATATCGGTTGAGGCGACAGAAATACGAATTGAGATGGTATGGATTCACTGTACAAGTATTAATGGGTTAATTATGTGACTATTGAGTGTGGAAAGACACTGAGAGATATGAAATTGAATGATTGGAGGAGGGCGTAGTGGACAATCGTGGAGAAATTATAATCTATCAGACGGAAGACGGCCTGACGAAGATAAATGTCAATATGCAGAATGAAACTGTGTGGTTGCCTTTGGAACAGATGGCTGATTTGTTTCAAAGAGATAAATCCACAATTTCAAGGCATATTAAAAATATTTTTGATGAAGGTGAATTGGTTAGAAGTTCAGTTGTTGCAAAATTTGCAACAACTGCTTCTGATGGGAAGACATATCAGGTTGAATATTACAATCTTGATGTTGTCATCTCTGTCGGGTATCGTGTGAAATCTCAGCGTGGCGTACAGTTTCGTATATGGGCAGCAAGTATATTAAAGGAATATATTAAAAAAGGCTTTGCGATGGATGATGAGCGCCTGAAGGAATTGGGCGGTGGCGGCTATTTCAAGGAACTGCTTGAAAGAATTCGAGATATCCGGGCGTCCGAAAAGGTGTTTTACCGTCAGGTACTCGAAATCTATGCAACCAGTGTTGATTACAATCCCAAGGCAGAGGTATCCGTTCAATTTTTTAAGAAAGTACAGAATAAAATTCATTATGCCGTTTCCGGAGAAACTGCAGCTGAGGCAATTTACCATCGTGCGGATGCAGAAAAAGATTTTATGGGACTGATGACGTTTTCAGGTGACCAGCCTACACTGCGTGAAGCAAAAATAGCAAAGAATTATCTGAATGAAAAAGAACTGCGAGCTATGGGGCAACTTGTTTCTGGATATTTGGATTTTGCGGAGAGGCAGGCAGAAAGAGGAATCCCCATGACAATGGATGATTGGGCAAAACATCTTGATGGGATTTTGACTTCGACGGGAGAGAATCTCCTTACAGGAAATGGAACCGTTAGCCATCTTCAGGCTATGGAAAAGGTACAGACAGAATACAAGAGATATAAGACAAAAACGCTCAGTAACGTGGAGAAAGATTACTTGGATAGCATAAAGTCATTAGAACAAAAAGGTAAAAACAATAATTCTGGAATTTAAGGAGTGAATTATCCGGAATTTCCGAATAATTGAAGCTGCTGAAATCAACTATAAAAATTTCTTTATGGATGCCATGTCTAATTTCAGGTCGAGACATGTGGAAACAGTAATATTGTTGCAGAAAAAAGCTAAAATATTAGAGAAATAAATACAAAAATACAATAAAAATTATAAAATGGATATACGCCAAGGCCCAACCCCACCTTCCAAGAATCGGAATTATATCCTTATAAGTTGACAAAAAAACGCTGTGATGATAGTATGTTTAGGAATTGAATACTATATAGAGTAGAAACACCAAAGAAATAAACATTTAGTGTTTTTAAAGGGAATCAGGTGAGAGACCTGAACGATCCGGTCACTGTAAGAAAGGAGTCCTTCTTTATTAATCCATTGTAGCAAAGCTATGAGAAGGAAAAGAGGATGTTGAAAATCAAGTCAGGAAACCTGCTTTATGTAGAAGAACGATGACGCTTCCGAGCAAAGCAACCATCTAGAAGACTAAAGGTAAAAAAATTACTGAATAGTCTTTTTTGTGGTGCCTGTGTATACAGACACTTTTTTTCTTTGTTTTAGGAAATGAAGTTGTTCATTCAATAATAAAACAAGGAGAAAAGATTATTATGAGAAACAAGAAAAGAATTGCCAATTTATTATTGGCTATCATGCTTTTATTCACATTGACAGGCTGTGGATCAAATGTAAAGAATGAAAGTACTGGAAGAAAAGATGTAGAAAAAATTATCGAAGATAATGTGGATAATACCGCACATAACCAAGAAGATTCAAGTAGTGAAGAAAGTACAGCGAAGGAAAAAAGAACAGAGTATCCGGTAACTATAACTACATATGGAACCGATGGAAAAGAATTAATAACTACTTATGAGAAGGCACCTGAAAAAGTACTGGCCGTATATCAAGGAAGTATTGAGACCTTATTAGCATTAGGTCTTGAAGAACCCATAGTTGCAACGGCCGGATTAGATAATGAGGTACCAGATTCCTTAAAAGCTGCATTTTCAAAAACAAACTATTTGGATGAATTTACTCCTTCATTAGAAACAGTAACAATGCTGGAACCAGATATGATTTTATCATGGGGTTCTCTTTTCAAAGAAAAGACATTGGGAGATGCATCGGCTTGGATAGAAAAAGGCACGAATACTTATATTAATAGTAATACAAGACTAGCTACTGGAGAGGTTTCTTATGATAGAACACTGGAAAATGAGTACAAGGATATTTTAAACTTGGGTGTAATTTTTGATGTACAAGATAAAGCTGAGTCCATTGTAAAGGATATGAAGGATACAGTTGAAGCAGTAACAGAAGTAGCATCAAAACAGGAGAAAAAACCATCTGTCCTAATCTTAGAGTCCTATGATTCTACTTTTACAAATTATGGGGCAAGTAGTTTAGGTGGTGATATGGTTACTGCTTTAGGTGGTATATTAGCCAAAGAAGATGGCAGTGATTTAGGGAAAGAAGATATAATAGCTTTAAATCCAGATGTAATTTTTGTTGTATATATGCCTTATGAAGGAGACGATGCAGAAAAATTAAAACAGGAAAAATTAGATGTATTTCTTAAAGATGAGTCCTTGGCAAGTTTAAGTGCTGTACAAAACAGTAGAGTGGTGCCAATTATGTTAAGTGAAATGTATGCAAGTACGACTCGAACTAAAGATGGTATTGTGACTCTTGCCCGGGGATTATATCCAAATATTGAAATAAAATAGGTATGAAAACAGGAAAAAAGACAGGAAACTTATTTTGGGGCCTATGTTATCTGGGATTGATTATGGTGCTCATACTTTCGGTGCTGACTGCAATTACCTTTGGGAATGCAGAAATCACAGTCAGCCAGGTCTATGGGGTTATATTTTACAAATTATTTCATTTAGAACAATACGAGGCATTCTCGTCAGGTGCAATTCATGATGTTGTGTGGTTGATCCGTTTTCCCAGGGTACTACTTGCAATCGGGATTGGAATTGGACTATCTGTCTGTGGAGACGTTATGCAGGCAGTTGTAAAAAATCCTTTGGCTGATCCCTATGTATTAGGAATTTCCTCAGGAGCTTCTTTTGGGGCAACGCTGGCAATTATGTTGGGAATAGGAAGTCTATTTGGTAATAATTTTATAGGAGTTATGGCCTTTTTGGGTGCTCTTGGTTCTTCCTTCCTGGTAATTAGCTTATCTAACATCAGAGGAAAAGCAAAGACAGGAAAACTTATATTAGCGGGAATGGCAGTTAGCTCCATTTGTTCTGCCTTTTCCAATTTTGTGCTATATATTGCAAATGATCGAAATGCTACAACAGAAGTTGCTTTCTGGACTATGGGTAGTTTAGCCGGTGCAAAATGGGACATTGTCAAGGTGGTATTACCAATTATGATTTTAGGAGCTTTGTTTTTCTGGACACAATCAAGGAATCTCAATCTAATGCTATTAGGGGAAGATACGGCAATTACACTGGGAACAGACCTAAGAGCTGTAAGAATACTATACCTTATATTGGTATCTATTATGGTGGGGTTTTCCGTTTATTCTTCTGGTATAATCGGGTTTGTGGGATTAATTATCCCCCATGCAGTTCGTATGGTCACTGGAACTGATCATAAGAAATTAATACCAACTAGTGCGCTTGTAGGAAGTATATTCCTGGTATGGGCAGATGTAGTAAGCCGGGTCATACTAAAACATTCCGAGTTGCCAATCGGAATATTAATTTCTTTAATAGGTGCGCCTTGTTTTGTAATTTTAATGTTACGCAAGTCATATGGAATTGGAAGGAAGAAAACATGAGTATAAAGGTAGAAGACTTAACCTATTCCTATGGACATAAAAATGTATTAGATCGTGTGGAAATTCAGTTAAAAAGGAAAAGTTTTACCGGAATAATCGGTCCAAATGGATGTGGGAAATCAACCTTATTAAAATGTATTTACCGTGTACTTAAACCTCAAATAGGGACCATATGGCTGGAAGATAAACTTCTAAATAGTTATAGCGTAAAAGAATCATCAAAGTATATATCAGTTATGGCTCAGCACAATTCATACCAGTTTGATTTTAAAGTAAAAGATATTGTAATGATGGGAAGAGCCCCACATAAAAGACTGCTGGAAAGAGATACTCTAAAAGATTACCAAATTGTTGAAAAAGTTTTGGAGAGTGTGAATATGTTGGAATTTTTGGAAAGAGAATTTGCAACATTATCTGGCGGGGAACAACAAAGGGTACTCTTAGCAAGGGCATTAGCTCAAGACGCGAGGACACTCATACTCGATGAGCCAACCAATCATTTGGATATTACATATCAACTGCAATTAATGAGAATCTTAAAAAAACAAGATATCACCATATTTGCTGCTATGCATGATTTAAATATTGCCGCCATGTACTGTGATTACCTATATATTATGAAAGCAGGAAAAGTAATCGCACAGGGTGAAACAAAAAAGATATTAACCCCAGAGAAAATTTTTGAAGTTTATCAGGTTGAATCGCAAATAGTACAGGATAAGAATGGGAAACTTCATATATTATTTACAGGAGACCAGCTATAATAAGTCAAGCTAAAAGGAGACCTATGACTAATAGCCCTAAATTAATCACACAAGAAAAAATGGGAATAAAAATAGGTATATTACATTGCTTAGAGGCTACTAAGGTATGTGCCGGATGTGGATGTCTAAATGCTTTTAATCTAAAGAAAGGAAGTTTTACAGAATATGCGAAGGAAGATGTACTTGCAGCATATTTTACTTGTAATGGATGTAAAGAACAAAATTGGGCTTCTCCAACAGAAGATATGGGAATGATAGAAAAAGTAGAAAGGTTACAATCAGAAGGAATAGATGTGGTGCATGTTGGAGTCTGTTGTGAAAATGCAGATGGAAGTTTTTGTGAAAGAATAGTAGAAATTGTTGAAATGATAAAGCTAAAAGGGATTCGGATAAAAAACAGGACTCACATGTAAAACATAATTCTGGCATAATACCTTGTATAATTAACCTAAGATATCGGAAATGCTGTTAAGGCAAGCTTTTCAGCCTTAACAGCGTTTCCGATATCTTATATTACAAAACAGGCATTATGTCAACCAATATAAAACTTGAAACAGTCTCTATAGCCAAGCGGTTCTATGGCATATTCGCAGGCAGCCCACAACCCTGCATGGACATTTAAAGTTTCTGAATATGGTATTGAGTATTAATAATAAACCACATTTGTGCATCGAATTTCATAACAGTCCAAAAAGATAAGCCCTGGATATCATATTCTTCTACCAGTCCAACCCTTGCGTTAAAGCTTCTTGCATCTTTAGTCCATATTACATGAAGAATCTCATCACTATCCATATAGTAGAAGTAAGGTGCCTGTGCTATTTCGTTAAATTGTATTGGTATACCATTATCCGAGGCAATTTCTACCGCACTATTATAAGTTATTACAGTTGCTTCTGTGGCACCGGGAATATAGGGAAGTGTCCAATCATAACCCAGGGCAGTGATTCCCAGAAAAATTTTTTCAGGGGGAATAATACTAACCATGTAATCTAACAATTTTCTTATTATATTAATCGGAAGAATTGCGTTTGGATAGCTGTAATACCTTGCCCAATCATAGGAAGAAATTATGATTCCATCTACAAAGTCAGATAATTTTGAATAGTCTATTTTTTCGAAACTAATGTCAGGTGTAGCAATACTTGTAGCAGGCGTAACGGTAATCATCACCCTGAAACCTTCTGAATGAAATATTGCAGCGGCCCTTTTTAAATATTCTGCAAGGTAATTTATGTTATCAAAGGTTATAGTTTCAACATATATGTTTATACCATAAAATCCTTTCGCTCTTAGTATTTGAAGAACATTATCAATCAGGAGATTCTGCACAGAAGGATTATTTAAAATATCATAGGTCACTTCACGGCTAATGATTCCCTCTCCTGTCATAGTGGAAACAAACATCATGGGCGCGGTACCGTAAGATTTAGCCAGCTGGATAAGTTCAGTATCGTCAGCATTGGAGATAATTTCTCCGTCACTTGCAGCCCTGTAATTAAATATGGTCAGATAAGATAAAAAAGGAAGTGTTTTTATTAAAACAGATTTTTCTATATGAGGAAAGATATAACCATTAGTGGCAATTGTTCTTGTTTTATTGGTTTGATAGCTTATTACTATAGTTTCACCAGCGTACAGATATTCTCTATCGGATAGATAGGGATTATTTCTTAATAATTCCATGGGTGTAGTACCGTGCTGCTCTGCAATACTCTCCAAAGTGTCGCCAGGTTGGACGGTATAGAGTGTTTCCGGTTGTACAATCACGATGGTTTGGCCGATTGCTAAATTATCAGGGTTTGTAATTCCATTTTCCAATATCAATCGGCCAATAGGGATTTTATAATACTCTGATATAGAATAGATGGTTTCATTGGGTTGGACAACGTGTATGATCATGGATTTCCTCAAACGATCTTATTAATATTATTATATGCTAATCCTACATGTTCATAACATCATAGTATAATTATAATAGGTATCTCAATAATATTACGCGATATCCGGTTTAGGAAGTTGCGATAGATCATAATATAGGCGGGTATCCGCTATTCCGGGCCCGCCTCATGTTGTCAACGACTACGATTTGACAACCGTGTATAAGTTTTATTTTATTATATATTAACTGGATATTAGACTTTCATCTTATTACTATCTGAAAACCTCCAGTTTTTGCCGAAAGGTATGAGTTGCATTTAGAGATTTTCTTTATAGAATACAACTAACTTTTCAACGGCTTGTCTGACTGGTTCTGGCTGGTCATATAAATCATAGTGACTTTCACCTTCAAGAATAAATAAATCCTTTTTATTTGATGCTGCTCTATTATAAAACTCATGACCATCTCTGAAGGAACCAAATGCGCCTTGCTTATTACCTATTATGATTTGTAATGGCTGAATCAGCAGTGTTTCGGCTAGATTGAAAGCGTCAAAACCTAATACAGAAGCTAAGCTCGTAAATTTCAGCATGTTTGGAGAGTTAGGGCACTGTCCCCTCGGTGTTGTATAATAATCTACAGCCTCCACAATGCAGCTTAGTAAAAAGATAAATAAGATAAACTCTGAAAAGGATGCTGAAATACTTCTGCGATTTTTAAGTATGGCTGTCTTAGGCATTGTAGAATCCTTTGTATTGAACCAATTTAATATTGGTACGGAGCAACTGGCAAAACAAGTGAGAAAATTACTGGCACAAAATATTTCGCTAGCTTTAGATTAAGTTTTAGATTAAGTACGTCAGCCTGAGCAGACTGTATCAAATCTGCCGCCAAGGCAATGTTAGGCTCTGGCAGCATCCTTTTTGTATCCTCAAGGCATGTTGAATGGGTGGTATTGATGCTTTCAGACCTTTGGTATTGTTACTTGTTGCTTTGCAATTGGTAAGTCACCGATGGGGGATTATCAAATAGATATCAGGGCACAATAACAAGGAGCGCGGGTGAAATGTGGAAGTGCCCGAAGTGGCTCCCAGGATATAAGACTTCCAAGGGAGCAATTCAGCTGCCGCTTGGGAAGCCGATGGATTATAAACCCGTCACCCATATCGTGGGGTGGAGAATAAAACGGAAAGCGAAAGGGAGTGACACTTATGACAAACGAGCGCGTATACAAGATGGCGTTTTCGACGGTCTACCCGTTACTTGTTCAAAAGGCGGAGCGTAAAGGGCGCACTAAATCCGAGGTTGATGCTGTGATTTGTTGGCTGACAGGGTATGACGATTCTGGTCTGAAAGCACAAATTATGAAAAATATTGATTACGAAACCTTCTTTAACGAAGCTCCACAGATAAACCCCAACGCCACCAAAATTTCAGGAGTGATTTGCGGGCACCGCGTTGAGGAAATCAAAGAACCGCTTATGCAGAAAATCAGGTGGCTTGACAAACTGGTGGACGAATTGGCAAAAGGTAAGCCAATGGAGAAGATTTTAAGAAGCTGAAAGTGAATAGCTAATAAAACTCCGCAAAATGCTTGGCGACAAAAACGCAATGAAAGAAGTTAAGAAGAAGGTACCTGGTGCCAGCCTTGAGTTAATGATTTGCACAAAAGCCATAGCCACGACTTTGGATTCTCTTCCATAAAGCTCATGTTGTGCTGATGGAAGAGATAAATACAGCGTATATTGTTACATCATTGTGTAGGATACTTACCCTCCATTTTTTCTTTGTATCTGGCTTGGCGCATAGCCGGTGCGTTTTTTGAATAAACGGCTGAAATGAAGCGGATCGGCATATCCCACAGCATCCGCAGCCTCGGTCACGGTACAACCCTGTTCACGCAAAAGCTTAGCGGCCATATTAATCCTGTAATCTATAAGAAAATCAATGGGCCGGCACTGGGTATATTTATAAAAAAGATAGGAGAGCTGTGACTTGCTTTTCCCGATATAATTTGCCAGATCCTCCATTGTCAGTGGACTTCTGCAGTTATCTTCTATATAGTCCACAAGCTCTTTTACGATGCGGTAATCTTCGGCAGAATTATCTTTTTCACCGTTGAAAAAAATACTCTGAAAAATTTGCCGGGACAGTAACTGCTTTTGAAGGATAGAATGTATGTCTATCTCTTCATTGGCATCAGCCAGCTCCTGCAAAACCGGAGAAACAGCAGGCAGATCAATGGGTATGGAAAACAATAAATTACTGCTTATTTGATGGTAATAAATATTGATATGAGTAAACGGATTCTCTCCTGATACATGAAAGGCAAGCTGACACCCCGGGCAGCCATGCACCACTGTTCCCGGTTTTGCAAGAAAGCATTTATCATCAAACCTTATTTCTGCTTCTCCCTCAAGGGGAAAGATAAATGCCCCGTGTATGGTTTGGTAAGAGGTAGGCTTGTCTGATGGCTGCTTCACAAATCGTATTACATTATTTACGCGGAACGGAGAAAGCCGATAGGCCTGTTTCAGTATATTCAGAGCAGTTTGAGCCTCCATTTTATCCCTTCTTTCTTTCAATACGGTAATAGGGAAACCACCGCATAAGGACAGACTGCTCCTTTGCGGTGTTTTCCCAAATAGATTTAATTCGTATGGATTTATGCTTGTTATTGGAACTGCTTATCCAAATAAGTCAATGCCCCGGATAATTTCAGAGGAATATTTTCATGATGTCCGTAGGGATTCCACTGCATTTCTATATTGCACTGGGGCAAGTGATTTATGAGCGCTTCATAAGTATCCTTTGTTGCCTGTGCAGCATTTCTTTTTATATCATGGGCACCTTTTCCCTCATCTTCCCCTGAAGAAAGAAATACGGACGCCTTTTTGTTGATCAGAGAGTTCTTTTTCACAAATCCGGTCCAGTCCGGATACCAGAAAGAACCCGAAATTGATACAACATCATCGAAGATATCTGTCTTATACAAAGAATAAATCCCAAGCAGTCCGCTAAGGGAGTGCCCCAATAATGCGGTTTGAGAGGGAAATGCATTGCCAAACAGCTTCTTATTAACGCCTGGAATCAGAACCTTCCCCAAATAATCCAGAAACTCCCCGCCCTTACCTCCGAAATCGGCAAAACGTTCATGAAGCGCTTTGGCTGGCCAGGGTGTATACTCGGACAGCCGGTCCAAAGGCGGTATACCCACTAAAAGAAAACGGTATGATTTTTTTTCTCCCTGGATTTTTTCCAGCGCCTTGAAAATGATGTCCGAATCCAGCGCATATACAACCGGACAACTGCTTGTTCCGGGAGAAAAGCCGGATGGCACCAGTAGTTCTAAGTCTCTTCCTGCTATATGAATTGTTTGCATTTGTTTCACCTTAATCAGTTATAAAGGAAGTCTGAAAGTTCTTCCAACGTATCGAAATTGCGCACACCGTAGTCCATAAAAGCGTCATAGGGTATTTCGATGATCCGGTTGTTTACGATAGCTGGTATTGATGCCAGTATTTCTTCATTTTTTATACTTTCTACAGCCTTTGCATCAGTTTCCACGTTGCGGTCTGAAGTAATATAAATAATTACATCGGGATTTGCTTCTACAAGGTTTTCCAACGTAAGATTGGAGCCGCCCTTATCCATGACATTTGCACAATTTAATGCGGAAAGCATTCCATTTTGCAGCTTTGCATTTGCACCGAAAACCACAAAGGTTCCTTCTTTATAAGTTGCCATAACCAGGACTTGAAGAGTTTTGTCTTTGGCAGAGGCCGCCACCTTTTCTGAAACCGTGTTTAAACGTTCTGTCAGGTTTTCTGCATATTCCTTTGCTTTATCCTGAACATCGAAAATTTCACCAAGGGCAATTACGTCATCAATAATATTCTTCATGGAAACAGCCGTGCTCATATCACTGGCTTTTTGTGCATAAACATTGATTCCCAGCTCATTCAGTTCCGGAATGGAACCAAAGGTTCCCTCTGCAAACGTGGCGCTGCGTCCGATAATAACATCCGGTTCCGCTGCCGCAATCACTTCTTTGCTGATGGTCATTTTATCGCCCAGGATGTCCAGTGAATCATACAGTTCTTTCCAGTCCTCTCCCGGTGCATTATCAATTGCAATGGTACCGGCAATCTTATCTGAAAGACCTAAGTTGTAAAGCAGTTCTATGGATGAGGCGTTTGCTGTAACCACTCTGTCCGGTGCTTTGTTATATGTCTGCCTGGCAGGGACATAGTCGCTGCCTTTGGTTTCTACCGTAATTGGATATACTGTATTCCCGGCGCTGCTTTGTGGTGCTTCTGATGTAGGCGCAGACGTACTTTGTGAGGCAGAAGTATCTTGAGGGGTGTCCTTCTTTGGACTGCAACCGCTTAAAATTGCTCCTAATATCATAGTGCCTGCTGTGAAGGCCGCCATTTTTTTTCTCATTTTATTGATCCTCATTTCCTGCTCCTTTATTTATAATATTTGTCATGTTATACAAGGGGGAAATAGCTGATTGCCATTCCCGCCTGGCTGTCTTCCGTTATCTTACAATCAACGCCATAAATCCGGCGCACCATTTCACGGTTAATAATATTTTTGGGCGATCCAAAGGAATCAATCTCCCCTTTATTTAAAATGTAGATGGTATCGCAATATTGTGCTGCCAAAGATAAATCATGGAGGGCCGCCAATACGTTAATACCTAAATGTTTGATAATACTTAAAATCTGAAGCTGATATGTAATATCAAGGTGATTTGTGGGCTCGTCCAAAATAAGAAGGGACGGCTGCTGCGCAAGCGCCCGTGCCAGAACAATCCGCTGCTTTTCTCCACCGGACAAGGTGGAAAAGCTTCGTTTGGCATAGCTCTCCATACCTACCTTTGCTAAAGAATCCGACACAAGATCACGGTCCCTTTGCTTTTCTCTTTCCAGTGTACCAAGGTGGGGGGAACGCCCCAGCATAACAATTTCTTCAACCGTCAAATCAAAATTTATATTGTTGAACTGTCCCACTACTGCCATTTCTCTGGCCAATGCTTTTGGTTTGTAGCTTTGCAAGGGCTTTTCATCCAGCATTACCACACCATCGGATGCCTTTTGCATACGGTATACCGTTTTTAGCAGTGTTGATTTACCACTGCCGTTTGGCCCTAAAACACCAATAAATTTTCCGTTTGTAACCTCCAGGGAAACGCCTTTTAAAATCTCATTTGCTGCTAAATGAACCTTTAAATCCTTTACAGTAACATCCATGTTCAAACCTCACTAACCAAAACGGTAATGCCGTTTTATTAAAATATAGGCAAAGAACGGTGCACCAATCATAGATGTTACAATTCCAATGGCAAGCTCCCCATTGGGTATTATGATTCTTGCCAGTGCATCCGCCCAAACCAGAAATATCCCGCCCATCAAAACCGTAATGGGCAGCAGACGGCGGTGGTCCGCCCCCACAACCGCTCTTGCAATGTGTGGAATCATCAGTCCCACAAAGCCGATCACACCGCAGGCAGAGACCAATACGCCGGTCAAAAGAGCAGCCACTGACATGTACAGCTTTCTGTAAAAGCTGAGATTTACGCCCAGGGTAGATGCCGCCTCATCACCAAGCAGCATGGTATTCAGGGTTCGGTACTGGCTGAGAAAAAATATGCAGCTGGCAGCTACAACGCAGCTGGGCAAAATAAGGTTATTCCAGCTTCCCCGGGTCAGGGATCCCATTGTCCAGAATTTTATGCTTAACATCCCATTGCCATCGCCGGATACTGAAATAATAAAATTTGAAAAAGAGGTACATATGGCGTTAATAATTGTACCGGAAAGAATCAGCTTGCCGGATGTGGCTTGTCCGCCCATAGAAGCCAGAAATAAAACCGCACCAGTGGCTCCGGCTGCTCCCAAGAAAGCAAGCAGAGATACGGAAGATATGCTGCCGGCCAGCGGAACGGCTGTGCCGATAAAAACCGCAATCGTGGCTCCCAGGGACGCTCCGGAGGATATTCCCAGAATATATGGCTCTGCAAGAGGGTTTTGTATTGTGGCCTGCATGACTGATCCGCACAGTGAAAGACCGGCACCTGCGGCAACGCCCAGCAAAACTCTGGGGAAACGGATTTTCCATATGATTGAAGCATTGGCGCTTCGTAAAACTTCACCGGTTCCCGGCCGCTCCAGGCCAAACAAGCGGTTCATTATTATGGCATATGTATCAGGAAGGGATATGTGTACCGCACCAAGTCCGAGTGCTAAAAATATAGACAAAACAAGAGCGGCGCACAAAAGTGCAACAACCAGCCTGAAAGGAAATAACTCCGTATTGCCTGCTGCACTGCTTTTTTTACTCTTTAATACTTCCTGGCCAAATGTAATCTTGTTATTTGCAGAACTGAATTTTACCTTATTCAAAACAGGCCTCCTACTTTTGTTAGGCACAACTAACTACTGGGTTATTATACACAATTTTATCCTCTGTTACAATGGGGAATAATTCAATGACATGGACTATTATTAAAAAACTAGACTATGCCAATCCTGATCAATGCTTTAAAAGAGAACAGCGGCCTTGTATGGAGAAGTATAAAAGACAGTGTTTAATAAATTATACTTGACAATCATATTAATAAGTATTATATTCAAAACGGTGTTATGAAACACCGTTTTGAATACAGGAGGAAAAATGTATGGCAAAACAAATTGAAGGTGTATATGAGAAAGTGTATGAATGTGCGAAAAAGGAATTCTTAAGGAAAGGATTCAAGGACGCCTCTCTTCGTAATATCGCCCAGGAGGCTGGTACCAGCACAGGTTCCATTTATACACGTTTTCATAACAAAGAAGGATTGTTTCATGCCATGGTTTATCCGGTAGTGGAAGAATTAAAAGCATGGTTTCTGGGTATGCAGGAGTCATTTCATCAAATGAATGCTGATTATCAAAAGGAAAATATGCTTCATTATAGCGGAATGGAAGCTGAAAATTTAGTGGCTTACATTTATGATCACTATGATGTATTCAAGCTATTGCTGGAATGTTCAGAAGGAACAGAATTTTCAGATTTTTTAAATCAACTGGTTGAGATCGAGATGGAATATACGGTGAAGTATATGGATGCGACTAAGGATGATGCATTAAAAAATGAAATGATCACAACTGAGTTTCTTCACATTGTAACCAGTGCATATTTTTCCGGAATATTCGAGATGGTGCGGCATGATATGAAAAGAGAAGATGGTATGCTGTATGCAAAACAGCTGAGGGAATTTTATTACGCCGGTTTTGCAAAAATTTATAACTGGGAATAAGGATACACATACCTGAAAAATGCGGGATATACCCGCATTATTTTAAAACATAAGGTTAGCCTAAACTAACCAAAAGGAGGATTTATGGAACAAAAAGATCAAAGTCCACTAAAGCGGATATGGGCATTGGCAAAATCAGAGCATCCAAGGCTTAAACTGGCGGTTTTACTGGCTGTTATAGGTGTTATGGCAGGCTTTATCCCATATTTGTGTGCGGGGAAAATAATTATTATGCTGCTTTCCCATACGGCAGATATGCAAAGCTGCATTCCGTGGCTGGTTCTTGCCTTGGCAGGCAGTATTGGAAAAGTACTGCTTACTACCTTTTCGACTGCACAATCCCACAAGGCCACCTTTGCAGTATTGGCAGAAGTGCGGAACAGATGTGTACATAAACTGGCAAAGCTGTCTATGGGGACCTTACAGAATCAGTCTGTTGGAAGGTGGAAGAGCATTCTGGTTGACCAGATTGAGAGCATGGAAACGACCCTTGCCCATCTTTTACCCGAAATGACTTCCAATGTTTTATCACCGCTGGTTCTTTTAATTGCCTTGTTTTTCATTGACTGGAGGCTGGCGCTGCTATCAATTGCCACACTTCCACTGGGCATGGTTTTCATGATAGCCACCATGAAATCCTATCCGGTAAAATATCAGGAATCCGTTCATATTGGAAAGAAAATCAACGATTCGATTGTAGAATATATCAATGGCATTGAAGTTATTAAGGCTTATAATCAGGGTCATGTAGCTTATGCCGGATATATGGATGCGGTAAATGCCAATGCATTATTTTATTATAACTGGATGAAAAGCGCCCAGTTCGGCTCTGCCTGCTACCGGAATTTCAGCCCCGCTGTTTTGGTGGGCGTTTTACCGGCAGGCCTGGCATTTTATCTGAACGGCAGTATTACGGCCTCACAGTTTATTATGGTCATGATTTTGTCCATGGGAGTTGTTGGACCGATTATTGCTGCCACTAATTTTGTTGATTCCCTGGCACAGACAGGTACGATTATAGAATCCGTAGAGACCATATTAAAAGCGCCGGAACAGCACCATCCAAAGGAGCCGGTCCATCTGACAGGAACGGATATTGAAATGAATCATGTTTCCTTTGCTTATGAAAAAGAAAAGGGGAATATCTTAACAGATGTCACCCTAAAAATCCGTCAGGGCACAGTAAATGCCTTTGTTGGACCAAGCGGAAGCGGAAAATCGACGATTACAAAACTGATTGCAGGATTTTGGGATATTGAAAAAGGAAGTATCAGAATCGGTGGAAAGGAAATCAGTGAAATTCCCCTTGTACAGATAGCCGATCAGATAGCCTATGTATCCCAGGATAATTTCCTTTTTGACGATACCATCCGGGAAAATATCCGAATGGGAAAAGAAAATGCCACGGATAAAGAGGTAGAAGAAGTGGCAAAAAGGGCAGGCTGTGATGCATTTATCCGAAATCTGGAACGTGGATATGAAACCAGAGTAGGCGGAGGAGGAGCCCACTTATCCGGCGGCGAACGGCAGAGGATCGCCATTGCAAGAGCAATGCTAAAAGATGCACCCATTGTCATATTAGATGAGGCCACTGCTTATATTGACCCGGAGAATGAAGCTGTCCTTCAAAAGGCAATATCCAAACTGGTGCAGGGGAAAACGCTGATTATAATTGCACACCGGTTATCCACGATTGTTGGTGCAGATCAGATTCTTTTAGTGGATCAGGGAAGAATCAGTGCTTCCGGAACCCATGAACAGCTATTGCAGAAATCAGAATTATATCAGAACATGTGGAATGCACATATCGGAGTAAAGGATGGGGAAAAGGAATGATAGAAATTTTTCGTAAAATATGGAGATTCGCCGGAGAGGAACAAAAAAACATTCGAAACTCTATCATTATAGGGTTTATCAATGCGATTTTTCACATGCTGCAGATTGGAGCGATTTTTCTTACCATTCAGGCGCTGGTAGAAAAAGAAGCGGATAAAGCAACCATATGGTATGTGTTAGGACTAATGGTTGTAAGCATAGCAGGTAAAATTGTTACAAATTATTTTTCTCAGCTTCAACAGACACATGCAGGATATTTTATGGCTGCAAATAAACGAGTTTTTATCGGCAATAAGATGAAATTAATACCCATGGGATTTTTTAACCAGAGCAGTCTTGGAAATATTACAGGGATCTGCACCACAGTTCTTGGTGATGTGGAAACCACTGCCCCCATGGTTATGGTGCTGACGCTGGGCGGTTTTATTACTACCATCGTATTTACGGTTTATATGCTGGTCTTTGACTGGAGAATGGGACTAATTACAGCGGCTGGGGTTCTTTTCTATTGCCTGATTACATCCTCTATGGAGAAAAAGTCCCGGAATACGGCGCCAAAGAGGCAGAAAGCACAGGCTGTGCTTGTAGAGAATATGTTAGAGACCATTCAGGGAATGGGAATCGTAAAGTCTTTTAATCTTACAAGAATGGATAACAAAAAAGTCGATCAGGCGATTGAAAACAGTAAAAACACAAATCTGGCAATGGAGCAGCTGATTACGCCTTATACGATTATGCAGGAAGTGATACTGAGAATATTCAGTGTTATCATGATGGGGGCAGCACTGTTCTTCTATTTTAAGGGAACCATGGAGCTTACTTATTCCCTGATGTTTATTGTAGTTTCCTTTATTGTCTTTGAACAGATTGAATCTGCCGGACACGGAGTTGCGGTCCTTCGCATATGCGGAAGCTCCATTGAGCAGGCGAATCAGATGGATGATGTGCCATTAATGGATGAAAAGGGTAAGATTATAAAGCCAGACAATCATGAGATCATATTTGAACATGTGAATTTTTCTTATGAGAAGCGGCAAATCCTAAAAGACATGAACCTTCAGATTAAAGACAAGACAACGACTGCCATCATCGGACCAAGCGGCTCTGGAAAATCAACGATTTGTAATTTGATTTCCAGATTCTGGGATGCAGACAGCGGTAAGATTAAAATTGGTGGAATTAATGTGAAAACTTATACGCTGGAGTCCTTGATGGAACAGATCAGCATGGTATTTCAAAATGTATATCTTTTTCAGGATACCATTGAAAATAATATCCGGTTTGGAAGACCAGATGCGACCAGGGAAGAAGTCATTGAAGCAGCGAAAAAAGCATGCTGTCATGAGTTTATCTGCAGTCTTCCGAAAGGGTATAATACCGTGATTGGAGATAAGGGCTTTGCCCTTTCAGGAGGCGAAAAGCAGAGAATATCCATTGCAAGGGCTATCTTAAAAGATGCACCAATTATCATTTTTGATGAGGCCACAGCCAATGTAGATCCAGAGAATGAAGTACATTTACAGAAAGCCTTTGAAGAATTGACAAGAAATAAGACGATTATTATGATCGCGCACCGCTTAAAAACAGTCCGCAATGCGGATCAGATCCTTGTGGTAGATGGAGGGGAAATTGTTCAAAAGGGAAAGCATGAAGAGCTGATGAAACAGGACGGTATCTATAAACGTTTTGTGGGTGAAAGAAAACAGGCCGTTTCCTGGAACATTTAAGGAAGACTATAAAGACAAAAATAGATTTATGGGAGGTGGTTATAGCGGAGTCAGGCGGATTCTTAGAGTATGATGCATTTGAAGGAAATTCTGGTATCTGCCAGCCCTCCTGTACAAATCGTGCCGGATATCCATGTCTGGCACGATTTGTCATCTTTACAACCGGTATAGATGCTTCTGTTTGTAGTCTTTTATATTCTTTGGTTTAAACGTTCTTCTAGTTCACAACTCTCCGGTATTCTCCGGGGAGAATACCAACATTTCTTTTGAAAAGTTCTGCAAATCTGCTGGCATTGGAATATCCAATGGTCTGTGCAATCTGTGCGATACTCAAATCCGTATGAGATAATAAAAATTCAGCATGCTCAATCCGTGCCTGCTGGATAAATTCCGTAATGGTACAGCCATGAACCAGCTTGAAGCTCGTTTTTAATTTAGTCTGTCCCATACAAGCTATTTTTGATAGCTGTTCCAAGGTTAAAGGGAAAACAGCATGATCCTTAATATATGCCGAAACATTATAAATCTGTTCCGTATCGTTATCCGAAATATGAGGCTGTTTTCTGCCTTGCTTATGAAAATGTTCCACTACCAGAGAAACAGCCTCATTTACCTTTGCTTCATAAAATAGCTTTGCACTGATTCCGGTACCCCGGTATTCAGCTACCTGGTTAAGAAGTAACAACATTTCAGGGAAGTGCAGGGTTTCATCAATGGAGGAAAAGGCATCATAAGGGTTTAAATAATCATCCGGATACTTTTCTTTCAAATAGTGGAGGTAATAAGCAGGAAGTATTTCGATTCCTACTGCCTTAATGGGTATCTTTTTATGCATGACAGCTTTATAAGGACTCTTTCCGCCGATAATGGTCTTAATACAATTCGCATTGATTCTCCGATATGGATTCAGTTCATGACCGGCAATGGATTGATAATAGGACACGCTCATGCATTCCGGCAGTTGGCATTCGAATAAATAATCTTCAAAAAAGAAAAAATCATGTATCTTGATATCATATAAATCAGTTTCTGAATAAAGCCAGTAAAATCCTTCTCCTAAGTCTTTGGAAAGCTCATAGGTCTGTCCGCAGGAGTTAAATCTTCCGTTTGGGTCAATCGGCACAAAACCTCTGTCTGCCAATACATTTTCATAAAAAAAATCTATCTTCTCTTTCATTAGATTCTCCATTCTCTACAAAATACCTTGATTGGACGAATGATTACCACGATTAGACGAAACTAACCAATAACCATTGAAAACGAAACGCCTGTGTGGTAATTTTATTTACCGAGGTTAGTTGTAACTAACATATATCATAACATAATTTCTTGTAACGTCAAGAAATAAAAAAGGAGGAAGATTGTGAGTAATCAGACGAGAACAAACAAAAAAGAGCTAAGCATAAAAGACCTGGTAACGATCGGTATTTTTACCGCACTTTTATTTGTGACCATGTTAGTGGGGGGGATTGTATTTGCGCCTAATCCGGTTCTTACCTTTTATATGCCGCTGGGATCCGCTTTACTTGGAGGACCTGTGATGATGCTCCTGATTGCAAAAGTTCCGAAGCGGGGAGCGATTGCAATTGCCGGTATCCTGTGTGGATTGATATGGTTTGCAACCGGGATGCACTGGGCAATGGATTTAGGCTATATGGTTGGAGGAATTATGGGAGATTTCATAGCAGGAAGCGGAAAATACAGAAATAAACTGCTGAATATGCTTGCATTCATCTGTCTTAGCTTAGGCGCTTCCGGAACCTATATCTGCTATTTTGCAGACCGCAATACATGGTGCAATTACATGTTAAAAGGCGGAACATCTTCCAGCTATATTAACGCCATGAATGCAGCAGCAAAGAACTGGATGCTGGCTGTTATTTTAATTGGAACGGTTGTCGTGGCAGGAATCAGCGCGTGGGTTGGAAGTATACTGTTGAAAAAGCAGTTTGAAAAGGCAGGAATTACAGCGTGATGAAAGTTCGATTTGATCCCAGGACAAAGTTACTCCTGCTGTTGCTTTGTGTTCTTTGCACCATGTTTGCACCCTCTTTACAATATGAATTGGTTCTGGTGTGCCTGATCGCAGTGTTTTCCCTGTTGTCAGGGCAGGTTGTACATGGTTTATTGGGCATTTTATTTTACGGGCTGATTTATGCAGTTACTCTGTTTTCTATCACAAAGATGACAGGAACCACGCAGGCAATTTTTGCAGCTTTTTTGGGGCTGGTAAATAAGGTGTATCCCTGTGGACTCATGGCGGGCCTAATGATCAAAACCACCAAAACCGGAGAATTTATGGCGGCTTTTTATAAAATACATATGCCGGATCGGTTTGTTATTCCTTTTGCAGTTATGATGCGCTATCTTCCGGTTGTAAAAGAAGACTGGCATTATATCAAGGATGCCATGCGTATGAGAGGGATTTCGCCATCCATTAAAGATATCTTTCTGCGTCCCATGGTCGTAGCAGAATGTCTGTATGTACCGCTTATGATGGCTGCTTCCAATACAGCAGATGAACTATCCATAGCAGCCATAACACGGGGAATAGAAAACCCAAATCCCAGAACAAGCCTTACTGAAATTAAATTTTTATTCAGGGATCTGATAGCGGTATTTGTTTTTACCGGTTACTTTGTCATTGGGCTTATGGGACTTAAATAAGGAGGGCATGATTATGGATAAAATTCGATTTGAACATGTTTCCTTTGCCTATGACGGCACAGGGGATGGAAAAATTAAAAACATAAGCTTTTCCGTTCCGTCAGGAGGATGCATTGTATTAACAGGGCGCAGCGGCTGTGGAAAGACTACCGTTACAAGGCTGATCAACGGACTCATACCGGAGTTCTTTTCAGGGGAATTAACAGGCAGCGTATTTGTAGATGGCGAGGATCTCAGGGAAAAACAGCTTTATGAAATTGCAAAAAAGACAGGGTCTGTATTTCAGAATCCCAAGACCCAGTTTTTTAATACGGATACGGATGGCGAGATTGCTTTTGGGATGGAGAATTATGGAGTGCCAAGGCAGGAAATTGTAAAAAGGGTAAAGAAGACTGCAGATGATTTAAAAATCACCAATCTTTTAAACCGCAGTATCTTTTCCTTATCGGGCGGTGAAAAACAAAAGATAGCATTTGCTTCTGTATATGCCTTAAATCCTGAAGTGTACCTTTTGGATGAGCCATCTTCCAATCTTGATACCGATGCGATTTGTGATTTACGGGAATATATTCAAATCCTGAAGAATCAGGGAAAGACCATTATCATTGCGGAACATCGCTTATATTACTTAAAGGATCTGGCTGATACGGTTTACTACATGGATACCGGGGAAATCAAGTATAGATGGACGCAGGAGGCTTTTTTAAAATTATCTGTAGATGAGAGAAAGCAGCTTGGGCTGAGAAGTCTTCAATATGAAGAACCTGAAATTGAGGAAAAATCAATAAAAGATGACAACGCTTATTTTGAAATCAGGGACTTTTCCATTGGATATGGTAAAAAAGAAGTGTTAAATGATATTCATTTCAAAGCGAATAAAGGAGATATTATTGCAGTAACCGGACATAACGGAGTCGGAAAATCCACCCTGTTAAGAACCGTATGTGGTCTGCAAAAGGCTTTGGGCGGGACGGCCTTATGGAATGGAGAAGTCCAGAGCCAAAAGGATCTTTTAAAAAGAACTTATATGGTCATGCAGGATGTGAATTATCAGCTGTTTGCTGACAGTGTGGAGCATGAGACCTGTTTTGGTATAAAAAATCCCGATTTAGCAAAAGTGGAACAGGTATTAAAGGAACTTGATTTATATGAGTTAAAAGAGAAACATCCCAATACCCTGTCAGGCGGACAAAAGCAGCGCCTTGCAGTTGCAGTAAGCAGGCTTTATGAAAAGGATGTTCTGTTTTTTGATGAGCCGACCAGTGGCCTTGACTTAGAAAGCATGGGGCTGGTAGCGGAATTAATGAAAAATCTGGCAGGCATGGGGAAGATTATTTTTATTGTTACCCATGATTTTGAATTGGTTTCACTGGCGTGTACAAGAATTTTCAGGTTAGGTCTTGGAAGTATTAAAGAAGAAAGGAAGAACAATAATGAGGAAGAAAAAAGACAGTTCCATAGGTCTGCTCTTAAAGTGGGCTGGTAAGGATAAATATTTTCTGTATTTGTCTGCATTTTGTTCATTGATAAGCGGACTTTGCACGATGATTCCCTACTATGGGGTATACCAGGTGCTTACAGCAATTTATCAAAATGCCTGCACAAAAGAGGTGCTCCTTCATAACAGCATATTGATTCTGGCGGCAATTGTGGTCCGTTTTGTCTTATTTGGATGTTCGGGCGGATTATCACACAAGGGAGCCTACCGCACCCTTTATAAGGTCCGGTGCATGATCATAGACCACATGGCGAGGGTTCCGTTAGGTGTATTAAGTGAACATAATACAGGTTCCATTAAAACGGTATTAAATGAGGATATTGAAAAGCTGGAATTATTTCTGGCACATCATCTCCCGGAATTTATCTATTATATGTGCGGTCCGGTTGCAGTATTTATCTATCTTTGTTCTGTTAATGTCCCGCTGGCCCTGGTTTCTTTGGTTCCCCTGGTGCTTGCAATGGCAGTGATGGGCGTGATGTTTTCCGGCATGTCAAAGGTGTTAGGGGATGCAAATCAGTCTCTGGTAAATTTAAATTCGGTTATCATTGAATACATAAGCGGAATGAAAGTCATAAAAGCGTTCCACATGGGAAGCAACTCGTTTCAAAAATATAAAAATGCCATTGAGAAAGAAAATACAATATGGAATAAAATATCAAAAAAGATGGGGCCTCCTTATGCAGCCTATATCGTCATTACGGAATGTGGATTGCTTTTTATGGTGCCGATTGGAGGATATTTCTTTTTACATAAATCCCTTCCCATAAATGTATTTATTCTTTTTCTGTTTATTGGTTCGTTGTATCTGACAGAACTAAGACCGCTTCAGGAGCTTGGATCAAACTTTGCAAAGGTTCTCCATGCAGTGACGCAAGCAAAAGAAATACTGGATATCCCTGTTTTTGAGGGGGGCGGCGATTTTCCAAAGAAACATGATATCTGCTTAAGCAATGTAAGCTTTGCTTATCCCTCCAATGAGAACGAACCGGTTCTGACAAATTGTAATCTTTCTATCCGCCATGGAGAGAAGGTGGCTTTGGTCGGGAAATCCGGTGCAGGGAAAAGTACAGTCATTCAGCTGATTGCCAGATTTTATGATACAGGGAAAGGCAGAGTCACCATAGGTGGAACGGATGTGCGGGAATTAAATTATGAACAGCTGTTAGAGAATGTGTCCATTGTATTTCAAAAGACATTTTTAACAAGAGACAGTGTTTTTGAAAACATCAGAATGGGAACACAGGCAACCCTTGAGGAAGTCAGGGAGGCAGCAAAAAAAGCTCAGATTGATTCCTTTATCATGAGTCTGCCAAAGGGATATGAAACAAAGGTGGGAAGCTATGGCACTCGTTTTTCAGGAGGAGAAAAACAGAGAATTGCAATAGCAAGAGCGATCTTAAAGAATGCTCCCATACTGATTTTAGACGAGGCCACCTCCGCAGCAGACCCTGAGAACCAGTTAGAAATTGATAAAGCGATTCATAATCTGTGTGAGGGAAAAACGGTGCTTATTGTTGCCCATCGCCTCAGTGCATTAAAAATATGTGACCGTATTGCAGTAGTAGAAAACCATACGGTCAGCTGCATTGGAAGTCAGAAGGAGGTCTTAAGAGAAAACTCTTATTTCAAAGCAGCCTGGGAAAGCTTTCAGAAGGCAAGGACAATGGCTTATCAGATGGAAGGAGGTTTTGAAAATGAATGAGAATCATCCAATGAAATGGAACAAACAGCTTTTCCTCTCCATATTTTGTGTCATGTTAGAAGGACTTCTGTCCGGCTGTAATTTTATGGTGATGTATTATATATTTCAGTCCTTGTGGAACCATCAGATGGCCATGGGAAAAATCATGGAAATCACAGGAGGGATTGCCCTTATCTTTCTTCTCAGGCTTATTATTTACAGCTTTGGTTATGTAAAAGGCCAGATCGGCGGTGCCAGAGTCAGTAAACAGATACGGCTATTTCTTGGGGATAAGCTAAGAAGGATCCCTCTTTCCAGATTCCAAAAATCCCAGACCGGAGAGTATATCAATGCAGCAACTGCAAATGTTAATAGTTATGAGCAGATTTTAACACATAAAATAGGGGATATCATAAAAAATCTCACACTGGCGGTCATGCTGGTCATTTTCGTAGCAACCTTGTATGTGCCTTCGGCATTGATTTTACTGGCAGCTGAACTTTTATTCATACCTGCCATTGCCGCCTCTTTCTATGCCGTTAAAAAGTATGGGATGAGAAAGAATGCAATCTGTGCGGAAAATGTCAGCAGTATAGTAGAGTACATTGCCGGGATTCAGACCTTTCGGGCTTATGGAATCGGGGGGACAAAAAACAAATCGGTCACCAGCTCTATGAAGAAATTCAGTGATATCAGTTTTATTTATGAATTAAAAATCATTCCGGTTGGAGTGGTCTATAGTATTCTGATTGGGTGTACGCTGCCGCTGGAAATTCTGGTTGCCGGAGAACGCTGGATGAGCGGAACCATGGAAACCCCGTCTTTTGTCATAATTTGCCTGCTGCCCTTATTTTTGACGAAATTATTAGGCACCATATTTGTAGATATGACAAGCTATAAAAATCTGATGATTGCAAAACAGAAAATCAATGGGGTTGTTGAGATTCCGGAAGAAATGCAAAGCAGCCAGGCATTTGCTCCGCAAAAACATGATATCCTTTTTGAACATGTTGATTTTTCTTATGAAAAGGGAGAACTTATCTGCAAGGATATGAATATCCGGATCGATGATCAGAGATTGACTGCCATTGTCGGGGATTCCGGTTCTGGGAAATCTACGGTTCTGAATCTGATATCAAAGTATTATGAGCCGGATGGAGGAACGATCAGGATAGGCGGACATTGCATTCAGAATGTGGGAACGGAACAGGTTCTCTCACAGATATCCATGGTGGATCAGGATGTATTTCTTTTTGACGATACCATCCGGAATAATATCCGGTATGCAAGACCAGAGGCTACGGATGATGAAATTGAGTGGGCATGCCAAGAGGCAAATTGTGATGAATTTATACGAAAAATGCCCCAGGGATATGAAACAATGGCTGGCGAAAACGGAAACCAGTTATCAGGAGGTGAGCGGCAGAGACTTTCCATAGCAAGAGCCATCTTAAAAGACTCTCCAATACTTTTACTGGATGAAGCTACGGCAAATCTGGATGTGGAAAATGAATTAGCCGTAAAACAGGCAATTGTAAATCTGCTGAAAAAGAAAAAGACTGTTGTTATGATCGCTCATACCATGTCCATTGTTAAAAATGCGGATAAGATTCTTGTGATTGGTGACGGGAAAGTGAAGGAAGAAGGAAAGCATGAAGAATTGCTTTGTTTAAATGGAAAATATGCTGCCATGTGGAATGCAGAGCAGATGTTATAGCTGTTGTATGATATAAAAGACAAATCAGCATAAAAAATATGCAGCGATGCATATGCAAAATTGATTTACATTATTACTTTCGTCCAATTGGACCAAAATGGTCTGATTGGACTAGATTTTTCAAAAGGCTTTTTATATGCTAACAGATAGAAACGCTCTCAGAGCGTTTTTATTTGCCAGTTCAGTTAGCTGAGACTAATCAAAAGGAGGAGTCATTTATGTCACAAATATCAAGAGGCGGTAGTTTGAAAGGAAAAGACCTGATTACAATTGGCATCTTTTCTGCGATTTATTTTGTGATCAATTTTATTTTTATGCTGATGGGAGGACTGCATCCCATCCTGTGGATTCTTATGCCCGGATTTATCGCTTTGTTTACAGGGGTTCCCTTTATGCTGATGTGTTCCAAGGTTCAAAAAGCGGGAGCCATACTATTAATGGGAGTTATTACAGGTTTGATCTATTTTATAACAGGTATGTTTACTGTTGTGATATTGGCTACATTTACAGTTGCCTGTGTTTTAGGAGAAGCGGCACGTCTGATCAGTAAGTATCATAGTACAAAGGGAAATATAGGGGCGTTCGTCTTTTTCTCTCTTGGAATGACAGGATCACCGCTTCCGATCTGGATCATGCATGATAAATTTATGGCACAGATCAGCGGGCAGGGAATGCCGGACGCCTACATAAATACCTTGGAAAGTCTTTCATCTCCGGCCATGCTTTTGGTTCTTTTCCTTGCACCAGCTCTGGGAGCGGTTCTTGGGGCATGGATCAGCAAAGGACTGTTTCATAAACATTTTGTAAAGGCAGGAATGGTTTCTAATGCATAACAGGGCAGGCAGCGGTTCCTTTTTGGATCCACGAACCTTTTTACTTCTTTTGCTGTTCGCAAATGCAATCACCTTCTTTCAAAAAAGCTTATGGATTGAAATAGGATGGATTGTATTTATAGGTATTGTGATGATGGCAGCCGGAAGATACCAGATGGCAGTTCAGTGGCTCCTGTCATTTGGTATCTTGTTACTTTTACAATATATTGTGCTGCCTGCAGCACCTGAAATAATATCCGCGATTTTTGCGCTTTTGGTGAACTATTCAATCCGGATGTTCCCATGTCTGATGACAGGTGCTCTTATGATCAGGGAGATAACCTTGCGAAGATTTGTTCTTGCTATGAGAAAATTACATATTTCAGAGAAACTGATCATTTCGTTATCAGTCACCATCCGCTATTTCCCGGCCATTAAAGAAGAAACACGCTATATCAGAGATGCCATGAGTTTAAGAAAGATAAAATTTTCAAAGAAGCTGGAGGCAATGCTGGTGCCGCTTATGATGTCAGCTACTGCGACTGCGGAAGAACTATCTGCGGCAGCTGTAACAAGAGGGATTGAGAATCCCATAAAAAAGACAAGTTTACTGACATTAAAATTAAACTCTGCTGACTATATATGCTGTGTGACAGGCTGTTTGTTTCTTGTCGGAACCTTTATAATAAAATAAGGAGCAAAAGTTATGATATCCATACAAGGTGTATCCTTTGGCTGTGGTGGTCAGGACAAAATACTAAAAAATATTAATATGGAGATCAGGCAGGGGGAATGTATCCTTTTATGCGGGGAATCAGGCTGCGGAAAAACAACCGTGACAAAGCTGGTCAATGGTCTGATACCGCATTTTTGTGAGGAATGCCAACTGGAAGGAACTGTACTGATACAAGACATAGAAGTAGCAAGAACAAGGCTTTATAAGATTGCAGAATCGGTTGGTTCTGTATTCCAGAATCCAAAGAGCCAGTTTTTTCAACTGGATACGGATAGCGAAATTGCATTTGGAATGGAGAATCAGGGGAAAAGTCAGGAAGACATGAAAGCCAGACTGAAAGAGACCGTTCATAACCTTCATCTGGAGAAGCTGTTAGGCAGGAGTATATTTGAACTGTCAGGAGGAGAAAAGCAGATCCTGGCATTTGCATCGGTATATGCCGTGAATCCATCTGTCTATGTATTGGATGAACCTACTGCAAATCTGGATTTTTCTGCAATAAATTCATTAAAAAAACTGCTCCGCATTCTAAAACAGAATGGTCATACAATTATCATTGCCGAGCACAGGCTCTCATTTTTATATGATTTGCTGGACAGAGCGTTCTATTTGAAAAATGGAGAACTGATTCAGGTTTATTCCAGAGAGGAGTTTTTAACCCTGCCGGAGCAGGCACGTAAAAGAATGGGTTTAAGATGCTTGAAGGATGAAGAAGGGGAGCTTCCGGAAGCTCATTCTGCCGGAAAAGTAATTGGATTATCTGTAGAAGCAATTTCAGTTGGATATAAAAAGAAGTCAGCCCTGTTCCGGAACATTTCTTTTTCGGCACTTCCGGGTGAAATACTTGCCATAACAGGGTATAATGGAATTGGGAAAACAACCTTGATTCGTTGTATCTGTGGATTAATGAAACAAATGAGCGGGAACATATTACTGGATGGAAAGGCAATGTCCGAAAAAATGAGGCGTAAGCAGTGCTTTATTGTCATGCAGGATGTCAATCATCAGCTATTTGCTGAAAGTGTATGGGAAGAATGCAAAATGTCAGGAGATAGTCAGGAGGATTCTGTGATACGATCGGAATTAAAGCAAATGGGATTGTTATCTTATGCCGACAGTCATCCCATGGCTCTTTCAGGAGGGCAGAAGCAGCGCCTGGCGATTGTTACCGCTATCCTTTCTGATAAAAAAGTTCTGGTTTTTGACGAACCGACCAGTGGACTGGATTATGCAAATATGAAAATTGTATCCACTCGTTTAAAGAAACTTGCAGATTCGGGACGGATCGTAATTGTGGTGACACATGATAAAGAGTTTATGTTTTCTACCTGCGACAGAATGCTAAAGATATAGAATATTTATCAAGGAGGGGCTGGATTATGAGGTTTCGGGAAACAAACGAAGAAGAACAGATGCTTCTTTTGGCAGAAACAAAAGAATGCAGTGTTTTTCAGATGAAAAATAATACCGGAGAAGGTATCATGACAATGTATCAGGTATTTCCGGGAGTAAGCATTTCCTATAATGACTACCACATGGAAAGTTTTGATTCAACTTATACCACCAATCGTAATCTGTTCTGTATTGATCATTGCAGGGAGGGCAGGCTGGAATATGCTGCAGCGGAAGGAGCTTTTTCTTATTTTGAGGCTGGAGATTTAAAATTAGACCGGAGAATTACACATCAGGGACATTTTGAATTTCCCCTTGCTCATTACCATGGGCTGATGATTGCTTTCGATATGGATCAGGTGGGGGTAACTTTAAAAGAAGAAATAAAGGATTTTCCTGTAAATCTCTTAAGCTTGCAAAAGAAATTCTGTAAGGGGAAGCAGCCCATGGTGATTCATAATGCACCTGCCATAGAGCACATTTTCAGCGAACTTTATATGGTTCCGGAGAAGATCCGCATACCCTATTTTAAAATCAAAATATTTGAACTACTGCTATATCTGGACGCGTTAGAGCTTCCAAAGAACCTGGAGGAAAAACCTTATTTTTATAAAAACCAAGTTGAAAAAATAAAAGCCATACAGAAATTGATGACAGAAAATCTGGAAAAGCACTATACACAGGAACAATTGTCGGAACGCTTCGATATTCCCCTCACGCCCATGAAGATTTGCTTTAAAAATGTCTATGGAAGCCCTGTTAATACTTACATGAGGATATACCGGATGAACCGGGCTGCAGTTCTGCTGAAAAATCGAAACGATATGAGCGTTACGGATATTGCCGGTAAAGTAGGTTATGACAGCCCCGGCAAGTTTTCGGCAGCTTTTAAAATGGTAACAGGAAAATCGCCTTTGGAGTATCGTAAAATATTTGGTCCAAATGGAATAAAGTAGTCGGTATGGAGAAGAAAAAAACATAGTATAGTTTTATGATATGGATGGTCGGAGAATTCTGACGATCCATTTTTTAACCTTATCAAGGAAGCCTTCCTATATCCGATTTTACATACGGAAAGGGCAGAATTCGATGCAGAAAGAAAGGAGATATCATATATGGAAAAGAAAAAAGAAAACTGGTTTTCCTGCCTGATGAATTATGCAAATGGGAGCAAAGGGAAACTTTCGCTGTCTGTGCTGCTGTCTATTATAAGCGTCGTGTCAGGTCTTGTACCATATTATTGTGTGTACAGAATGATTGAGCTATTTACGGGAAATGAAGTAACAAATGCTTCCATGGTTCATTGGGGTGTAATGATCCTGGGAGCGTATGTGGTAAAGGTGGCTGCCTTCGGGCTTTCAACCGGTATTTCCCACCAGGTAGCCTACCATATTCTGGAGAACTTAAGACTTCGTGTCTCAGATGCATTTATGCATGCACCCCTTGGAGAGGTCACAAGCCATTCGATCGGAGAAATAAAGAATATTATGGTCGATAAAATTGAGAACATCGAACCTCCGCTGGCACATTTGATTCCGGAAGGAACCGGACATACCATACTGCCGCTGGTAAGTCTTGCCGGACTTTTTATGGTGGACTGGAGAGTCGCGCTTGCTTCACTGGTCACCCTGCCTCTTGCATTTGTCTGCATGGTGCTTACCTATAAAATCAGCGGAAAGAATTTTGATAAATATAATGAATCCAATAGTTATATGAACAGTACAATCGTTGAGTATATCGAGGGAATTGAGGTCATTAAGGCGTTTGGGAGGGAAGGGACTTCCTATGAGAAATTTGCAGGAGCAATTACGGATTACCGTGATTTTATCTTAAAATGGCTTTCTTCCACATGGGTCACCATGAAATTGTCATTTGCCCTTTTACCGTCAACACTTCTTGGAACGCTTCCAGCTGGGCTGTTATTATACAGTCAGGGAAGTTTTTCTCCTTCACAGGCAGCACTTTGCTGTATGTTATCCATGTCCATGATTGGTTCGTTAGCTAAGCTGGAGGTATTTAGTGAAGGCATAAGGGAAATGCAGTTTACCATAGAAAATTTACAGCAGTTTCTTAATATGCCATCATTACCAGAAGCAAAAAATAATGTGAAACTCAATAAATTTGATATCAGTTTTCGTAATGTTACCTTTTCCTATGATGGAAAAGAAGAGCATGAGGTATTGCATGGAATCAATATGAGCCTTCCTCAGGGAAGCTTCACGGCGCTGGTAGGGCCTTCTGGCGGAGGGAAATCAACCATTGCCAAATTGCTGGCACGTTTTTGGGATGTAACTGGCGGAACAATAGAGATTGGCGGTGTGAATGTAAAAGACATTCCGCTCAAACAGCTTGCAGATACGGTCAGCTTTGTCACGCAGGATAATTTTCTGTTCCGCTGTTCCCTTCTTGAAAACATTCGGTTAGGTAATCCTAA
The DNA here is from genome assembly GCF_040207125.1 of Lacrimispora sp. BS-2. Lineage (NCBI taxonomy): Bacteria > Bacillati > Bacillota > Clostridia > Lachnospirales > Lachnospiraceae > Lacrimispora > Lacrimispora cavernae. Next base: position 4,005,298 of record NZ_CP157940.1, read on the forward strand.
CGCGTCAGATCAGGAGGTATATGCCGCTGCAAAAGCAGCCCAGTGTGACGAGTTCATCCGTAAGCTGGAAAAGGGTTATGAGACTTTGGCAGGAGAAGCTGGAAAAAGATTATCAGGCGGAGAAAAGCAGCGTATTGCCATTGCGAGAATGATATTGAAAAATGCACCGGTTGTTATTTTGGATGAAGCAACCGCCTTTACTGATCCGGAAAACGAAGAAAAGATCCAGCACAGTATTGCAGCACTTACAAAAGGAAAGACGCTTTTGGTGATTGCCCACCGTCTTTCTACAATTAAGAATGCAGATAATATCGTGGTCCTGAAAAATGGCAATATTACTGCTGAGGGAAAACAGGATGAATTACTGAAAAGCTCACCCCTATATGAGGATATGTGGAAGGCTCATATTGGCGCAAAGTCATGGTCTGTCGGATTACAGGGAAAGGAAGTGAGCCAGAATGTTTAAAACAATAAAACGAATCATTAACTGGTGCGGCGAATTTAAAGGGAAATTATATATAGGGTTTGTATTTTCCTTCTTTTCCTCATGGTTTGCGGCAATGCCAGTTATTATAGCTGCATATACAGTTGGCATGGTGATTGAGGAGAAAAGGGGAGGGGCTGAATTTGATACGAAATGGATCGGGCTCAGTATTATACTGATGTTACTCTTTATATTCCTTCGTTTTCTCTTTGATTATCTTAGAGCCATATTTCAGGAAGCAATCAGCTATGAGCTGGTTTCCAGAGACAGACTTGCAATTGGCGATTTGCTAAAACGGGTATCTCTGGGATATTTTCAGAATGTGAATACCGGTGATATCTTAAATTCAATCACAACAGGTCTGCATACCTTAGAGAATATGGGAATCCGAATGGTCAATGATTTTATCGGAGGATATCTGAATTTCCTATGCATCTTCATATGGATTACTGTAATTAATCCAATGGTATCGTTAATAACAATCGCAGGTGTGGCCGGTTCCTTTTTATTCCTGGTGGTAATTTCAAGATATAGTATGACGAATGCTCCTGTATCTGCGCAAACGGATCGTGATCTTACCAATGCGGCTATTGAATATGCAAGAGGATTGCCTGTAGTAAAATCCTTTGGACAGGATGGTGCATCCATAGCTACCATGAAAAAGGCTTGCAAAGAGAGCAGAATAATTCATTTGAAAATCGAATGGGGGTTTGTACCAGGCAACTGCCTGCACTTACTTGTGCTGAAAATTGCTTCTCTTGGTCTACTTTTGTCAAGCTTTTATCTTGGCTGGACGGATCAGATATCAGTCTCTAATATGCTGTTATTATCTTTCCTGTCATTCAGCGTATTTGCTTCCATTGAACCAATCAGCGATAGTGCACATGTTCTGGGTGTTATTGAAAACGCCATGAATCAGCTGGATGCACTGAAATCCGAAGAATTTATTGATGAAGGAGGAAGGGAGATTCCCCTTACTCACTATGGGATAGAGTTTCGTGACGTATCTTTTGGTTATGACTCCAGATTGATATTAAACCATGTGAGCTTTACAATTCCGGAAAAAACCACGACTGCAATAGTTGGATCATCTGGAAGCGGAAAAACCACGATTTGCAACCTGATTGCAAAGTTTTATAATGTAAACAGCGGATCCATTAAAGTAGGCGGTGTTAATGTAAAGGAATTTACCTGTGACAGTCTGCTGTCCAATATTTCAATGGTATTTCAGAACGTCTATTTATTCCATGATACCATTGGGAATAATATCTGTTTTGGAAATCCTGAGGCAACAGAGGAAGAAATGATACGTGCAGCTAAAAAGGCTTGCTGCCATGATTTTATCACAGCCTTACCGGAAGGATATGATACGGTAATTGGAGAGGGCGGCGGAACGCTTTCAGGCGGGGAAAAGCAAAGAATATCGATTGCAAGGGCAATCTTAAAAGATGCGCCTATCGTCATTCTGGATGAAGCTACCGCTTCCATTGATCCTGAAAATGAACACTATATCCAGGCAGCGATTTCAGAATTAACAAAAGGAAAGACGATCATCACAATCGCCCACCGTCTGGCAACCATCGAGAATGCTGATCAGATACTTGTTGTTGATCATGGGGAAATTGTTGAAAGTGGTACCCATAAGGAATTGGTAAAAAAAGACGGGATCTATAAGAAATTTGTTGAAATACGTGAAAAGGCAGAAGGGTGGTATATTGAATAAAACAAAATAAACCTTTTATAAAAAACATAAGTAAAAGAGCAATGCGGAAGTTTAAAGTCTGCAAGATTTGATTTCAAAATTACAATTTCATACAGGCAAAGTTAAGGACATCAGAACAGTAAATTCGGGTGTCCTTGTTAAGTAACATAATTCATTAGGTTTTTCAGATGTTTGTGAATGAGTAAGATCAAGATCAATAAATCTGGTATCAAGTTAATTGACAAAATTTATAATAAGGAGTAATATAAAAAACCATATCAATTTGATATATAAACGAGTGATATTCCATAAAGATATTTTTAAAGGCAGAATGATGGGATTAAAAACCCCCCATGGCACACAGCTGTTAAACGACTAAGAAAGGAGAATATGATATGCATAAAAAAACAACATACAATTATCTATGGAGGATAATACCTCTATAATTTGGAGGAAACATGTTAAAGAAAAATATTTCAATAAAAGGTATTCCTGCTATTTTATGGGGAAACGACAGCACAGAACTATTTATTGCTGTACATGGCAATATGTCTTCAAAATCAGATATTCCAATTCACATACTTGCCGAAGAAGTCGTTCCATCAGGTTATCAGGTGCTTAGTTTTGATTTACCGGAACACGGCGGCAGAAAAAATGAACCGACACTTTGCAATGTTGAAAATTGCGTTTCAGATTTGAAGAAGGTTATAACATTTGCAACCGAAAAATCAGATTCAATCAGCTTATGGGCCAATAGTATGGGAGCATATTTTAGTTTATTGGCTTATAAAGATGAAGCGATAAAGCAGAGCTTGTTTTTTTCTCCTGTGGTAGACATGAGCCGGGTGATTCAAAATATGATGAAATGGTTTGATGTTACGGAAGAACAGCTATGTAGGGAAAAAGAAGTATCTCTACCCATCGGTCAAACTTTATATTGGGATTACTACCGGTATGTTATGAATAACCCAATTGTAAAATGGAGTGCTCCCACCTCAATTCTATATGGGAAAAAAGATGAACTTTGTGAGTATGATATCTTATCATCATTTATTAAAAGATTCAATTGCAATCTTACTGTTTCAGATGCTTCTGAGCATTATTTTCACACAGAGGAAGATTTGGCTATTTATAGAAAATGGCTTGAGAAAAACATTCTTAAATAATTCAGGGTGCCCTGGAGCGGTAATAATACTGCTCCAGGGCATATTCATTATAATTTGGATATTATTAGGAAAAAAATCGCTTGTCAAAAATCAGTCAGAGCGATATTATCATTAAGGGATACAACATCCAAAGGATTAAAAAAAGCCGGTTCCAAATAAAGATAGAAAGCTGGAAGAGATAATGTTATAATATGAATTGTTTTATATACGTAGGATGATGTGTATCAACAAAATCTATCAGAACTGCCATTGGAGGTAATAATGAATAAAAAGATGCTGTTTACAATTATCACAACCTCTCTCCTTATTGTAGGTTGTGGAAAAAATGACACAACCAATAGTCTGCAACAAAATGAGAAACCGTCCCTGGAAGCTTCTACAGAAAATAATGTAACCACAGAATCTCAAGAAGAGAGTATATCTATAACAACAACTACAGCGGCTGCAACAGCAGCAGGTAATACAATTGACTATAAGCAATATCTTAAAAAGACATGGATTAGAAATACTGATTCCGATTTCCCAGATAATGGCGGCTTATCTATTTTAATTTCAAAGATTGGGGAAGGGAAGATTCAGGGAGAGGTCAGTGCAGTTGGCAATGGACCGGCATACAATATAGATAGCGCAGAATTTGAAGGAACCGTTAATAATGATACAGCGGAGTGCCAGCTTGTAAATGATTCCAGGGGAAATAAGGGAAAGATTGAACTTTTATTTAAATCGGATAACACCCTTGAGGCAACAATTACAATAACCGGGAGATCAAATGATACAGTAATGAGCCTTCCAGAAGGCAAGTTTGAGTTTACTCCGTATAATCTTAAAAATATAAAGGGTCTTGAGCTTATCAAAGAACAAACCTTTATGGTGGATTTAAATTCATGGGGTAATGTTAAATTCGTATCAGGAAAATTAACAGGAGGTGACCATATACCTGTTGTATTTTATTTGACCAATGAAGATGGAGATATTCTTTATAATTTCTATGCAGCTCTTCCCTATAGCATAGATGTTAAAGCAGTTTCATTTCAAGATGTAAACAAGGATGGGCGGAAGGATATAATCATTATTGTTGCAGATAACTATGACGGCGCAACTGGAGATCCTATCGCTACTGTTTTCCTGCAAGAGGCTGATGGGTCATTTACAAATGATTATAAGCTGGACCAGGAAATAAATGATTCTGGAAATAGTAAAGATATAAGTACTATAGCGAATTACATTTTAAGTAAATTCTAGTCATATTTTTGATTGTCTAATTGTCTATGGAAACAAAAAGATTTCAGCCGCATCAAATGATATAGTCAAAGTAAAGTTAAGAGAACTGTAAAAGGTTCTCTTTTTTATTCCTAAATTTCGGGAGGATAAAACGTGCAGCATGATATGCAGAAATAGGCGTAAAGTTCCCTGTTCTGAACATAAAATTGATTGTAAATAACAAATCCGTTGGCTTATGCAGATAAGAGGGGAGGTCACCAAAAAAAGCTTGGCAGAATATTATAGTAATACAGAATTTATATAAAGGAGTTAAAAAATATGGCAACGGTATCAGGTCAAATTATATTTGATAGAAATAGAAGTGCTGCTATGGATGCTGGAGATTCTGGAATAGCTAATGTACCTGTTGTATTACAGAATATAACACCAGGCCCAAATCCGGAGAATAACACTTCAACATCAGAGACACCAATATTAACTCCTGCACAAGCAGATGTTTCGGTTACAAAAACTGCATGTCCCAATCCAGTGGCTCCAGGACAAGAGATGACCTTTACTCTTGTAGTATCCAATGCAGGCCCCAATACTGCAGAAAACGTGATTGTAAATGATAATTTTTCAGCCAGCATTACAGGACCTGAATATTCACCCCATGGAGGGGCAGCATTTAATCCATGGCTGGGATCTCTTAATATAGGAGCACTGCCGGCTGGAGCATCAAGAACCATTATCATCAGAGGAACAGTATCAGAATCAGCTTCCGGGTGTATAAATAATACGGCAATTGTAATTTCAGCAACACCGGACCCTGATTTTCTGAACAACGTATCATCAATGTGTATAGTTGTAGCAACTGAAGAAGGATCAGATTACCATAGTGGTATCCAAGGCAGGACCAGCAATGTAGAAAAAGCATTTTAAATAATAATCTTGACAAATAGTCAGCGCTGAGTATAATTATAGTCAGTACTGACTATTTTTTGTTAAGAAAGGCGAATATTATGATCCCCCTTTATATTCTTGGTTTACTTCAAAGATACGGCCCCCAGCACGGCTATCAGATAAAAAAGATCATTGCAGAGCAGCTTTCCGATTTTACGCAGATCAAGCTGCCGACAATTTATTATCATCTGGAAAAGATGGAAACAGATGATCTGCTTTCTGCAAACAGAGAAAAGCCGGGCAGCAGGCCGGAAAAAACGATTTATACGATTACGGATAAAGGAATCGCGGCATTTAAGAACATGATCGCCGGGCTGGTTGAATTTGAATACCGGCCGGTCTTTCCTTCAGACGGTGTTTTCTACTTTTCAGATTACATTGAAAATGCAGAGATTTTAAGCCATTTAACGGCCTATATTCATAAGCTGAATGCAACGATATCCAATATTGAAAAACACAGGGAAGAGACCATGGATTTCGTACCGGAGAAGGACAGAACAATGGTAAATATCATATTCAGCCATCATCTGCACCATTACCGGGCAGAGCTTGAATGGGCGGAGGAAACATTAAAGCGTTTGAGTTTAAAGGGAGAGAGATGATGAAAAAGCAAAGAATTATAGAAACACACGAAGGCATTCAGGATAAGATGACGGTAGAAATCTTCGACGATTTCGCCAGAATCATGCGGGATAAGGGCTGGAACAATGTAGACGCCTTCATCAAAGCAGGGATCACAAAAGGAAATGTACTGGAGATCGGCCCAGGTCCCGGGTATATTGGCCTTGAGTGGCTTAAGAGATTTCCAGATTCTTCTCTTACCGGATGCGAGATAAGCCGGGAAATGATCAGGCTTGCAGAAAAGAATGCGAGGGATTACGGCTTTGAAAAAAGAACCACCTACGTTGAAGGCAACTGTATGCAGATGCCGCTTCCGGACAGCTCCTTTGATGCTGTTTTTTCCAACGGATCCCTTCATGAATGGGAAGACCCTGTAAAGGCTTTTAATGAAATAGACAGAGTATTAAAGCCCCAGGGACTTTTCTGCATCACAGACATGCGCCGTGATGTTAACCCTCTGATCAAGTGGTTCCTTTATTCCTCAACCAGGCCCAAAGAGATCCGTCCGGGCTTTTTAACTTCTTTTAATGCCTCATATACGGCCGGTGAGATAGAAAGCCTGCTCAGTCAGTCAAAGCTAAAAGATACTGCTGTCAGCAAGGAGTTTTTCGGTTTATGCATAACAGGAAAGAAGTCAGCTTTATAGCAGCAGTGTCATGTAATATGCTTACTATACAGATCCAGACTGTGTTTTATGAAATATGGCATATATGAAAAGAAAGGTGATTGTCCGTCTGGGGCAATCACCTTTCTCTTTCCACCTTAATTATAACATATACAACCAGCCACAACAAGACTGTTTTTATGATACGGGTTGTGCTAGACTATTCTGAATAACGGTTTAGGAAATAAATTTTCTGCCGATTCTATGAGAGAGGTGGTATTTGTTATGGATAATAACCGGACGGAATCAGAATTTGAAAAGAGCAGGCTGGAACAAACCATTGCTTTAGCGAAAAAGCATGTGGATCAAGCCAGAGATCGCAATGAGGAGAATAAGTCTGCCATAATTTCTGCCAAGAAAGAGCTGCGTGATAATACATCTCACTCCATATCAAATCTATGGAGTAGCGAAGGCTTTGAAGCCCTTGCCGCCTTAAACCAGTATATGGATCCGATCACAGATAAAATCGCCGATTATGAAGCGGTAGAAAACAAAATCCTGTTACTGGAGAACATGATCCAATCTCCTTATTTTGCCCGGATTGATTTTAAGTTCGATGATGAAGATACATTTGAAAAGGTCTACATTGGACGCACCTCCTTAAAGAAAGATGATACGAATGAATTTTTTATTTATGACTGGAGATCTCCTATAGCAAGTGTTTTTTACCGTTTTGTATTGGGGCAGGTATTTTACGATGCTCCTGGCGGAAGAATCACAGGAGAAGTTAATTTAAAGCGCCAGTATGAAATTACCAAAGGGGAGCTGGAATATTATTTCGATGCTGATGTACAGATTGTCGATGAATTTTTAAGGAAGCTGCTGTCCCAGAATACTTCTCCTAAGATGAAAACCATTGTAGAAACCATTCAAAAGGAACAGGACATTGTCATCCGGGATATGGAAAATGATCTGATGATGGTACAGGGAGTGGCAGGCAGCGGCAAGACGTCCATTGCTCTTCACAGGGCAGCCTACCTTATGTACCAGGGTCTGTCCTCAAAGCTGTCTGCTGACAATATATTGATTATTTCACCAAACTCTTTATTTGAGCAGTATATTTCCAATGTATTGCCCGAGCTTGGAGAAGATCATGTTGTTTCGGTGGTATTTGAGGATATCATTGCTTCTGTTCTGCAAAATGAGCACGTACAATCGAGAAATCAATTTTTAGAAAACCTGATCTCAAATTTTAAATACAGAGATATTATAAAAAGCACCATAGAATTCAAAACATCCCGCCGGTTTTTGGAAATACTGGATCGGTTCATTGATGATCTTCCCCACAAATGGATGAATTTTGAGGATGTCTGCTATGACGGCCAGTGCATCATAAGCGGAGAAATGATAAAAGAGAAAGTATTATCCGGAAGAAACGAAACCCCTCTGGGAATGAGATTAAAGCTGATAAAGGGATATATATTGGAGTTGATCAGCGAGTCAAGAAAATCCCGCTTAAAGAAATCAGAAAAAATTCTGATTCATGAAGAAATGCTGAAATTCATGGAACTTGATGTAAAGGCTGTTTATAGAAAGCTGTTCCATGATAAAGAATATTTTTACAGCCTGGCAAAAGATATAGAGCTTCCCGGCTCCATGGACCATATTTTAACCTTTACCCAGGAAAATTTAGATACCAATCTGCTATACTATGATGATGCAACGGTTCTCACTTATCTGAATTTAAAAATATATGGGGTTCATAAATATAAAGCCATTAAGCAAGTGGTAATTGATGAAGCACAGGATTACTATCTCCTCCATTTTGAAATTTTTCGTTTGCTGTTTCAAAAAGCAAAATTTACGGTACTGGGGGATATCAACCAGACCCTGGAAAAAAGAGAAGACCTATCCTTATACCAGCAGATCAGAAAAATCTTTAATAAGAAAAAAGCTTCCCTTGTTACAATGGACAAAAGCTTCCGCTGTACAAATGAAATTTTAAATTATGGTTTAAGATTCCTTGAACAAAGCACAGAGATAAAGAGCTTTAACCGAAAGGGGGATGAGCCGGAGATATTTGCGGCTGAAGACCAATTATCGTTTCATGATATGATTGCATCAGAAGTGAAAGCCTGTCTTGAAATGGGGTATCAGTCAATCGGACTAATCTGTAAAACTGAAAAAAATGCCCTTTTTCTCTTTGAGTGCTTAAAGGACAAAGCTGATATCCAATTAATAAAAAACGAAAGCACAACAGATTTACATGGTGTATTCATTATACCGGTCTATATGTCCAAAGGGCTTGAGTTTGATGCTGTTTTAATATGTGACGCTGATGCTGAAAATTATTACAGCCCGGATGATAAAAAGCTTTTATATATCGCCTGTACAAGGGCTCTTCACAGGCTCAACCTGTTCTGCAGAGGAGAGGCCAGTCCGTTGCTTAAAGAAAGAGAATCGTAGATTTGATTAATATGCTGATAAATTTTGTGAGGTAATGAAAAATGGATCAAATAATTATGCTGGATATAAATTTTCAATATCAGAATGAAACCCGGACAATTCATCCGGTTTTATTGTTAAGCGCCAATGATGTTGTTCTTGTGGACTGCGGATATCCCGGTTTCCTGCCTTTAATAGAAGAAGAGATGAAATCAAAGGGTATTGATCCAGGCTCCTTAACAAAGGTATTGATCACTCACCATGATGACGACCACATGGGGGCTTTATTTGAAATAAAGGAAAAATATCCTGAGATTAAGGTCGTGGCAGGCCATGCGGAAAGCGGGTATATTTCGGGCAGGAATAATCGCTGCGTTTGTTACAGGCGGAAGAAATGCTGAATGTGCTGCCCAAAGAGCAAAAGACTTTTGGAATTCAATTCTGTGAATCCCTGAGAATGGTAAAACCGGTTTCCGTGGACATAGAGGTCAAGAACGGGGAACATTTTGAAGGAGAGCAATTCCGTTATCACAGGAGATGCAGCAGTCATTGAGGGCGGCCAACTGGTCATCGCAAATCCACAGTTTACCCTGGATCTGGATACGGCCAAAGCTTCGTTTCATAAACTTATTTCTCTGGATGCAGACCGTTATTATTGCTATCATGGAGGAATACTGGAAAACCGGAGATAATGAGTTTTCCTTGTTGAGGACGGGCTTATCAAGTAAATGGCTCCTGAAGTATTTTTGCCGGAGGATCAGGGAACAAAAGGCTGAGTTTATTGGCGGTAATTATGGCCAATAAGCAAGGCTTTTTTTTAGTATGCATTTCAATGTTTGGCATGTCACTATATGTTGAAATATGTCGATTTTTGTGGTAAGTTATAGTAAATTACTATATTATGACAGAATATTTATAAGGACAAAAAGCTGGAAAAGTGGGGCATTGGGAAAAGAAGAAAGTCATATTCTCTCCCATCAGAAACAAGGGGGATTATTTTTGTATCCTCCATAGGAGGCTTGTATTTCAATGAAATGCCTGGCTATGGAGAAATAAACCAGTACCGAGGTGGCTGTAATGAGAAATAATTATTCCAGATATATAGCCGTACAAACGGTCATAATGCTAATCATTTTCATGACGATTGTTTTTGCTCTTTTGCGTTCCCAGCAGTCAGAAAATAATTTTCTTCTTTCAAGCATCGGACAATCTGTGTCCTATTCTGTGCAGCAGCATATTGCCATAACAGAAGGCGTATTAATCTCCCTTGCTTATAATTATGAAATTGATGATAAAATCGATAAGCGCAAGTTCGATATTTTGGCAGCCAAATACATGAAGGAAAACCCGGATATCCTCTATATCCAGCATAAAAATAAGGATACGGTCACAGATATGGTGTATCCAGATATTTATGACTATACCATTGGAGCCTCCCTATACGGACGTCCTGAGGTGGTGGAGGCCCTTGAAAAGGCAATTAAAAACAGGATCATAACAGTCAATGACCCCTTTATCCTAAAGGGCACCAGGGACCTGCTGGGGCTTGTCATACGGTATCCCTTATATAAGGACGGTCAGTTTGACGGATTTTTTGTTGTGGTTTTTAACTTTAATTCTTATATGGACAAGATGATCAAAGAGGCGGTACCGGATTCCTACCACATCAGCCTCTATAATAAAAAAGGAGATCTCATCTGGGGAGATTCCCCCTGGCTGGACAGGAATCCATACATAGTCCAGATCCCTGTCATGGATACTCTATGGACGATGAAGCTGTCAAAGGGCGGAAACAGCATCAATGCCAACGGAGCGGTTTTAGGGTTTATCTCGGTGTTAATATTGTTTTTAATGGGAGTTCTCATCTATGTGCAGACGTGGCTCTTTAAAAAAGATGAAAACATCCAGCATCTTGCCAGCCTTCATAAGGAACTGGAACGGATGAAGGAAAGTTATACCCTGGCTCTTGACAGTGCCAATGATGCGCTCTGGGAATGGAATCTCCTGACCGATGAGATCATTACTTCCGATAAATGGATCGATATTACCGGAAATGCTCCCAAAGGTCATGGGCTCCGGGGCATTTTGCAGGAAGAGACCATTCATCAGGAGGATTATCCGGCAGTGCTGGCAGCATTTGACTCCTGCTTAAAGGGGGAGACCCGGGAATTTCACCGGGAATACCGCATCAAAAATAAGGATGGCAGTTATACCTGGGTCTTGAACAGGGGAAAAGTCTATTTTGACGGGGAAGGCCTTCCCAGCAAGGTTGCAGGGGCTGTGTCCAATATTGAAGACCGGAAGCAGAAAGAATCAAAAATGGAATACATGGCATTTTATGATACGCTGACAGGGCTGCCTAATAAGGTGAAGTTTATGAGTACCCTTGAGGATACCTTAAAAAACATAGGAGAAACGCTGTGTCAGTATTCCATACTTATGATTGATCTGGACAATTTTAAGATTCACAATGATCTTCTTGGGCTTGATTTCTGCGACCAGCTGCTTAAGCAGGTGGGCAACCGGCTGTCACAGATCCTTGGCCAGGAAAATATGGTGGCAAGGTTCGGAGGGGATGAGTTTTTAATTCTCATCAGGGATCATCAGGACATCAGGGAGGTGGAAAAGATTTGCCAGACTATCTTAAGCATCTTTGGTGCCCCCTTTGTACTGATGGAAAAATCAGTTTATTTATCTGTCAGCATAGGTGTTGTCCATGGTCTTGAAGCCGGTCAGACGGCTAATGATGTGCTTCGGAACGCAGATACGGCTCTTAACAAGGCAAAGGAAAGCGGAAAAAACCAGTACTGCATCTACGGTGCACAGATGCATGATGAAATTATCAGAAAATCCAATGTGGAGGCATGCATCAGAGAAGCTCTGGCAAAGGATAACCTTCTGATTTATTATCAGCTGCAGCAGGACTTATCAGGGGATCAAATAAGAGGAGTGGAGGCCCTGGCAAGACTGTATTCAGAAAAATTAGGCATGATCCTGCCTCTTGAATTCATAGAGGTGGCTGAATATACGGGATTGATCATTCCTCTTGGCAGCTGGATCTTAAAAAATGCATGTAAGCAGGGAAAGGCCTGGATTGACAGCGGCTATGAAATCGGAAAACTGTCCGTAAATATCTCAGTCCATCAGCTGCGCAATGAGAATTTCTATGATCAGGTAAAAGAGGTCCTGAATGAGACCCGGTTTCCGGTAAACCAGCTGGAGCTGGAAATTACGGAAAGCGTTCTTTTGGAGTTTTCCCAGGACAACATTGAGATTCTCAAAAAGTTGCGGTCCCTTGGGGTCAGCATTGCCCTGGATGACTTTGGTACCGGATATTCCTCCCTTAATTATTTGACAGTCCTTCCTATTGACATATTAAAAATTGACAAGTCGTTTTTAAGACGAGCCCTTGAAAGCGAAACAGAACGTCAGGTAATAAAAAGCATTACAGAGCTGGCTCATGGACTGAATTTAAAGGTGGTGTGTGAGGGGGTGGAAACAGTTGAACAAAGGCAGATTCTAAAGGAGATGGGATGTGATTATATCCAGGGGTATTATTTTGCAAAGCCATGCGATGCAGAAAGTATTGAAAAGTGGTTTGGGAAAGGATCAGCAGAAGCTTAGGAGCAGATGCTGGGTTTTCAAAAGGCCGGAACTTACAGATACGTAGGAATTAATTAAGGAGGTCTTAGGATGATGAATAAACTTAAGAAAAAAGGAGCAGTCTCCATCAGGTTCAAGCTGATACTCTTTACCAGCCTGCTGATCTTAGTGCTGACAGCGGTAAACCTAATTACCAGCCTGTTTACCAGCTATCAGGGGATTTTAAAGAATGTCAGGGATGACCTTGCGTCCTTAGGGGCGGTTGCCAATCTGGCCCTTTCCGCTAAAGTAGAGGATTTAACAAGTGATTTAGAGGATGTGGCTGAGCTTGGGCTTTCGTCGGTTTCCTCTGCTGAGCTTGAAAAGCTTGCAAAGAAGAAAGGCTGGCTGTATCTTGCGGTTGCAGATGAAAATGGAATCATCAGAAGCGGGCCGGGGGGACACGAGGGGAGCAACATTGGCTCCCAGGACCTTTTAAACAAAGCTTTGGGGGGAGAAACCGTCATATCTTCTCCTTACACTGACAGCCAGGGAGCTTTTGTCCTCCAGGTGTACACTCCCATGAATGGCAAGGTTTTAATTGCCGGCATTGATGGGATGTATTTAAGCGGTCTGATCGGTGATTTCAGAGTAGGTAAAACAGGAAATATATTTATCATTGACAGCCAGGGGACAATGATTGCCAATATGAGGCCGGAGTTGGTGCAGGAGCAGCGGAATTTCATTGAAATGTCAAAAACAGACAGCAGCTACGCATCGGCAGCCAAAGTTTATGCCAAGATGATCACAGGGGCTTCCGGTGTGGATACCTATTCCTATGCCGGCGTTAAACGGATCTGTTATTATTCTCCTGTGTCAGGAAACAACGGCTGGTATTTTGGTGCAGTGGCACCTATCAATGAAATGACGTCTTCCATCCGCACCGTGTTATTCAGCCTTCTGGGCGCAGCCCTGATCATGCTGACCGGGGGGATACTGATTGCGGTTTTCTTTGCAGGAGGGATAGCAAATCCAATTATAAAGATCACAAACCGCATGAAATTGCTTTCTGAAGGAAATTTAACAGAGGAAACGCCGGAAATTAATAGTAAGGATGAGATCGGGGAGCTTTCATCCAGCATTGACAGTTCCGTTAAGACACTTTTTCTTTATGTGGAAGACATCACGAGAAATATGGAGCAGATTGCGGCAGGCAATCTTAGGACCGGCCCTGCTCAGGAATACATCGGTGATTTCAGGCGGATTGAGACTGCTATTTACGATTCTGTGAGAAATCTTTCAGCAACCTTGTCTATGATTCATACGGCCTCTGAAGAGGTCAGCACAGGAGCAAGCCAGGTTGCATACGGAGCCCAGGATCTTGCGGCAGGATCCACAGAACAGGCCGCTTCCATAGAGGAACTGGGAGCTTCCATAGGAAGGATTGCGGAGCAGGCTTTGGAAAATTCGTCCAATGTTAAAATGGCGGCACAATATGTGGGAGAGACAGGTGCCAGCGTCAATGACGGAGATGAACACATGAGCAGGCTTACTGAGGCGATGACGGATATCAGCACAGCGTCTGACCAGATCACCAGTATTACAAGAGTCATTGAAGATATTTCCTTCCAGACCAATATTCTTGCCTTGAATGCCGCTGTTGAGGCTGCCAGGGCAGGAGAAGCGGGAAAGGGATTTGCGGTTGTAGCAGATGAGGTCCGGAATCTTGCCTCAAAGTCCTCAGAAGCCGCAAAGCGGACAGCGGAGCTGATCCAGCACTCAGCAGCTACCGTGGCGGAAGGCTCCCAGATAGCGGAGAAGGCTGCCCAGATCTTGCGTAACATCAGAGAAAATGCTCTGAAGGTAAACGAAAGCATTGTTAAAATCGAGCAGTCTTCCATGGATCAGGCCAGTGCCATTGAAGAGATAAAGATAGGGCTTTCTCAAGTTTCTGCTGTGGTGCAGACCAATGCGGCTACCGCAGAAGAGAACTCTGCAACAAGCCAGGAAATGTCTGCTCAGGCTGCAACACTGCGCGCGCAGGTGGAAAAATTCAAGTTAAATAATGAGAGATAAACGGCTTTTATGATGATTTACTTATCGGCTGCATTTCTGGTGAAGTTTACCAGGATGCAGCCGGTTTTTTGTCTCTGTTCTTAACATGGAGCATGTATTATTTATTCAGGGATATGGCGAAGGAAATCATCAAGCATAAGCTTTTCAACTCCCGTCAAAATAGTGATTCCAACGCTCTCCATATACGTGGCAGGCGCTTTCTTCCCAAGGAAAGTAATTGTTATCGCTGATGTTGTAACTTTCGTATTTCATAAAAGATATCTTACAAGGTGCATCTCATCTTACTTTTAAGCCTGTAAAAGTTTTCTTATTAAGTTTATTAAGCTTCTTGGACTCTATATTTTATATTATAATGGATAATAGTATTATAAATCTTATGTAATTGGGACTTTTTTTGATTAAATCATACTTTTGGCTACTGATATGAAGGATGGAATGGAGTGGGAAAAATTGTTATAAAATTGTCTTTAACTATTATATAGAAAATGATAGAATAAACATGTCATTCTGGTATGATTTAAGTACAGATATCCTTTCACCATGGGTTGAGATAAATAAAAAAATGGATTAAAACAGGAGGAATTTTTATGAAGTTTTGCTGGAGCACTTTAAACGTTAAGAATTTAGAAGAATCAATTAAATTTTATGAGGAGATCATTGGTCTTAAGGTAACCAGAAGATTTCCTGCCGGCCCTGGTACTGAAATTGCATTTTTAGGCGGCGGGGAAACACAGATCGAATTGATATGCGGCGGGGACAGGGAAATCCACGTAGGAGATGATATCAGCTGGGGCTTTGAGGTGAAATCCCTTGATCAGACCCTTTCTCTGGCAAAGGAAAAAGGCGCGGCTATTTTAGGAGAACCGGTACAGCCAAATCCCCACGTAAGATTTGCCTTTATAAAAGATCCTAATGGCATGAGAGTACAGCTTGTGGAAAATATGGGGTAAGGAGCGGATAACCCGGGCGGCGGAAACTACAGAGCAAGGAGCAAAGAAAATGAAGCATTTGATTGATAAGCTGTATGAAACTCATAACCTGGAAAAGGACGAGTTCATTTACCTGCTGGAAAATTATGATAAAGATACCAGTGATTATTTATTTTCCCTGGCAAGGTCCTATAGTCAGGATCATTATGAAAAGGAAGTCTATATCAGGGGACTGATCGAATTTACGAATTACTGCAAAAATGACTGCTATTACTGCGGCATAAGAAGAAGCAATAAAAATGCCAGCCGGTACCGGCTAAGCAAGGAAGAGATCCTCTCCTGCTGTGAGTCCGGATATGGATTGGGCTTTCGGACCTTTGTGCTTCAGGGAGGGGAAGATCCTGCATTTACAGATGAGGTGATGGTGGATATTGTAAAAACCATCCGTGAGAGGTACCCGGACTGTGCCATCACCCTTTCCATAGGGGAGAAAACCTATGACCAGTATTTGAAATATTATGAGGCAGGGGCAAACCGCTATCTCCTCCGCCATGAAACGGCAGATGAGGAACATTATTCCCTTCTTCATCCGGATTCCCTGTCCCTGGCAAACCGGAAGGAATGCTTAAGGAATATAAAAAAGATCGGCTATCAGGTGGGCACCGGATTCATGGTAGGCTCCCCTTACCAGACGGCCAGGTGCCTGGCAGAGGATCTGGAGTTTATCAAAGAACTATCCCCCCACATGGTCGGCATAGGCCCTTTTATTCCTCATAAGGATACGCCCTTTAACTCCTTCCCTGCGGGAAGCGTTGATCTCACCCTGTTTCTCATAGGGATTTTAAGGCTGATGCTGCCGGGAGCGCTGCTGCCTTCCACTACAGCATTAGGGACTCTTGACCCCAAGGGAAGGGAAAAAGGGATCTTATCAGGAGCCAATGTCCTCATGCCCAATTTATCCCCCATAGGTGTCCGGAAGAAATATGAATTGTATGACAACAAGATCTGTACCGGAGAGGAAGCGGCAGAGTGTAATGTCTGTCTGAGAAACCGTGTTGCCTCCATTGGTTACAATGTGGTAGAAAAAAGAGGGGATTTTAAGGAGTGAAAAGGAGCCTGGTCCGGTCTGTGGTGAACCGGCTGCATGATGGGAAGAAGATTTGATGCTTAGTAAATAAGGAGCCGGACAATGGTTTAAGGCAGAGCAGGCGGTTTTACATCAGCCTGTATCTGCCTTTTAAAATCATTTCAAAGATGGACATTGCTATTGATTTTACCGGATCAATCGCCTATACTATGCTCAAAAAGTGAACATCCAGTGTTCAAGCCTTGTAAAGGGAGGTTTTAAAATCAATGTTGAATATATTTGTCTGGTTCATGCTCCTGGCAACAATGGGCTCCGTCATGCTGATGGTATACTCCGTTGCAAGCCACAGCTCTGAACGGTCATTTTTTCTGATCTTTGCTTCCATCTGTACTTTTTTGTACACTGCAGGCTATTTGCTGGAGATCATTTCCACCACTCTGGAAGCCTCCTTTATGGGAGTCCGGGTACAGAAAATGGGGACGCCGCTGCTTGTGGTTTTTAACTATCTTTTCATACGGGATGTTTATGGGGAAAAACGCTTTAATATTTCCGGGTACTGCCTGCTTTTTGCGCTGCCTGTTTTTAACCTGTTCACCGCTCAGGCATTTCCTTTTGTGCGGCTGCACTATACGGGCATAGAATATTTTCATAACGGATATTTTGCCAACTGCCAGGGGCATCCGGGACCCATGACCTATGTAGCGAATGATTATAATTTCCTGCTGGTTTTTTTGACCCTCCGGCGGATTCTTAAGCATTTAAAGGGCGCAAACAGGCTGCAGAAGCGTCAGGGCATTTGCCTGCTGGTGTCAATTCTGATTCCCCTTATTGTAAATATTTATCATGCTGTTTCCTACAATTACCTTCGGCCTGACATAAACCCTTTTGCGGTTTCTGTTTCACTGGCTCTGCTCCTGTATTCCGTCAGGAATCAGAATCTGCTCAATGTGGTGCCGCTGGCACGGGCCAAGGTGATCGAGTCTATGGCGGATGCCTTTATTGTCTGCGGCAAGGACTTCAGCTTCCTGGATGCAAACCAGGCGGCCAGGGAACTGTTTCCGGAGCTGAACACCCTGACTTCCGGTGAAACCATGGAGAAGATGAAGCAGTTTGAAGGCCATAGGGAGTTGTGCCTCAATGTAAACGGGGAAATGAGATTTTACAAGGTGACCCAGACCTACATCAGGCAAAGCAGTAAAAACAGCGGTATCTGCATTGTATTCCATGACATTACCGATAAGGAAAAGCAGCTGAAAAGCCTGTATGGCAAGGCGACCTTTGATCCTTTGATGCATATCTACAACCGGGCAGCCTTTTTTGATCTTGCAGGTTTTATGCTCCATGCCTGTGAAGCGAAAGACCGATCCTATGGTCTTTTAATGATTGACCTTGACCATTTCAAGATGGTAAACGATACCTATGGCCATCCCTGTGGGGATATGGTGCTGGAGACCATTGCTGCCATGGTCAGGAACCATTTTCGAAAGGAAGATATTGTGGGCCGATACGGCGGCGAGGAAATTGTGATCCTGCAGGAAAACGTCTCTGCCAGACAGATGCTTGACTCGGTGGAAAAGCTCCGTGCGGCCATTGAGAATGAAACTGTTTTCTTCCATGATACTCCCGTTTGTATTACCGTCAGCATAGGGCTGGCCCATTCTCCTGCCGGAAGCATTCATTCCCTGGAGGATATGATCCTTCAGGCGGATCTGGCTCTCTATGAGGCTAAAAACGGCGGACGCAACCGTGCCTGCGTGTATGGCGGGGCGGTTGCGTCCTTATAGAGAATGGAATATTTGATTATAGTCAAGCGGATATTCGCAGTCCGTGACCCTGCTTGATTCGGTTAAATCAGTTTAATGCGATAGGCAATGGATTGAGGAGGAATGCTGGCGGTCTGGAAGTTGGCATGCTCGACCTTTACCAGCTGTCCGGGCTGAAGGGAGCCTAAGGGAATGGGATTATCGTTTTGATCCAGTATTTCCGTAACCTGGGAAACGACAAATCTCATCTGGTCCGCTTTATCGCCGGGATTGCCGGTATTGAGAAAGCCATTTTTAACATCAACGGAAACGATCCGGTCCGTTGTTATGCGAAACAGGGGCTTTTGCAGGATTGCCACGATCCGGTATGCTTTTGATTGAGGAGGAATGCTTTTTGTCATGGCAGAGGAAAATTCTGCACTGACCCACATCCCCTTTTCTATGGTGCACAAGCTGATGGGATCGCCAAATTGATTGACTAAGATCGTGTCCCAGCCTATGTTCAATTGGAGAAGTTCAATATAGACCATTTCATTCTGGCCTGGGTTCGAGTAAGAAACGATGACATAGCCGGTTCTGCTGTTGGAAGTATATACATTTTCTACAAGGGCGTTATCAATGTGCAGGATGCTCCCGACCTGGGTGATGCTCCCCCTCCTGCCTGCAGCGGTATTATTCATATAAATCCCCTAAATAGCATGCGTATTAATTAATATTATATGACAACGACAGGAAATATTCCAAAATCACCATCCTTTACCTGGGGAGCATTTCTTAATTTTTTTAGTATAAGCTTAAGGAAAATTTCAGGAACTTTAGGCGGTGATTATTAGCAGGAACAGACGACAATTTTTCATGAATGTGATATACTGTTTTTTAAGCGTATCTTTCGCAAAATACAGGACCGTTAAATTGATTAACTGGAAAGAAGGGATTTTCCATTAAAAGGTATAATAAGTTAGTCAGGGACAGGATACCCGAGGTAATTGAAGCAGAAGGAAAAAAAGCGGTGTGCCGCATTCTGACTGATGAAGAATATATGGTGAAACTGGAAGAAAAGCTTAATGAAGAGGTAAAGGAATATCAGGAAGATAAGAGCCTTAAAGAGATGGCAGATGTGCTGGAGGTGTTATATTCTCTTTGCAGTGCCAGAGGTTATACGAAAGAAGAGTTGGAGGCTGAGCGGGAAAAGAAGGCAAAAGACAGGGGCGGTTTTAATAACAGGATTTTTCTGGAATATGTGGATGAGTAAATGAAAAGGTGCTTACATGATATGCAAAAATATACATTCCAAAAAAGGAGGAATGCGTTATCAAGCGTAAATACACAATATTTCTATCCACAATCATCAGCATGATCTGCATTGTCATGGTATGCTTTTATTTGTTTTCCATTGATAAGGTCGGCAATATTTATATAGAAAAGTCAGAGGAAGCGATCTATAACATTAAGAAGGATTTTCTAAAGGATACGGTCAATAACTTGATTTCCGAAATTGAATTAAGGCGGGCGGCCAAATCGTCATACGTGGAGACCTTTATTTCCAGGACGTCTGATATCATTAACATGAAAAAGGATCTTCCGGACAGCGAATTCAATGATTTTTTTATCCGGCTTTTTCGGGATAATCCGGATTATAAATCCATGACCGTGGTCCTATGGGACAATCAGGCAAATAAAGCTGTTTATGACCCTGGAAATCTGGCAGGAGCTACCTGGAAGGATACTCTTAAGGCCAATACCTCCGGCCTGTCCTCTTACCGGGTTTTCCTTCACGGAGATTACGCATTCCTCTTTGGATTTACAAAAAGCTACGTAAATGAGCTTGTTAAGTCGGATATTGCCAATGTGATCAGAAATTCAAAATTTGATGGAAATTCCTATATTTGGGTAAACGAGATACAGAATTACCAGGGGGGTAAAAATTATGCCATCCGAAGGATCCATCCCAGCCTGCCGGAAACAGAGGGAATCTATCTTTCTACGGATATGACTGATATTGCAGGAAATTATCCATATTTAACTGAGCTACAGGGAATTAATAAGGATGGAGAGCTGTTTTTCTCATACTATTTTAAGGAACCAGGCAGCGATAAGGTATCAAAGAAGCTGGCTTATGCCAAGCTTTATAAGGATTATAACTGGGTAGTTGCCATGGGAGTTTATCTGGATGACTTACAGCCATATGTTGATCAGACGAAAAAAGAAAGCAAAGAGCTGGTATCCCGGATTACCCTTCTATTGGTTTTATTGCTTATTGTTATATTGATCGTCAGCCTGTTTTCCGTTTCCTTATTGGAAAAAATATATTACCGCAATGCGGAAAAGGCAATGGAATCTGAGCTTAACCAGGATGTCCTTACAAAGGCGGGGAACAGAAGAAGCGGGACCAACGATTTGACCAATGCATTTGAAGAATTTAAACGGACAGGCTTGAGTCCCGGAATTATGATGTGCGATGTGGATCATTTTAAAGGAATCAATGACAGATACGGTCATTTTACAGGGGATATGGCTCTGGCGGAATTTGTAAACGTGATGAAAGGGACCTTAAGAAGCACAGACAAGATCATCCGCTGGGGCGGTGATGAATTCATTGTCATTCTTTATGGCATGGAAGAGAAACATGTGCTGGATTTTGGAAACAAATTTTTGTCAACCGTGTCTTCTTTGAAAATACTGAATCAGCAAGAAGAGATAGGGATCACTGTATCCATGGGCTTTTCCTTCTTTAAGGAAGGAGATGAGGATTTTCACTGGGCATTAAGGCGGGCGGATGAGGCACTTTATAAGTCTAAGTTAGAAGGACGGAACCAGGCCAATGTTATTTTATAGGCAATAAGGCTTTGAATCCGGAAGGAGAGAGCTTATATATCTGATTTTTGAAAATGATAAAACGACCCGTACTACCAGCGGGTCGTTTTAATTTTCACAAAAAGCAAAGGCTGCTTAAAAAGCACATTTTATGTAAGACTTTTATAGCCGGGTCAGGGCAGTGGCGGCGCTTTCCATATTTAAAAGATACATATGGTTGAATTTTTCAATGGCAGCCTTTTTTTGTTCCATAAGGGAATGGGAATACACATTAAGGGTGATGGAAACGCTGGAATGGCCCAGCAGTTCACTGATGGTCTTCACATCCACGCCCAGCTCCAGGGCCCGGGTGGCAAAGGTATGGCGGATGGCATGAAATTTACGGTCCTGGACGTGGGCTTCCCTTAATAGTTTCTTGTATAGCTTTTGAAAGCAGCGGGGATCTAAGGGAGTATTCCCGTCGGAAAAAATATAGTGGTCCGGGTTTGCATGAGAAAATCCCTGTTCCTGCAGCATCTTTAACACAAAGTCCGGCAGGGGGATTTTCCTTAAAGATTTACGGCTTTTTGGAGGACCTACCTGCAAGGATGTTTTATTCCCGCCTTCTTCAAAATGTTTTATTCTGGATACGGTCCGTGTTATGGACAGGGTACCGGTTTCCATATCAATATCTCCCCATTTAAGGGAACACAATTCTCCAAGGCGTATGCCGGTATAAAAGCTGAGGATAATTCCTGCCCCACGCCTGTCTTTGGAATACAGCGCGGTATTTTCTATGAGCCTCTGCTCTTTCAGCGAGAAGACGATAACCTCCTTGTCCTCCGGTCTTGGGACTTTTACCTGTTCAATGATGGAAAAACTCTCCGGCGTCCCCTTTAAGACCTCTTTTAGCGCTATTTTGAAGATGGTAAGATATTTTTTCTTAGATGAATCTGCCAGCCCGGTATTTTCTCTTATGGCTTTTACAAAACAAAGAACAGAGTCTTCTGTAATTTGCAGATTCTTTTCCTGCTTAAAAAAGGGAATCACGTACTTATCCATGCACCGGTAATAGCTTTCATAAGTAGAGGGCTTCACCCGAAGGGCGGCATCCTCAAGCCATGCCTCAAACAAGCTGCAGACATCGTTCCCGTCCTGGAAAAAGTTTTCCTTAACGGATTCCTTAATTTCCTGGAAATTTTTCATTTTTTCTTTTACGCCTTTGTAGGTTCTGGAGTAGAAATACCGGTACCTTCCATCCAGCTTTAAAGTTCTTCCCTCCCAGCGCCCATCTTTGCGTTTATAAATATTTTCTCCTCTTCTCGGCATTGTAAAATACTCCTTTGCTTATCATGTATTTATTATAAAATGATTTAAGTAACGGCAAATACTCCAAATATTACCAAAAAACTGTTGTAATATCCACAAAACAGATGGTTAAACCAATATACCGGAGCTTTAAGCGGGCTTTTGTCCATTGTTTTTGATGAAAATGAACTTTTATTAGCTTGTGCTATTAACGTCGTCTGTTGGAACGACTTTTTTTATTGCTATTTTATTTTCATTGGGGAATCATAATAAAGAAAGGATGATTCCAATGAAATTCATGAGAAAGAAAACAATCAGCACTCAGAGCCAGAAAAACAGGCTCGACACGGAAAAAAAACTCAGAGCCTATGCATTTCTTGAGGAAAAAATGCTCCTGTCAGCTCTTTCTGCTTCAAAGACCGGCCTTACCAGTGAGGAGGCTCAGGAAAAACAGGATGAATTCGGGGCAAATGTTATTACTGCAGGAAAGAAAGATACAATGCTTCACAGGCTGAGAGAAGCTGTCATCAATCCCTTTAATGTTATTTTGCTGGTCATTGCGGCTGTTAATTATTTCACAGATGTAATTGCTTCTTCAAGGCCTGATTATCTCACTGTTTCCATTATCATTTTCCTGGTGCTTGTCTCAAGTCTGGTTGCTTTTGTCCAGAATCAGCGTTCCAATGCCGCTGCAGAAAAGCTTTCAGAGATGATTTCCAACAAGGCAGATGTGTGGAGAGATGGAAAACTGACTGAGATCCCTATGGATGAGGTAGTTCCGGGAGACGTTGTCAAGCTTTCTGCGGGACATATGCTTCCGGCAGATGTACGTTTTTTGTCTACCAAAGACACCTTTTTGGCTCAGGCAGCCCTTACCGGCGAGTCTGCTCCTGTGGAGAAATTCTCTGACGGGGACAATAAGCCTGACGATGCATTAACAGATTTACAGAATATCGGCTTTATGGGATCCAATGTGGTAAGCGGAAGCGCCACAGCAGTGGTTCTGGCAACCGGAAATAATACCTATTTCGGCTCCATGGCCCAATCCCTGTCAGGTGATAAGGCTAAGACCAGCTTTGAGCGGGGAGTGGAATCGGTCAGCGGGCTTTTGGTCAGAAGGATGCTTGTCATGATTCCTGTGGTGTTTTTGATCAATGGAATTGCAAAAGGTGACTGGGCAGGAGCCCTTCTTTTTTCCATCAGTATTGCAGTTGGCCTTACGCCGGAAATGCTGCCCATGATCATGACCTCCACCCTTGCAAAGGGAGCGGTTTCCATGTCCAGGCACAAGGTGATCGTCCGCACTCTTGGAGCCATACAGACCTTTGGGGAAATGGATGTGCTCTGCACGGATAAGACAGGAACCCTGACCGAGGATAAGGTGATCCTGGAAAGATACATGGATTTAAATGGGGATGAGGATACCAGGATTCTGCGCCATGCTTACTTAAACAGCTATTTTCAGACCGGTCTTAAGAACCTCATTGATTTAGCCATCATAAACCGTGCAAAACAGAACGGACTGGAAACCGTTTTAAGCTCTTACCGCCGGATTGATGAAATCCCTTTTGATTTTACACGGCGCAGGATGAGCGTGGTATTAACCGATCAAAAGGAGAAACTCCAGCTTATCACAAAGGGAGCTGTGGAGGAAATTCTGGAGATCTCCTCCTTTATCGAGATAAACGGGACGGTTCTTCCAATGGATGAGGAAGCCCGCCACGTTGCCATGGCAACCTATGAAAAGTATAATAATGACGGCCTGCGCATGATTGCCGTTGCTCAGAAGAACGAGGTGCCCGGCATAGGGGTATTCAGCGTAGAGGATGAGCGGGATATGGTTTTAATAGGCTTTGTAGGATTTCTTGACCCGCCAAAGGAGAGCGCAGGCGCTGCCATTGCCGCCCTTCACGACCATGGGGTGAGAACGGTGGTCCTTACCGGAGACAGCGAGGGCGTGGCGGCAAAGGTCTGCGGCAAGGTGGGCGTAGATGCTTCCACCCTGATGACAGGCCGGGATGTGGAGCAGATGGATGACAAAGAGCTTTTGCATGCAGTAGGCACATGCAACCTGTTTGCAAAATTGTCTCCATCTCAGAAGGAGCGGGTAGTAAAGGCTTTCCAGAGCGCAGGGCATACGGTGGGTTATATGGGAGACGGCATCAACGATGCGCCGCCCTTACACCAGGCTGATGTGGGGATCTCCATTGACAGTGCTGTGGACATTGCCAAGGAAACAGCCGATATCATTCTTTTAGAAAAGGATTTAATGGTCTTAGAGGAAGGGGTCCTAGAAGGCCGCCGCACCTTTGGAAATATCATCAAATATATTAAGATGGCGGCAAGCGGAAATTTCGGAAACATGATCTCCGTTATCGCTGCCAGCCTGTTCCTGCCTTTTCTGCCCATGCTGCCGGTGCAGATATTGACCCAGAACCTGCTGTGTGATTTTTCCCAGATGGGGATTCCCTTTGATGATGTGGATAAAGAATATCTAAAAAAGCCTCACAAATGGGATACAAAGTCCATCAAATCTTTTATGGCTTTCTTTGGTCCCCTCAGCTCTGTTTTTGATATTTTATGCTTTGCGGTAATGTGGTGGGTCATTGGCGCTGATAAAGTGGAGCTTTCCCCATTGTTTCAGTGCGGCTGGTTCGTATTCGGAACCGTATCACAGGTGTTAGTTATCCACTTAATCCGTACTGAGAAGCTGCCCTTTGTGCAGAGCAGACCTTCCATGCCCCTGTTTTTCTCCACATTTATCGTTGCGGTCCTTGCGCTTGCCATTGGATTTTCGGGTCTTGCCATCGGTCTTGATATGTACCGCCTGCCGGCAGATTTTATTCCCTGGCTTGTTTTGATCCTGGCCGGTTATCTTGCAGTCGTGCAGATGATGAAAAAGGTATATATGCACCGTTATAAGGAATGGATGTAACCTTTCTTCAATCATTGAAAGAGCAGCCGGCATGTTTTTGCCTGACTGCTCTTTTTGTTTTCCTTTTTATGCTTCTTTGCCGCTGTTTACATGAGCTTTAATGGCTGCAAAGCTTTCCGCGCTTATTACATGCTCGATCCGGCAGGCGTCATCCAGTGCAGTCTTTTGGGTTACCCCCAGGTCAATCAGCCACTCCGAAAGCAGGGTGTGGCGTTCATAAATCCTTTCTGCTATTTCCAGACCTTTTTCCTGCAAAGTGATGTGGCCGTTTTCGTCTATCCCGATGTACCCGTTTTCCCGGAGATTTTTCATTGCCACGCTGACGCTTGGTTTTGAAAAATCCAGTTCTTCGGCAATGTCTATGGAGCGCACATGGCCATTGCGCTTCTTAAGCATAAGGATTGTTTCAAGATAGTTTTCGGCAGATTCCTGTATCTTCGTATCATCACCCTCTTTCATAGGATATTCTTTTATTCTAACATGAATCGGCATAGATTTTCAAGATGACTTCTCCTTATATTGTCTTGTTACTTAATTATTTTGGTTACAGAAAATTTCTGTTACCATTTTTTTGTTGAAATTTGTCGGAATTTTTATTATAATATAATATGGTTGACTTTAATCATTTGGCAGATATCCTATATTGATCAAAAGGTATCCCTCTTAATTGGGTAGTTAAATGAAAAAGCAAACAGAAAATGGTAATAATCAGGCAAGATATGCTTAAATAATGAATGTACAAGTAACTAACCCAGGGCGAAGCAATCAGGCCGTGCAAGCGAAGATACAGGAGGAGGCATATGTTCAATACGTTTCAAACAGGAGAAGAGAATAATTTTTCCTGGAACATGATAGGAAATATAGCGGAAGGGAGGAAGAATCTGGGGGAAGAGATGCCCGTCATGATGTACCGGCTGTTCCAATATTCCTTAAGAAGTGAATTGTCAAGGAAATTCAATGAAGAAATGGCAAGAGAGCTTTTCCGAAGTGCAGGAGAGATTTCCGGAAGAGAATTTGCCCTGCACATGCTTGATCTGACTCTTCCGCCAAATGACTTCCTTGCATCCCTGCAAAAAATCCTGGAGGTACATAAGATAGGTATATTAAGAATTGAAAAGTTTGATCCCCATACTGGAGATGTGGTTCTGACTGTTGGAGAAGACCTGGATTGTTCCGGCCTTTCTGTGACGGGGGATCAAATCTGTAATTATGACGAAGGGTTTCTTTCCGGTGTATTAAAGAAATACACGGGAAAGGAATATGTGGTAAAAGAAGTTGATTGCTGGGCCAGTGGTTCACGTGTATGCAGATTTGAGGCCAGTGTCGACCATCGGACGAAGGTGTAGTGGATGACAGAAAAAGATGCTTCTGTTCTTTTGGAGCAGATCCGCAATATCATTTTAAATAAGCCGGTTTCCGGGGAGCTGGAGGAGAAAACACAGGTGTTTTCAGACCTGGAGCAGGCAGTTTTCTATCTTTCTCACTGTCTCATGGAATCCAACGAGTTTCTTAAGAATCTGGCGGAAGGGAACTTAGACGTTCCTCTGCCTGCCCGCCATAATTTTCAGGCAGGAGAATTAAAACAGCTTTATGCCGCCTTAAAGCATTTAACGTGGCAGACCGGCCAGGTGATTAAGGGAGATTATAAGCAGCGTGTGAATTTTATGGGCGACTTTTCCCGGGCGTTTAATGAGATGGTGGTCAAGCTGGAGAAAAGGGAAAATGAGTTGAAAGAGCAGGCGGAAAAGATCAAAAGGTTTAACAGGCTGCTGATATCCATCATGGACAGCCTGAAGGAATGGGTCGTAGTTATTGATGAAGAGAATGGGGCGGTATTATATACCAATGAAGCAGCCAGAAGGCGGTTTTATGACCCTGGGACAGGTCAATATGCCTGTGGGGAAGAAAACTGTCTCTTAATGGACCGTATCAAGTCCTATGCCGGACTGGAGCAGGAGTTGCGGTATGAATTCAAATGCGCCCGCAATAAGACCTTACAGGTAAAGTCCTATTCTCTTATGTGGGAGGAGAAAAAGGCAGTGGTCCATCTTGTAACGGATATTACATATCAGAGAGAAAATGAAGCCTTCTTAGAGGTCATGGCCTATAAGGATGAACTGACAGGACTTGATAACCGGCGCAGCGGCCTGCGCACCATTGACTCTTATATCCAGAAGGGCATTCCATTTTCCCTTTGCATGATCGACATGGATGGGCTGAAAAGTATCAATGACCAGTTCGGCCATTTGCTCGGAGATGAATATATAAAGTCTGTTTCGGAAGCGCTGAAGGAATCTGCCCGGGATATTGACTTTACCTGCCGGTTCGGAGGCGATGAGTTTATCATGCTGTTCCGGGATTGTGAGAAACAGTTTGCAGAGGAGAGGATGGATCTTATCGATAAGAAACTGTCTGATGCTGAGTTAAACTATCCAATGTCCATAAGCTATGGAGTGGTTTACATTCCAAAGGGTACGGCACTGTCTCCGGAGGCTGCTTTAAACATGGCAGATGAGAGGATGTACCGCTTTAAAAGGCAGCGGAAACAGATAAATAACGGGCCAGGCGGTGAAGGAATTTAGAAACCTCAACTTTTCTTGTGTTTTTCATGATTTTACATTATAATAAAAGGCAGGTTAAAATG
The DNA here is from genome assembly GCF_040207125.1 of Lacrimispora sp. BS-2. Taxonomy (NCBI): domain Bacteria; kingdom Bacillati; phylum Bacillota; class Clostridia; order Lachnospirales; family Lachnospiraceae; genus Lacrimispora; species Lacrimispora cavernae. The sequence continues at coordinate 4,033,600 of NZ_CP157940.1, forward strand.
AAATAGGAGCAAGAAAAGAATGAGATTTATTGGAAGCAAGACATTGCTGCTGGACCAGATTAAGCATGTGATTGATGAAAAGGCGCCGGGAGCGGAGAGCTTTTGTGATATATTTTCTGGAACCGCAGCGGTTGCCAGATATTTTAAACAGTGGTACCAGGTCTGTTCCAATGACCTGCTGTACTTTTCCTATGTGCTGCAAAGGGCTACCGTTGAAAATGACAGTGTGCCAGAGTTTACCCGTTTGCAGGAAGAAACCGGGATCAAGGATCCTGTGGATTTTTTTAACGGCAGGGAAAAAAAGGATTTAGAGGAGCTTCAAAAGGAGCGCCGGTTTTTTCAGAACACCTACGCGCCTGAAGGCGGCCGCATGTATTTAAATGATGAGAACGCCCTGCGCATTGATTATGCCAGGTGTACCGTTGAGGACTGGAAGGCTGCCGGTCTTTTAAGTGAGGATGAGTATTATTATCTGGTCGCCTGCATTGTGGAGGGGATCCCTTTTGTTTCCAATACCTCAGGAACCTATGGGGCTTTCCACAAGGTCTGGGAGAGGCGGAGCTACAAACCGTATGAGTTGTACCGGCTTCCCGTGACCCAGAATGGAAAGCAGAACCGCTCCTTTAATGAGAACGGTGTGAGCCTTTTAACACGCATAGAGGGGGACATCCTCTACATTGATCCTCCCTATAATGCACGCCAGTACCTTTCCAATTACCATGTCCTTGAGACAGCCGCCAGATATGACTATCCAGTGGTGCGGGGAGTTACCGGGCAGCGGCCGGACGGAGGGCAGAAATCAGAGTTTTGCATGAAGAATAAGGTGGTTCCGGCGTTTGAGGAACTCCTTGAAAATGCACGGTTTAAGCATATCATATTAAGCTACAGCACGGACGGGCTTATGACGGTAGCTGAGATTGAAAAAGCCATGAAAAAGCATGGTAAGCCGGAAACCTTCCAGATCTATGAGATTCCTTACCGAAGATATAAAAGCCGGAAGGTGAAGGAAACAGAGCGGTTAAGAGAGCTTTTGTTTTACATAGAAAAGCAGGTGCCGCCATGTACATAAAAAGTCCCCTGAATTATACAGGGGGTAAATTTAAGATCCTGGAGCCCATCCTTCAGGTTTTTCCAAAGGATATCCGTACATTTGTGGATGTCTTTGCAGGAGGCTTTAACGTAGGGATCAATGTGAACGCTGAGCAGATCATCTGCAATGACCAGATCACGTATCTGATCGAACTGTATCAGATGTTCCGTTCCACAGATATCAAGGATATTCTGGATAGGATTCATAGCCTGATCTCAAAATATGAGCTGACCCAGCAGAACAAGGAAGGGTATTATGCCCTTCGTTCCGATTATAATAAAACAAAAGATTTAACAGAGCTGTTCGTGCTGGCCTGTTATGCGTTTAACCATCAGATCCGCTTTAATAACAGCCATGAGTTCAATTCCCCCTTTGGGAGGAACCGAAGCTCCTTTAACGGAAACATTGAAAAGAATCTGACGGAGTTCTGTAAGGCTCTCCATGAGAAAAACATTGCGTTTTCAAACCTGGACTTTACGGAGCTGGATTTTTCCGGCCTGGGAGGGGAAGACCTGGTTTACTGCGACCCGCCTTATCTGATCTCAACGGGGAATTACAACGATGGGAACCGGGGATTCAAGGACTGGAGGGAAAAAGAGGAGCGGGCACTTTTGGAGCTTTTGGACCGGCTTCATGAAAAGGGCATCCGTTTCGCCCTGTCCAATGTTCTGTATCATAAAGGATTGTCCAATGACCTTTTAATTGAGTGGAGCAAGGGGTATCAGGTCCATTATATTGATAATACCTATTCCAACTGCAGTTATCAGTTTAAAGAACGGAATGCGGTCACGGTTGAGGTGCTGATCACCAATTATTCATGAAGGCTGTGCTTTAGAACAAGGTTCATAATGGATTATAAAAGGGGAAGCCGCTCAAGGACTTCCCTTAATTTATGTTTTAAATAATTCCTTTATCTTAGAATAAAAGCCATATATTCTTCTTTTCCTGCTTCTGTCTCTGCGTACATGCATGGCTGCTGCTTTTATCAACAGTTCTTATTCACGGACACTCCGCTTTGGCCAGCCGGCAGTTTTTAATATATGATATGCCTCAACCGCCTTACGGCAGACATTACCCAGAAAGCTATGAACATGATAGCTGAAATACACAAGCGGCATATAAAAAAATACGTTCCGGCTGAATAGACTGGATAACATAAACAAATTGCCCAAAAGTGTGAAACATAGGATAAAGCTGCAGATCAGACCAATCAACAGCCATTGAATGCGCTGTGTATACGGTTTTGCCAGCTGTGCCAGCTGGTAAAAGCCCATTACCCCTATCAGGAAGACGACCATGGTTGAAGATTCCGTTGTGGGGATATGGAAGAGAATGCTGGCTGACTGTATATAAAGTGTATTAAAAACAACTGTTATTGCGGCAGGAATTGTATGTTCTAAAATATTAGTAAGCAGCTTTCCCTGTGGCCGTGAGTAATTTGCCTGCAGCGCCAAAAAGAATGACGGTATGCCAATCGTAAGTTCATTAATCGGCATCATTTGCAGCGGCGCAATGGGATAGGGATATGGAATAAAAATATAAATCAGGGTAAGCAAAACAGAGTAGACTGTCTTTAAAAGAAAAATTGCTGCAACTTTTTCAATGTTATTGATAACCCTCCGCCCTTCCTTTAAAACGTCAATCATGACACTGAAATCATCAGTTATTAACACGAAATCAGAAGCGGAGCGGGCAGCATCACTTCCGCCAACCATTGCAACGCTGCAATCGGCTTCGCGCATTGCAAGAATATCGTTTACACCATCTCCGGTCATACATGCTGTATGGCCGTTTTTCTTAAGGCCACGGATCAGCTCCCGCTTTTGCTGCGGTGTCACATGGCCGAATATGGTATATTCTTTGGCGATAGCTGCGTAGTCAGCTTCATTTTCCACCAGGCTCATATCAATGCTTTTTTCTGATCCTGAGATTCCAGCCTTTTCTGCAACCGCTCGGACGGTACGGGGATTATCTCCGGAAATCACTTTTAGAACCACACCTTCCTGTGAGAAATACCGGAAGGTCTCATTTGCATTCTCCCGCAGATGGTCAGATAGAATCAAAAGAGCAAAGCAGCTTAGTTCCTCTGGAAGCTTCTCTTCCGAAATAGATAGAGGAGAATGTGCAAGGCACAGTACTCTGAACCCTAAGGCGGCCTCTGCATTGGCTTGTTCTAAAAAATCTTTATTACTGCCCCTGAATACCATATTTGGTGCACCAAGGATATAGCTGCCCTTTTCTTTAAAAGCAGCACCGCTCCACTTGCGCTCCGAGGAGAAAGGTAAAATTATGTCAGCAGTCCAATTTTCAGTTTTCCCAAATGCTTTGGTCAATGCTGCGGCTGTTGCATTTTTATCTTCCAAAGTCCCCATTAGCTCAGATACGGCTGATGCCACCTCTTTTTCAGAAACCTGGGAATATAATTCCAGCCTTTCAAACTGCAGTGATCCGTCTGTTATGGTTCCTGTTTTATCCAAACACAGCACATCTGTCCGGGCTAAAGTTTCTATACTGTGTAATTCCTGGACCAGTGCCTTTCTTTTGGCCAGTTTAAGCGCTCCAACAGTCATAGTGACACCAGTTAATAAGATCAGCCCTGCCGGTATCATGCCCAACACAGATGCCGACGAGCCCAGCACGGCAGTCTCCAGCGTATCTCCAAGCAAAAAATATTTCATATAGAATAAGGTGGTGCCCAGCGGCAGTATCACAATGGTCAAAATCATGATAATGCGGTTTAATGTACGCAGAAGTGGAGGGACCTGTTTTTTGCTTTTTTTAGCCTCTGCGGTCAGAGAGTGAGCATAACTGTTTTCCCCTATGGCGATTATTTGAGCATAGCCATGTCCACTTGTCACATAACTGCCTGATAGAAGCGTATCGCCCTTTGATTTTTGAATTCTGTCCGCCTCTCCGGTCAAAAGGGATTCATCTACTTCAAGCCGCTCCGAAGAGACAACCATGGCATCTGCACATACCTGGTTACCGATAGCCAGTATCACAATATCGTCGAGTACAATCTCATCCTGAGCCACAGTATATTCAGCTCCATCCCGGATTACGGTTATATGTGCTTTTGCTAATACAGATAGTTTATCTAATCCGCGTTTTGCCCTTAATTCCTGAAAAATACCCATACACGTATTGCTTACGGCGATTCCAAGAAAAAGTATATTTTCCGGATGTCCGACAATTACCAGAATTACCGCCAGGAAAACATTGATGAAGTTGAATAGTGTAAAAATATTTTTTGAAATAATACTGGGGATTGTTGGGGTCAGACCTGTTCTCTGTACATTTACTGCCCCTGCATCGATACGGTTACGGACTTGTTCTGCAGTTAGTCCTATACTGATATCAGGGCTGCAGCGCTTTAAAGATTTGTAAGTTTTATTTATTAATAACCCTTTGTCTTTTCTATCTTTCATAAGATGATCACCATTACAATTAATATATAACTCCGTCGTTAACTGGTCCATAAGTATTCCAATTAGGTTTCCCGTTTTTTGGGCGAGTTAAACAAATCTTCCCTTACTTACAGAGGAAGGCACAGCCTTAATAAAAAAAGAGCGAAAATTTTTCGCTCTTTTTACTGTATTCCCATCTCCTGATGGTTAATTGGATTTTACTTCTTTCCAGGCCTCATTGTAAATGGAATCCACCTGATCCCCAAAATACTTATACACTTCGCTGTTCTTTAAAGTATCCATGTCCGGGAAAACAGCTTTGTTGTTCTGCAGTTCCGGGTCAAGCAAATCAAAGGCTCCTTTGTTTGGAGTAGGATAGGTGATGTATTCAAAGTTCTTTTTTGCAATATCAGGACGGCAGAGGAAGTTGATCCATTTCTCTGCATTCTCCTTATTAGGAGCATTGGTGGGAATGACCCAGGAATCCAGCCAAAGGTTGGTTCCATCCTCAGGAATCACGTATTCCAGGGAGTAGTCAAGGCCAAGATCCTTTACTTCATTCTGGATATAGAGCATTTCTCCGGAATAGATGACGCCTACGGCAGCCTCGCCGCCGATCATTTTATCCCTGACCTGGTCGATGACATAGGCCTGGACCAGGGGCTTTTGCTTGATCAGCAGTTCCTTTGCTTCCCTGATCTCTTCCTCATTGGTGGTGTTGGCGGAATAGCCAAGGGATTTTAATGCCACCATAAAGGCATCCCGGACGCTGTCCTGCATGAGGATATTGTTCTTAAACTTTTCATCCCAAAGGTCGGACCATTTGGTCGGAACGTCTTTCGGGTCTACCATGCTGGTGTTATAAAGGATTCCTACGGTTCCCCAGCAGTATGGAACGGAATATTTGTTTTCCGGGTCAAAGCTCTTTGACATCTCCTGGTATCTGGGATCAATCTCCTTTATATTAGGAACATTATCAGAATTGATTTCTGCCAATAGATTATTTTCAATCATTTTCTGGATCATATAATCGGAAGGGCACACCGCGTCATATTTTACGCCTCCTGCCTCAATGACAGGATACATCTCTTCGTTGGTTTCAAACATATCATAGATGACCTTGATCCCGGTCTCTTTTTCAAATTCCTGGATAACAGATTCATCAATGTATTCTCCCCAGTTGTATACGTAAACCTCTCCGGCACTTCCTGATTTGGGGGCGGATTTTCCGCAGCCGCTTAAAAGGGAGAGGGTAAGAGCACACAGGCAGCCGACTGCCATGACCTTAGATAAAGTTTTTTTCATGTATTTGTTCTCCTATTGTTTTTTACGCTTTGGTGCAAAGTTGGTGATGAGCAGCAGCACCAGCACCGTGATAAAGATGATGGTTGACAGCGCGTACATGGAGGGCTTGATCCCCCGGCGCACTTCGCTGTAAATTAAGGTAGAAAGAGTATTGATACCAGCTCCCCTGGTAAAGTGTGTGATGATAAAATCATCCAGTGACATTGTAAATGCAAGGAGAAAACCGGAAAGCACGCCCGGAAGGATATCCGGGAACACCACCTTGAAAAATGCGGAGACCGATGTGGCTCCTAAGTCCATGGCGGCTTCATAGGTGCTTTTATCTGTTTGCTTTAACTTGGGGCTGACGCTTAAAATGACATACGGTATGTTAAAGGTAATATGTGAAATCAATATGGTCTGAAAGCCCAGGGAAATTCCAAAGGCAATAAATGCCAGCATAAGAGAGATTCCTGTAACAATATCCGCGTTCAGCATGGGGATGTTGGTAATGCCCATGAGAAGGGATCTGGGGACCCGTTTCATGCTGTTAATGGCAATCGCTGCCGCAGTGCCTATAATGACCGCAATCAGGGAAGACAGAAATGCGATCAGCAGCGTATTGTAAAGGGCTGTCATAATGGTGCTGCTTGAGAACAGCTGTGTATACCATCTTGTGGTAAAGCCGCCCCACTGGGTACGGGATTTGGAGCTGTTAAAGGACAGCACAGCCATGGTGGCAATGGGGGCATATAAAAATACCATAATAATCACCAGGTAAAAATCCTGAATAAAACGTTTAATAAATCCAGTCTTGCTGTTCATCAGAATGCCGTTCCCTCCCCGTTCTTATCATATTTGGCAATAAGTGCCATGCTGATCAGAATGAAAATCATCAGAACCAGGGAAAGGCCGGAGCCTAAATTCCAGTTGCTTCCCTTGGTAAACTCCTGCTCGATCACATTGCCGATCAGAAGGATCTTGCTTCCTCCCAAAAGGTTTGAGATAACGAATGTGGTAAGAGCCGGCACAAACACCATGGTGATCCCGCTGACAATGCCGGGGACGCTTAAGGGAAACAGGATTCGGAATAAAACCTGGACCGTATTGGCCCCTAAATCCCTGGCAGCGTTTATCACGTTGTCATCAATTTTCATCAGGACATTATATATGGGGAGAACCATAAACGGCAGAAAATTGTAAACCATGCCGAGGATAATGGCTCCCGGTGTATTGATCAGATTCTGGTTAGGCAGATGGAGTGCGTTCAGCACGCCGTTTATGACGCCGTTCTTTTCCAGTAAAGTCTGCCATGCCAGGGTCCGAAGCAGGAAATTCATCCACATGGGAAGGATGAAGATAAAAACGATAAAGCTTCCCTGACCCATTCCCCTGGAACGCAGAACCATGGCCAGCGGATAAGCAAGGATCAGGCATAAGGCTGTGCTGATAAAGGAAAGCCCCAGGGAAAGCCAAAGGGCTTTTGAGTGCTCCGCCGTTGTTACGGAGAGGACATTTGCCAGGGTAAAGGCCCCGGACCGGTCCGTCAGCCCGTAAAACACAATCAGCGCCAGCGGGATCAGGATGAAGCCGATCATCCACATAATATATGGGCCGGATAATAATTTTTTATTCATTGATTCCCACAGCCTCCTCATCCTCAGATGTCGGCTTGTTCATGATCTGAATGTCGAAGGGATTTACGTGGATGCCCACCTTCTGTCCCACCGGGAACATATCCGTGCTGTGTACCAGCCATTCAAAGCCGTCAGGCGAGGTCACTTCCATTTCATAGTGAACACCCTTGAAAATCAAATGGGTCACAGTTCCTGTCAGTGTACCTTCCTCCGGAGCTACCAAATCAATATCCTCCGGGCGTATGACCACGTCAACCGGGGTATTGGTTCCAAAGCCCTTATCAACGCAGACAAATTTAGCATGAAAGATCTCCACCAGCTCATCCCGGACCATAATTCCGGGCACAATGTTGCTTTCACCGATGAAGTCCGCCACAAAGGCGTTTTCCGGTTCATTGTAGATGTTTTCCGGGGAGCCCATCTGCTGGATATAACCTTGGTTCATGACCACGATGGTGTCGGACATGGTCAGGGCTTCTTCCTGGTCATGTGTAACGTAAATAAAAGTGATGCCCAGCTCGTTTTTCAGTCGGATCAGCTCATACTGCATATCCTGGCGGAGCTTTAAGTCCAGGGCTCCCAAAGGCTCATCAAGGAGAAGGACCCTTGGTTCGTTTACGATTGCCCTGGCAATGGCGATCCGCTGCTGCTGGCCGCCGCTTAAGGAGCTTACGGAGCGGTTCTCATAGCCGTCTAAGTTCACCAGCTTTAAAGCATATTTGATCTTATCCTGTATATAAGTCTTTGGCTTATTTTTTATTTTTAATCCAAAAGCGATGTTTTCTGCAATGGACATGTGGTTAAACAAAGCATATTTCTGGAAAACCGTGTTAAGCTGCCGCTTGTTGGGAGGCAGATTGGTAATATCCTGCCCGTCAAAAATCACCTTTCCCTGGTCAGGGCTTTCAAAACCGCCGATAATCCGAAGAGTTGTGGTTTTGCCGCATCCGCTGGGTCCTAACAGGGTAACAAATGCGTTCTCCTTTACGGAGAGGTTTAAATCATCCAGTACCATAGTACCGTCAAAACTTTTTGTGATATTCCGTAAATCAATTAATGGCTGACCCATAACCCTTTATCCTCCTGTCAAAAGCTCGGCGGGGAACTGACCCAGATAAGGGTAGCGCCGGCCTTGCTGCTTAAGTAATGTTTTTTGTCTGATACAAAGTAAAAGGATTCCCCTTTTTTAACTTTGTATGTTTTATTTCCTATATGAATGGAGATATTACCCTGTAGCACATAGCCGAATTCCTCGCCCTCGTGGGGATTATCCGGATAGGTCTCCCCGCCGGCCTCCAGGGTGAGAAGGATCGGCTCCATCATGTTTTTCTGCGCATTGGGAATAATCCATTTGATTATATTCTTAAGTTCCGCATCGTGCTTTTCAAAGTAATCGGTTTTTCCGAATACAATCTGTTCCTCAGGGCTTTCATTGAAGAACTCGCCCACAGAGGTTCCAAGGCATTGCAAAATATCCAAAAGGGTAGCAATGGATGGGGAGGTCAAGTCCCTTTCCAGCTGGGAGATGAACCCCTTTGACAGCTCTGCGCGGTCAGCCAGCTCTTCCTGGGTAAGTCCCTTTAAGACCCGAAGCTCTTTTAGTTTTGTACCGATATCCATATGCTCCTCCTTTTTGTTAATAATAAGCTGAAAGTTTACCTATACTAACTGACGATGAAATTAATTAAAAAGTTTAGTAATGATAAACAAGCAGCAAGATACATTATACTGTTTTTTCTTTGTATGTCAATAGTTTTTAAGGAAGTTTTTCCTTAACAAACAAGGAAATTTATGATATGATAGTTTCAGGTTATACAAGGAAGTTCGATTCGCCTAAAAGCTTGTCGAACAGCTGATTTTCTGAGTTAAGGCTTCATCTGGAATTGTCTTTATTCAGAGAGTTATGCTAAGGAAGAAATCAGGAGGAAATGTATAATGAAAGGCAAGTATATGGCTTATGTAGGTTCTTACTCCTACAACGGACAGGCAAAGGGAATTACCGTATACGATGTTGATGTGAAAGAGGGCCGTTTTATTCCGAGATGCGAGGTTGAAGTTGATAATTCTTCTTATGTGATCGCTTCTAATGATGGAAAGACCCTGTACTCCATCGCAGACGAAGGAATCGTATCCTTCCGCATTCATGAGAATGGGGCGATTACAAGACTTAATTCAGCAAATATAAAAGGAATGAGGGGCTGCCATTTGTCTACCGATGCAGAGGACAAGTATATCTTTGTATCAGGATATCATGATGGAAAGTCCACCGTGCTGCGGCTGAATAAGGATGGCTCTGTAGGAGAGATCGTAACCGGAGTGTTCCATAAGGGCCTTGGCAGCGTGGCGGAGAGAAATTTCCGTCCCCATGTAAGCTGTACCAGGAGAACTCCTGATGGGAAATTTATCATGGTGGCTGATTTGGGGATTGATCAGGTCAAAATTTACCGTTTTAATGAGAAGGATGAGGAAATGATCCTTGTGGATGCCCTGCACTGTGAGCTGGAATCCGCTCCCAAATGCTTCCGCTTCAGTTCTGACGGAAGGTTTTTCTATCTTATTTCCGAGTTAAAGAATGTGATCGACGTGTTCACCTATGAGACAGGGGAGCGCCAGCCAAAGATTGAGAAGATACAGACAGTTTCCACTACCGGACTCAAGCACAGCCAGCTTACTGCGGCTTGTTCCATGCGCATGTCCAATGATGAAAAGTATTTATTCTGCGGCAATGCCGGGGACAATTCCGTTTCTGTTTACAAGCGGGACAAGGGCACAGGGCTTTTAGAAGCCTTATGCTGTCTTCCCATAAGCGGCAGTTATCCCAAGGATATCTGCGTTTTACCGGATGATAAGCATATTGCTTGCATCAACCATGAGACAGGCAGTATCACCTTCTTTACGGTTGATTATGGGAAAGGGCTTCTGGTCATGAACGGCAAGGAAATCAAGGTCAATGAGCCCAATAGCTGCGTGATCGTAAAAGTAAGCAATTAAATACCTTACAGGCATACCTCTATGCCCAAAAAGCATGGGCAATTGAGAGGAAAGGAGAGACATAATACATGGCAGGATCAACACTGGGGACAATATGGAAGGTGACAACCTGGGGGGAATCTCACGGAAAGGCAATCGGCGTTGTGTTAGATGGATGTCCGGCAGGACTTAACCTGGAAGAGGCAGATATCCAGGAATACTTAGACCGGAGAAAGCCGGGGCAGAGCAAATTTACCACAAAGCGCCAGGAGGCCGATCAGGTGGAGATCCTGTCCGGAGTTTTTGAGGGAAAGACAACGGGAACTCCCATTTCCATGGTGATATGGAATACAGACCAGCGCTCCAGGGATTACGGAAACATCATGGAGGTCTACCGTCCTGGCCATGCGGATTTTACCTTTGATGAAAAATACGGAATCAGGGATTACCGGGGCGGCGGCCGTTCCTCCGGAAGGGAGACCATAGGAAGGGTGGCAGCCGGTGCTGTTGCCGCCTGTTTTTTAAAGAGCCTGGGAATTACCGTGACCGCTTATACCAGATCCGTTGGGCCTTATGAGGTAAAGGCAGGCCATTTCAACATAAAAGAGAGGGATAATAACCATCTTTTCATGCCTGATAAGGAAACAGCGGCCCTTGCCTGCGAATACTTAGAAGAGATGATGGGAAAACTGGATTCTGCAGGAGGCGTGGTGGAATGCGTCATTGACGGTGTCCCAGCCGGAATCGGCGATCCGGTATTTGAAAAATATGATGCAGCTCTTGCAAAGGCTGTCATGTCCATTGGAGCGGTCAAGGGCTTTGAGATCGGAGATGGCTTTGGAGCAGCCAGAGCCCTGGGATCCCAGAACAATGATGGATTTTGTGCGAATCCGGGAAAGGGTGTTGAAAAGACCTCTAACCATGCAGGAGGAATCCTGGGAGGGATCAGCGATGGTTCCCAGGTGGTTCTGCGCGCGGCATTTAAGCCTACCCCGTCTGTGGCGCAGCCCCAGAAGACAGTGACGCGCCAGGGCGCGGAAACAGAGATTCAAATTAAGGGGCGTCATGACCCTATTGTTGTTCCCCGGGCAGTGGTGGTAGTGGAAGCCATGGCAGCGCTTACCACTGCAGATTTACTGCTTGCCAACATGGCCTCCAGAATGGACAGGATCCATGCCTTTTACGGCCGGTCATCGGCTTTGGAAGGTGACTTGGAAACTTGATAAAATCCGGCATTTATGATATGTTAAATGCCGGATATATTTTACGCGGTAATGAACGGAACAAATATGCCTGCATATTCATTCGGCGAATGCCGCGGCAAATAAGAAAAACCCACAAAGCGTGTTTTTTCTTATTTTACTCAGACAACGGTATGGCGGACATGTCTGCATGTTCTGCCGGCAATGACAGAATAACAGGAGAATGACGATGAAGATTGCAATGGGAAATGACCATACGGCCATAGAAATGAAGAATTACATTAAGGAATTTGTAGAGAGCAAGGGATATGAGGTGATCGACTTTGGAACCAATTCCACAGAAAGCTGCGATTATCCGGAGTATGGGGAAAAGGTAGGACGCGCTGTTGCAGACGGAGAAGCTGATTTGGGAATCGCAATCTGCGGAACAGGAGTGGGAATCTCCCTTTCCTGCAATAAGGTCAGAGGGATCCGGGCCTGCGTCTGCAGCGAACCCTATACTGCAAAGCTTTCCAGAATGCACAATGATTCCAATGTGCTCTGCTTTGGAGCCCGTGTCATTGGAGTGGAAATGGCAAAGATGATCACGGAAGAATGGTTGGATGCCAAGTACGAGGGCGGAAGGCATCAGCGCCGGGTGGATATGGTAATGGATATCGAAAAAAGAAGCTAAAAAATATGGGAGGGGGAAACATATGAAAAAGATCGGGTTTATCGGAATTGGAATTATGGGAAAGTCCATGGTGCGCAATTTAATGAAGGCAGGTTATGAGGTGGCAGTATACTCAAGAACCAGGAGTAAGGCAGAGGATGTCATTTCAGAGGGAGCCATATGGTGCGAAGATGTGAAGGCATGCTCCAAAGGCAGGGATGCGGTCATCTCCATCGTAGGATATCCTAAGGATGTGGAAGAGGTCTATTTCGGGGAAAATGGGATCATCGCAAACGCAGACAAGGGAACCTGCCTGATTGACATGACCACCACAAGCCCAAAGCTTGCTGTGCGGATTTATGAGGAAGCAAAACAGGCAGGGCTAAAGGCCCTGGATGCCCCGGTGACAGGAGGAGATACCGGGGCAAGAGAAGGAACCCTTACCATACTGGCTGGAGGAGATAAGGATACTTATGACCACTGCCTTCCTGTTTTTGAAGCAATGGGAAAGGCCATCCAATATGAGGGAAAGGCCGGAAACGGCCAGCACACCAAAATGTGCAATCAGATCGCCATTGCAGGAGCTATTTCCGGGGTCTGCGAGGCAATGGCCTATGCAAAGGCCAATGGCCTTGACGTAGGGACCATGGTGGACTCCATCGCTACCGGTGCAGCAGGAAGTGCCCAGTTAAATGCAATGGCTCCCAGAATCCTTTCCGGGGACTTTGCCCCAGGGTTCTTTATCAAGCATTTTATCAAGGACATGAAGCTTGCAGCCGAGGAAGCGGAAGATACCGGCATACGGCTTGGTGTGCTTGATTACGTACTTTCCATGTATGAAACCATGGCTGCCTCTGGCCATGAAGACGAGGGAACACAGGCTTTGGTCAAATATTACCAGTGGTAAGAGATATATAAAAACGCAGGCAGAAATGCCCTCTACCAGTAAGGATGTTTTCAGCTCTTGAGATTTGCCGTAGGATGTTAAGTCCTACGGCTTTTCTCTTGGCCTAAACCCTGCCAACAAAATTGAAATTATCCTATGTGTGGGGGGCACCTCGCCCATTTTATTTTACCTGTAACAGCGCTACTAGTTCAATTTAGAATCTTTCATTTATTGCAGTATAAAATAAATTGTTTGCTTGACAATCATTATATATGTATGCTATGCTTACATATGAAGTTAGATGAAACTAACTGAATTTCTGTTAGAGGAAGGAGGATTTCAGCATGGCATACAACGTGGAAAATAGTCCCGGCAGATACTATCAAATTATGCACAATTATCAAGAAGCCCAACTGCTTTTTGCGGCCATTCGTTTGAATGTATTCTCGCATCTCGATGCTCCACAGACGGCAGATGCGGTTGCGGCGGCTCTCGATTGCGATAAGAGACAGATTGAATTATTGTTGCTTTCCCTGACCTCCTGCGGATGGGTAAACAGGCAGGGGGATTTTTATTTCAATACGCCGGAAACCAAGGATTTCTTGTCCCGGAGCAGCGAGGTATTCTTGGGGGATGCTCTGCTTTTTCGTGAGAACATGACCTCGCTGGCAAGGCTGGAGCAACAGGTGAAATCATCCGACACGCCCAAGACTACTTATGATTTTTCGGAGATGGCAAGGGTTACTATTCCTGAACTATATACCGGGCGGGTGCAGGCCTTTTTGAACCAGATGACCAAGCTGTATCCTGATACTGAGCGCCCCTTGCATCTCTTAGATTTAGGCGGTGGAACAGGTATCTTAGCGATTGAGTTTGCAAAGAAGTTTACTAACAGCAAAGCAACGATCTTTGAAGCCCCCGATGTAGCAGAGGTCACAAAAGAGATTGTGAGTCAGCATCATGGGGAACGGCGAGTTGATGTGATTGCCGGAGACTTTAATGCGGATGTTCTTGGCGGCCCTTACGATGTGATTATCGCCTCCGGTATTCTGAACTTTGTGAAAGGTAATCTGTCGGATTTCATTGGTAAAATATCCGCATCTTTAATGGAAGGCGGATATTTGTTGATTGTCGGTCAGTACGCGGAACACGAGCAGAACGCTCCACCCAATATGCTCAGTTGGCTGTCAGGGTTGCTGAACGGTGCGCCTCTGCCCCCCAGCAGTCGGGAAATTGGATTGGCTGTACAAGACGCAGGGCTGACAGTGGCCGACCGCATGGAGGATGCGCGGTATGAAGGACAAATCTATCGCAAGGGAGTATCTAATTCAGATGTTTGTTCGGGCGACGTCATTCGCTCTTTTATTGAACTGAACGAACAAATTTCCAACACGAAAACCAATATCCTTGACTTTGGCAGTGAGGACATGACCTTCTATCGAGGGGAAATCCACATTATCAAAATGATTGGTGATTTTCCAGGTATTCACAGCGCTGAGCTTGCTCGGAAATTCGGTATTACCCGACCTGTCGTTCACAAGACGCTGCAAAAGCTCATGGAGCAGGGATTGATTATAAAAGAGGATGATACCGAGGATAAAAAACGCAGTCTGCTCTACCTGACTGAAAAAGGGAAGGTCGCCTATCGGGAACATGAGAAATATCACAACGAGCAGGATAAGGCGCTTTTCGATTTCCTTGCAGATATGCCCGGCGAAAAATTAGCCGCCATCAAGGGCTTTTTGGACAACGCAATCGGTCTCATTAAAAACCATGCGTAATCCAATCAGCGTCATATCAGAGCGAAAGCGGGGTGGTGATGTGGAAAAAACCGAATGGGTTCGGTGTCCTGTATGCGGACATAAAACGAGGGTTCAAATTCGGGAAGATACAGTTTTGATTCGGTTTCCCCTGTTTTGCCCGAAGTGCAAGCACGAAAATTTAATCAATGTGAAAAATTATAAAGTTTTTATTGCAGATAGGCCAGACGCTAAGACGCAGTGCCGGTAAAACATATGGGTGTTTTATCGGTATTGCGTTTTTTCTGTGTATTGAGGGGAGGTAATGCTTTGAATCAAGACTTATTGGTCAAAGAAATGAAAAGAAAAAATACCGGCTCGAATCTTCTGATTGCAGTCGGTGCGGTGCTGGACTTGGTTCCACGATTTTTAACAATTCACATGGCAGCATCTTTCATTGCTGGACAGCTTACATGGAGGACGATTGGGCTGGCTGGAGGTCTCATGCTTTTGTCCATGGTCCTAAAATCGGGGTGTTTTTACTTTTCCACATGGATGGCACACAAGGCAGCATATACCACCTTGACCGATTTGCGGTTGCGGCTGATTCGCCATCTGAAAAAGCTGCCGATTCGCTTTTTCCAAGAGCGCAAGACTGGAGGACTAACAAGCATCATTGAGCATGATGTAGAGCAGGCCGAGTTCTACCTTGCTCACGGTTTGCCGGAAATTATGACAGCCACCGTGGTTCCAGCTGTCCTTTTCATCACCATGCTCCTGATTGACTGGCGGTTGGCTCTGCTGATGGTTTCCACATTGCCGCTGATGTTGCTCACAAGAAAATTATCTGCGGCAATCTGGAAAAAGAATCAGCAAACCTTTTCGGAAAGCACAAAGACCATGCAAGAAAATGTGCTGGAGTATGTGCAGACTATCGCCGTTATCAAGGCATTTGGCAAAGAGGAAACCAAAACCGAGCGCACCATCCAGTTCGCAAAAGATTATGTTCGTGCCGCCCGGAAAGCGGCGGCAGGCGTTTCTGTGTCAATGGGAATTCTGGATGTTTTCATGCAGGGCGGCGTTGTCCTCATGATGATTGCAGGCAGCCTGTTCCTTGCTACGGGGGAACTCTCCGTTCCCATGTTCGTGCTGTCCATCCTATTGGGTACTGCTTTTACATCATTCATTGCAAAGGCAGCTACCCTGCAACACTATGGCATTGTATTTTCCAGTTCCATGAAAGAGGTCGCCTCCGTTTTAGATGCACCTATTGCAGAAGCAAAAGAAGTGTTGACGAACATCACCCATGGGGACATTGAAATATCCAGCTTGTATTTTGCCTATCCCGGAAAGGAAACCACGCTGAATAACATTTCCGTCACATTTCCGCAAGGCTCCCGAAGCGCACTGGTGGGAGCATCCGGCTGTGGAAAAAGCACCCTTGTGTCTTTGCTTATAGGATTTTGGCAGCCGCCCCGCGGCAGCATCAAGATTGGCGGCGTGGATGTGACGGATTTATCCGAGAGTGAGCTAAACGCACTGATAGGGATTGTACAGCAGGATGCGTTCCTCTTTAATATGAGCATTGCCGAGAATATACGAATGGGCAAGCCGAGCGCATCCGAGGATGAAATCATAGCGGCGGCAAAAAAAGCCCGCATTCATGATTTCATCCAGTCACTCCCGGAGGGTTATCAGACAAAAGCCGGTGAATCCGGGGTGAAGTTTTCGGGGGGTGAAAAACAGCGGGTCGCCATTGCCAGAATGATTTTGAAGGATACTCCTATACTTATTTTTGATGAAGCGACAGCGGCGGTAGATGCTGAAAATGAAAAGCATATCCATGCCGCAATCGAGGAATTTAGCCGGAATAAGACGGTGATTACCATTACCCATCACCTGAATACCATCCGGGGTGCGGAACAAATCATTGTCATGGAGACAGGCCAAGTCGTTGGAATCGGCACACACAGCGAACTTACCGCCCGATGTCCGCAGTATGGAGAGCTTATTTCCCAACAGGACAAAGTTGACCGCTGGAACATCAAGGAGGGATGCGTATGATACGGCAAATTCTTAACACCTTAACCGCACAGGGCCGACGCGCATTGTCTTCTGCAATCACATGGTTTACGCTGTATGCCCTTTCTGGCATTGGGACGGTGCTTCTGGTTTTGCGCATATTGGACAAGGTTGTATCAGGGAGCGGCGGTTCACTGATTCCCTTTTGGTTGGGGCTTGTGGTTCTGCTTCTAATCCGGGGTGCGTCCAATGCGCTTGCGGATATGCGCAAACACTTTGCTGGATTCGACTTAAATTATGAGCTGCGGACAAGGATTGTCCGCCGATTGAAGGACTTTTCTTTGGGTTTCTATACAAGTGAACGGCTTGGCGAGGTCAGCACCATCGTCCATAAGGATGTAAACAATATGGTGATGGTGGTGGGCCACCTGTGGCCAAGAATGCTGGGCGACATCATCGTATCGCTTGTGGTTGCCGCAGCACTACTTGTCCTGAATTGGCGGATGGGTCTGCTGATGATTTCTGTTCTGCCGCTTGCACTCTGCCTGCTTTTTTGGGGACTAAGGCGTGGCTCTGAACTTGAAGCGGAAAGTGGAAATCAGCTTGCTGATTTTGTCAGCCTGTTTGTGGAGTATGTCAAGGGCATCCCCTTGCTCAAAGCCTTTTCGGGCAGTAGGCAGCTCGATGAAGAAATAGAAAAGCGTACAGAGGCGTTTGGCGAGAGCAGTAAGCGGTTATCCCGGTACAAAGCCCAGAAGTTGTCTTACTATGGCTTGCTGGTGGATATGGCCTTTGGCATTATGTCCGTCATGGGAATGGTACTTGTGTTCAGCGGAAAGTTGGAGCTAATAACCTTTTTTCTATATATCATCATCAGCAAGGAGTTTTACAAACCCTTTTCCGCAATGGAAAGTTATTGGATGAACTACCTGACCGTCACAGACAGTTACCGCAGGATTCAAAAACTGTTGGATGCCCCTTTGGTAAGAGAAGCGGAACATCCCCGCCAGCCGGCCGGTGCGGACATCGCATTTTGTGATGTGGGATTCTCCTATGGGGAGAATGATTTCGCTCTAAAGAAAATGACATTTTATGCACCGGAAAGAAGCATCACCGCCCTCGTGGGGGCATCAGGTTCCGGCAAAACAACCGTAACAAATCTTCTGCTTCGTTTTTGGGATGTGGACAGCGGGAGCATCCAAATCGGCGGGGTAGATATTCGGGATATGCGCTATGACGATTTGCTGGATTCCATCAGCATTGTTATGCAAAATGTTCAGCTTTTTGCGGACACCATCGAAAACAACCTCCGCATCGGCAAATCAGCTGCCTCAGAAGAAGAAATTGTGATGGCGGCAAAAAGGGCCAGAATCCATGACTTCATTATTTCGCTGCCGCAGGGCTATCAAACACCAATCAGTGAAAACGGAACAACCCTATCTGGCGGTCAGAGGCAGCGCCTTTCCATCGCCAGAGCGTTCCTAAAGGATGCCCCCATTCTGGTTCTGGATGAATTTACAAGCAATGTTGACCCCGGAAACGAACTGCTGATTCAAGAAGCCATATCAGAGCTTGCGAGGGGAAGGACAGTGCTGGTCATTGCCCACCGTCTACGAACAATCCGCACAGCGGATAAAATATTGGTTTTTAGGGACGGTGAGATTACGGAACAAGGCAGCCATGAGGAACTCATGCACAAGGATGGTCAGTATAGCAGCCTTTTCCACGCACAATCCGCCGTTCTTTGAAACAGATAAACACACATACACAAGGAGGATATTTACATGAAAAACAAGATTGTTTCCGCAGTACTGGCGGCTGCTCTGTGCTTGTCACTTGCAGCTTGCGGAAAGCCCGCGTCGCAGGGCGGTAAATCCAATGTACCCGTTACATCCGAAACGCCCTCCAGCACCGCCCCGGTGGAATCGAGCGGGCTGCGCACCATTACAGATTTGGGCGGTCATGAGGTCACCATTCCCGCCCCCGCCGATATTCAGAAAATCGTAATTCTAAGCCCGCCGGTCATGTCCTTTGTGGTGAGCGCCATCCCGGACACCGAGATGATCGTCGGTATCAACTCGCGCTCCTTCCTGACCTCTAACCCGCAAATCGTCGAAAAAGTATTCCCCAACTGGAAGTCGGTGGAATCTTCCTTTGTCGATGTAAACTTTGCCGTCAACACCGAATCCCTGCTTGCGCTGGAGCCTGATATTATCTTTTATTATGGTGATTTCCAGAAAAAAGGCATTGAGGGCCTCAATGTCCCGGCGGTGGACTTTCTCATGAAAGGCGTCAATAGCCCGGAAAAAATGTCCGTTGCTTGGGATGCGCAGATTAGAGGAATTTTAGGTACGGATACCTCCGTGGGCATTCAGAAGGAATGGGACGACGCCAATGCAAAGCTGGAGAGCCTGCTGAAAAATGTGGGAGACCAGAAAAAACGAGGGCTTTGCATCAAACTCAATCAGGCAGGCAGCGTGGTGGTCATGGGTTCTGACTCCTTTGACGGCTGGGCGCAGAGCTTTTTTGCTCTGAGCGGCATAGAGAATGTCGCTGCATCGGTTGAAGGCACGGGCGAGGTCAGCATGGAACAGATTTATGAGTGGAATCCTGACTTTATCATGTGCTTTCAGGATGTTCCCGCAAGCTATATTCTGGACAATTCCATTGAAGGACAAGACTGGTCTCTGCTGAGTGCATGGAAGAACAAGCAGGTCTTTGATGTGCCAAGAACAACCTATGCTTGGGTAACGCCTTGTGCAGATTCCCCACTCTTTCCTTTTTGGCTGGTTTCCAAGGCATATCCTGAGCTTGTAAGCGACGACGAGGTTCGCACAGAAATCAAGGAATACTACCAGCGCAATTACAATGTTGAATTGACAGAAGGGGACCTTGATTCCATCTTGGATTATCGGGAAGCGACAGGGATATGAGGAAAGAGCATAACGCAAATTACAACAAGACGATGTTCATCGGTATCTTGCTGTTGGCAGGCGCAGTTATCAGTGGGGTGTTGCTGGGGAAATACGGCATCCACCTTTCTGACCTTGCGGCTATCCTGTCCGGCAAGCTGAACGGCAATATAGACAGCACCCTGGAAACAGCCTCCTTTGTCGTTTTCAATGTGCGTATTCCACGAATCATTTTAGCTGCAATGGTCGGGGCCGGATTATCCATATCCGGCTCCGCCTTGCAGGGCACGTTTCAAAATCCGTTGGTAAGCCCTGATTTGCTGGGGGTCAGTTCCGGCGCAGGTTTTGGCGCGGCGTTGGGCATTCTGCTCACCGGCGGCTTGGGGTTGTTCACGCCGGTTCTGTCTCTGGCACTTGGACTGACCAGCGTGATTCTGGTGTTCTTTCTGGCAGGGACGAAAAATGGAACGGGAACGCTGTCAGTCGTGTTGGGCGGCATTATTGTGTCCTCCATCTTTTCGGCGCTCATTTCCCTGATTAAGTATGTGGCCGATTCATCCGAAACACTCCCTGCCATTACCTTTTGGCAGATGGGTAGCTTTGCAAACGCCACCTATCGCGATATAGGGATTGCCTTTATCCCCATCATAGGCGGCATCATCGGGCTATATCTGCTGCGCTGGAAAATCAATTTGCTTTCTCTCGGCGACGAGGACTGTTTCACACTTGGAATCAATCCGAACACCACCCGCTGGCTGGTGATTTTATTTGCCACGCTGACAACGGCTGGCAGCGTGACCGTTTCAGGAGTCATCGGCTGGGTGGGCTTGGTCATCCCCCACATTTGCAGGCGGCTGGTCGGTGTCAACCACGGGCATCTGCTGCCCGCCTCTTGTTTGACGGGCGCAATCTTCATGATTCTGGTCGATACCGCCGCAAGAAACCTGACCTCCGCGGAGATTCCTATCGGAATCCTGACCGCTCTAATTGGCGCACCATTCTTTGCAATTATCTATAATCGCGGCAGAAAGGAGGGGTGAATCCATGAGTAAACTATTGGAAGTGCAGGATGGCTGCTTTGCCTACACGCAGAATCACCCCCTCCTACAAAACATCACATTCTCTTTGGATGGGGGGCAAGTGATGGCTATCATGGGCAGAAACGGCATCGGCAAAACGACGCTGATTAAGTGCATTGTCGGTATTCTAAGTTGGAACAGCGGTTTCTCTGCCATAAGCGGAAAGAGAAGCCAGAAAAACAAGCCTATGAAAGAAATCGGCTATGTCCCACAGGCGCATAGGGTTTCCTTCGACTACTCTGTGCGGGATATGGTCGTTTTCGGCAAGGCTGGCCACAGCTCCTTTTTTGCAATGCCAAGCCCAAAGGATTACGATTTGGCAGACCAAATGCTCAAAAAGATAGGGATTTATGACCTGCGGGACAATCCCTGCAACAAATTGAGCGGAGGGCAGCTTCAACTGGTGTATATTGCTCGTGCGCTCATCAATGCCCCTCAGCTTCTGGTATTGGACGAGCCGGAATCCCATTTGGATTTTCGTAATCAAATCCGGCTGCTCAAATTGATTCAGTCTGTTGTGTCCGAGAAAAACATTGCCTGCATCATCAATACCCACTATCCCAATCATGCGCTCCGCATTGCGGATAAATGTTTTCTGCTGGGCGAACAGGATTACATTGTGGGCAAGACGGAACAGGTCATGACAGGTGCAAACATTCAGAAGTTCTTTGGCGTGTATTCTCACTCGGTCGAGTTTCAATACAAGGGAGAAAGGATGACATCGTTCTCGTTCTTGGATGAGGCGTGAAGTAAGTACTAAAGCGGAAGGCGGGAGCCAAACGCAGACGGCACAAGGATAATTAAGATAGCGACAACAAAATAAATACGACCAAGGGCAAACCCGGCAAAAGCAGGGGACGCAAAGTTGAGGATTTAAGGCGTTTATGTGCTATGATAGTCTGGCTGCCAAAACCGAGTAGAGTCTGCCCTCTATTCTGGGATTGGGTTTCTGTTATGTTTTCCAGGCATTTTGGGTATTGGACGGAGCTTTCGTTGCAGACCACGGTGGAAGGGGGCCTTTATGAGTATACCCTGCTTCTTGCTTTTTTGCAGGCAGATATACGGGAGCGGCCCGTACATACCGCTCTTTATACGTATAATTTCATACCGATAATCTAAAAAAGTCAGTATTTTGCCATGAGCAACATACTGACTTTTTTTGTTCGACAAAATTCCTATCAATCTTGCAAAGCATCCCACATTCAGGGATTGGCAGTATCCTATCTGCTTCGCCGCGCTGTCATTCCCCACCCTCCGATCTGTTTTAGCATTTCAGCAAAACAGACCGCATTGTAGAAATCACGCTGGTGGACTACCTTGCAGAGAACCCCGGCAAGACGGCACAGGATTTTTTTATATGAAAGCCTTATCGGATGAAATCTACCATCAGCAAGTCACACATGAAAATGGGACAAGCCGTTTGGATGTGAGCATCAATGGGCTGGAGGAAACTGAGCAGCTTGCCGCCCCTCCCCTTGATTTGGACTTGATACATAAAAGCGATACCAGAAAAGCGATACCAGAAAAGCCAAGGAAGCCGCAAGGCGGCTGCTGGACAGTGGAGAATTGACAGAAATCCAGCGGCGTCGGTTTTCCACCAATTTCAATATTGGGATACAACACCCCATCAATTTCCGTGTACTCAAACTCGAACTTTGCCATAAAGCAAATCCTCCAATAAAGATTATTTACAATTCATCGGTGATCGTTCGGCTGTGTGCTAAACAATTTTGATTTTCGTAAACATCCTTATTAGAGGACTGCTAAAGCGGCCTGCGTTTTTTTCTTATTCAATTTTTTTAATGGAAGGGAAATACCGGAACAGAACCTTTGCAATGATCTTGTCTTTTTCCACGTATTTATGTTTCCATCTTCTTGCATCTGCGGAGAAATTCCGGTTGTCTCCAAGCATGAAGTAACAGTCTTCCGGCACTTCATAATGGGCATCAGGCTCCGGTTCCATTGGCTCCGGAAGATAAGATTCCTCAAGAGGTGTTTCGGAATTATTTAAATATACCTTTCCGTCCCGGATATCGATGATATCACCCGGAAGGCCGATGACACGTTTTACGTAATAGGTCTTACCGGTAGGATCATCTGGAAAATGGAAAATAGCTATATCGCCCCGCTTTGGGTCGCCAAAATAATAGGATAGCCTGGAGCCGATGACCCGGTCTCCTGTCATAATGGTCTTTTCCATGGATCCGCTGGGTACCCTGCTGTTTGCGATGATAAAATTATTGAGCAAAAACGCAATGACAGCTGCAGTAATGATGATTTTGATCCAACTGATGATTTCTTCCCTCCAGCTGAACGGTTCCCGTTCTTTTGGCATGTTATCGTCTCTTTTCATATGATCTCTTCTTTTCCTTATTATTGTCCACGTTTTCTGGGCATAAAGGTATACCCGCAGGGTGTCCCCTTCCTGGTGGTCCCATTACAAAGTTTAAATGAGATTGATTTATAACGCAAGGGGTTTTACAAAATGGTAAGAAAATATTCACAAATACTCTACGGATTGTCCATAAAATCGCGATAGAATGAACGCAAGAGAGTGAAGATGAGCTTGCTCATCGGCGCGAAGGTTGAATGTCGATCATGAACCACAGGTTTATGATATCATGATTTACAGATAAAAAAATCACAGCAGGGGGAGCCGGATCATGGAAGGGAGAAGCCGGAATCAGGATAGGAGGCTTATTGCAGCTTCTGCATTAATGTTTGCAGTTTCATTGCTGCTTCAGATACTGGCAAGAAAGGTTCCGGGATTTGGGGACTGGTACGCCAGACGGGTTTACCGGTTTGTGGTAGGAAGTGTGGGAAGGCTGTCCGGGGTTTTTTCCTTTGCACTTGTGGAGGCCGGCATTTACCTGCTTATTTTGTATATTATTTATTACGTTTTTACCCACCGTAAGGAGGGGAAAAAGATCCTCATAAGAGCCGTGTTTCTTGTTACCGGCCTTTTTTTACTCTTTACGGTTAATTGCGGGATCAACTATTACCGGAAAACATTTTCCAGCTATTCGGGGCTGGATGTGAGACTGTCTTCCTTAGAGGAACTAAGGAGCCTTTGCCTTACCCTTACGGATGAGATAAACAGGATATGCAGGGAAGGCTTGGCAAATGATACGGATCTAAAAAGTCTGGAAAAAGAAAGTGTGAAAGCCATGAAAAGCCTGGGAGAGGCTTATCCGGAGCTGGCAGGCTATTACCCGCCCCCCAAGGCGCTCCTGTGGTCTTACTTCTTTTCGGTTCAGCAGCTTTGCGGCCAGTATTCCCCTTTTACGGTGGAGGCTACTTATAACCGGTCCATGCCGGATTACAACATTCCCCATACTGTCTGCCATGAGCTGTCCCATTTAAGAGGGTTCATGAGAGAGGATGAGGCCAACTTCATCGGATATCTGGCCTGCATCGGCTCTGATGATGCCGCATTCCGTTACAGCGGATACTTAACCGGATGGATTTACGCCACCAATGCCCTGGCAAAGGCGGACCAGGAGGCATACGCAGAAATCTGTGGATCGCTCAGTGAAAGGGCTTGGGAGGATTTAAGGTACAACAATGAATTCTGGGGGAAATACGAGGGGAAGACTGCCGAGGTTTCCAACTTGATGAACGATACTTATTTAAAGCTCAACAGCCAGTCCGATGGGGTAGGCAGCTATGGCAGAATGGTTGATTTAATGCTGGCCTATGCACGGTTTAAATAAGCCTCAATTCCGGTAAGCTATTGAAAATTACGTGTCCTGGTGATAAAATATTTTCATAAAGAGGGACCAGGAGGAGCCATGTATGGATGGAAAATTGTATGATTTGATGGATTGGGCCGGCATTGAAGAAGTTGTATATTCAGAAGCAGCGAATCCCCACGAGATTCTGGGCCCGCACGTAACAGAGCAGGGGCTGCTTATCCAGGCATTTATTCCTACGGCTGAATCGGTGACTGTCCGGTTTAGGGAAAGCGGTAAGGAATACCCCATGGAGCTTGCAGATGAAGCCGGGTTTTTTGCGGCTCTCATACCGCGCAAAAAAGCAGAAGCTTATACTCTGCTGATCACTTATGACAATGGGACGTCAGAGGAATGTCTGGATCCCTATTCCTTTCCGCCTTTCTATAAGTCGGAAGATATCAAAAAGTTTGAATCCGGAATTCACTACAGCATCTATGAAAAAATGGGGGCGCACCCCATGTCTGCAGGCGGAGCGGAAGGGGTATACTTTTCCGTGTGGGCTCCATGCGCCATGCGTGTCAGCGTGGTAGGGGACTTTAACCTGTGGGATGGCAGGCGTCATCAGATGAGGAGGCTTGGGGATTCCGGTATTTTTGAATTGTTTATTCCCGGCTTAAAGACAGGAACCATATATAAGTATGAGATAAAGCATATGGATGGAAATCCCCAGCTTAAAAGCGATCCCTACGCCAATTACTGTGAGCTGCGTCCAGATAATGCTTCCATTGTCTGGGATATTGACCAGTATTCCTGGAGTGACCAGGAATGGATGAAAAAGAGGGCGGGTTTTGATTCCAAGCAAAATCCCATGTCTATTTATGAGGTGCACTTAGGCTCCTGGCTTCGGAAGGAAGCGGAGCTTGATGAAAGCGGAGCGGCAGTTGTTGGTTCTGAATTCTACAATTACCGTGAAATTGCGGAAAAGCTTGCAGAATATGTTAAAGATATGGGCTACACCCATGTGGAAATCCTTCCCATCATGGAGCATCCCCTTGATGCATCCTGGGGTTATCAGGTGACCGGGTATTATGCACCCACCAGCCGCTACGGAACGCCGGATGATTTCATGTATTTCATGGATTATATGCACAAACAGGGCATCGGCGTGATTTTAGATTGGGTTCCGGCTCATTTTCCCAGGGACAGCTTTGGGCTTGCCGGCTTTGACGGAACCTGTGTTTATGAGCATAAGGACCCAAGACAGGGGGCACATCCCCATTGGGGAACTTTGATTTATAATTACGGAAGACCTGGAGTCAGCAACTTCCTCATTGCCAATGCCCTTTTCTGGGCGGACAAGTACCATGCGGATGGAATCCGTATGGATGCAGTGGCTTCCATGCTGTACTTAGATTACGGCAAAAATCCGGGAGAATGGATTCCCAATATTTACGGCGGCCATGAAAACCTGGAAGCTGTGGAATTCTTAAAGCATTTGAATTCCATATTCAAGGGGCGAAAGGATGGGGCGGTTCTGATTGCAGAGGAATCTACGTCATGGCCCAGGATCACGGCTGATGTAAAGAATGAAGGCCTGGGCTTTGACTATAAATGGAACATGGGCTGGATGAACGATTTTATCGGCTACATGCAGTGTGATCCATACTTCCGGAAGCATCATTATGGAGAGATGACCTTCAGCATGCTCTACGCCTACAGCGAAGATTTTATTCTTGTTTTCTCCCATGATGAGGTGGTTCATGGAAAAGGTTCCATGATGGGTAAGATGCCGGGGGAGACCCTGGAGGAAAAGGCAGCGAATTTAAAGGCGGCCTACGGCTTTATGATGGGACATCCCGGTAAAAAGCTTCTGTTCATGGGTCAGGACTTTGCACAGATCAGTGAATGGAATGAAAATAAGAGCCTTGATTGGGAGATTCTTGAATACCCCCTTCATAAACAGATACAGGATTACGTAAAGGCCTTAAATTATCTTTATAAGAGCCAGCCGGCCCTGTACCAGATGGATTATGATCCGGACGGCTTTGAGTGGGTGGAATGCACGGATTCCAAGGACAGCATCGTGGGCTTTTTAAGAAAGACAAAGAAAAAAGAAGAAACCCTTCTTATCCTCTGCAATTTTGATACAATGCATCATGAGAAATATCCCGTAGGGGTTCCCTTTGAAGGAAAATATAAGGAAATCTTAAACAGCGATGACAAGGCCTTTGGAGGACAGGGCCGTGTAAATCCCCGGGTAAAAACCTCTAAGAAAAAGGAGGCAGATGAAAGGCCGTATTCCATGGAAATTACCGTGGCTCCCTTAAGCATCATGGTCTTTACCTGCATTCCAGAGAAAAAGAAGCCGGCTTTGGCTGGGAAAAAGGCTAAGAAGCCCGCATATACTAAAAAAGCAAAGGTTGAAAGCAAAGGCCTTTCAGCCCGGGATTTATAAATCAAAGGGATATGCCTGCATATCCGGATGATTCATTGGTCTTAAAAATTAAAAGGATCAGGAGGTTTTTAAATGATATTCCATATGGTTTCCGATGTGCTTCCCGGTGTGCTTCCGGGAGAGTCCCTGGCGGATCTCCAGCAGGAGGTACAGGAAAACTTAAACCAGCTAAAGCCTAATGTTATGCTGGAAACCTTAAAGGGCTGGGCCCCCGAGCTGATTGCATTTGGGATAAAGCTTTTAATTGCTCTGGTGATTTTTTTCATTGGCTCCAGGATCATTAAAGTCCTGCGCAATATGCTGAACCGCTCATTTAAGAGAGTGGATATGGAGGTCAGCTTAAGAAAGTTCCTTCTGTCCGTTTTAAACGCCGTCATGTACTGCCTGCTGGCTTTTATCATAGCAGGGCAGATCGGGGTGAATTCGGCTTCCATTGTGGCTTTGCTGGGATCTGCAAGTATAGCCGTGGGTCTGGCAGTCCAGGGAAGCCTGGCCAATTTTGCGGGCGGGGTGCTGATCCTTCTTATGAAGCCGTTCCGGGTAGGGGACTATATCGTATCGAAGGATGGAGAAGGTACGGTCCGTACCATCGGGCTTGTGTACACTGTTTTGAACACAGGCGATAATAAGCAGGTGGTCATTCCCAACGGGACCCTTTCCAATTCTCCCCTTACCAACGTGACAGCCATGGATAAGAGACGGCTGGATGTTTTAGTGGGGATCGGGTATCATTCAGATTTAAAGAAGGCAAAGGAAATTTTGGAAAACATTTTCCGCAGCCAGAATGGAATCTTAAAAGAAGAACCCATAGAAACCTTTGTCAGTGATTTAACGGAAAATGCAGTTACCATCGGAGGCCGGGGCTGGACCTCCCTGGACGATTACTGGCCGGCCAGGTGGGAGATATTAGAAAAGGTGAAGCTTGGATTTGAAGAGGCCGGAATTGAGATTCCTTACAGCCGGATGGAGGTGCAGATGGAGGATCGCCATTCCTGATACAAATGAGCTTTAAAATAGTGAAGTGCACCGGAGGTTAGATATGATTTCGTCTAACAGCCGGTGCACTTTCAATTAATTAAGATTCATTATTACACTGTTTTTTACTAGAATGCTTACGGCGGTTCCTTTAAAGCCTGGTGCCTCTTCGTTTATTACTTTACCCGGAAGGTCACGGTTACCTGGGCTTCTACGCCGATCTGTCCTGGCTCCACAACCACGGATTTGGCTGCTGCTGAGATATCTTCCGTTGCTACGGAAGAGGAGTACCTGATATTCGGGTAGGAATTAAGCTCTTCGATGTGAGCGATTCCATCCAGGGTGACTCCGCTGGCAGCTGCAATTGCCTCTGCCTTGACTTTGGCTGCATCAACGGCCTTTTTAAGGGCTTCCTTGTAGTTATCATCGTATTTGCTGGAAAGATAGTTTACGCTGTCAATGCAGTTAATGCCTGCTTCTACGCTGGAAGAAAGCATGGTGCCCACCTGGTCAATGGGAAGGTCGGATACGGTAATGCTTGTGCGCATCTGATATCCGGTGATCTGCTGGCCGGTATTGTTCCAGTCATACATTGGCTCAAGGCCGTAGCTGGAAGTCTGAATGGATTTTTCATCGATGCCGGAATTTTTCAAAAATGTTATGACACTGCTTGTATCTGCGCTGTTGTTTTCCTGGCAGGCCTTTGGGTCTCCGGCCTGGGAGAGCACTGCAAAATTGACCTGGGCCATATCGGGAACCACTTTTACGCCCTCTGTGCTGTTTACCTGTATGGTATTGGTATCCACATTGCTTATGGTGGTCACATTGTTTCCTGGTACGGAAGCGGTTCCTGTCTGGGCACATGCGGTCATGCTTAGTACGGCTGCAGCAACGAGAGTGGCTGCCAGTGGTTTATTCATTTTTCTCATAAATAGTTCCTCCTTTTTATATTTTATATTCTACAGGAAAATTAAGGAATTAGTATTTCTTTTCTCTTAACATTCCAGTCAAATTTCCTAGGTTTTATTTACAAAAATCTGACTATGGAAAAATATGGATATAAGGGCTAAAAGATAATGAGAATAAGCTGATGAAAAGGAATAAGCTATGCAATGTGCACAAAGAAAGAAACAAAAATTCAATAGATTAACGAAAAACAAAATTTTGGCTAAATCTATTGCATTTTTTTGTGCATTATGTTATCTTATAGCCATAAGGTTATTGGAAACGTTACCGATATCGTTACCAGAACCGGTGTATTCAATGACCAGGATAGATAAAGCCTGGGAATAAGCAGGTGCAACAAGTTTCTGTATGGAAGGCATGCAGGAAAAAAATTGGGGGTTGAGCGGACGATTCATCAGATCCATCAACCGGAGGGTGCATATGCACGGAAGGAGGATATTATGAAACTTAGGAAACTGGCAGTACTTACGCTGGCTGCGGCAATGGCGGCAGGAACACTTGTGGGATGTTCTTCCAACAAGGCGACGGAAACAACGGGGACAGAGCAGAAGACCGAGGCAGGGGAAACCACTGCTAAAGCCGGAGATACAGCAGAAGCCAAAGGGCAGGTTTATTATCTGAATTTTAAACCGGAGGTTGCAGACACATGGGTGGAACTTGCGGCGAAGTATACCGAGGAAACCGGCGTACCTATGAAGGTACAGACAGCGGCAGCAGGTACCTATGAGCAGACCTTAAAATCAGAGGTAGCAAAAAAGGAACCGCCGACACTGTTCCAGATCAACGGACCGATCGGCTATAAGTCCTGGGCAAAATACTGCAAGGATTTAAAGGATTCCGCGATCTACGGACATCTGGTTGATAAGGATATGGCAGTAAAGGACGGAGATGGAGTTTACGGCATTCCTTACGTAGTGGAAGGATATGGAATT
This sequence comes from Lacrimispora sp. BS-2, assembly GCF_040207125.1. Classification (NCBI taxonomy): domain Bacteria; kingdom Bacillati; phylum Bacillota; class Clostridia; order Lachnospirales; family Lachnospiraceae; genus Lacrimispora; species Lacrimispora cavernae. The sequence continues at coordinate 4,063,482 of NZ_CP157940.1, forward strand.
ATATATAATGATGCCATCATGCAGAAGTACTTTGCTCTTGACGGTGCAAAAGCAAAATCCATGGATGAGATCAATAACTTTGCTTCTCTTAAAGCAGTTGCAGAAGATATGCAGGCAAGAAAAGCAGACCTTGGAATCGAAGGCGTGTTTGCTTCCACCTCCTTTGCTCCTGGCGAGGACTGGAGATGGCAGACCCATCTGGCAAACCTTCCGGTTTACTATGAATATAAGGATGACAACGTATCCGATAAAGATGCTCTTGACTTTAAGTATGCAGACGACTACAAGAACATTTTTGACTTATACATTAACAACTCCTGTACAGATCCAAAGATGGTAGGCGCAAAGACCGTTGAGGATTCCATGGCGGAATTTGCTCTGGGCAAGGTTGCCATGGTTCAGAACGGAAACTGGGGCTGGGGACAGGTGTCCGGTGTTGAAGGAAACACGGTAAAGGAAGAGGATGTGAAATTCCTTCCTATCTATACCGGTGTGAACGGTGAAGAAAAGCAGGGACTTTGCATTGGTACGGAAAACTTCTTCTCCATCAACGGCCAGGCAGCAGAAGAGAACCAACAGGCATCTCTCGATTTCCTGGAGTGGCTCTTTACTTCCAGCACAGGAAAAGATTATGTGACCAACAAGCTGGGCTTTATCGCTCCATTTGATACCTTTGCAGCAGATGAAAAACCAACTGATCCTCTGGCAAAAGAGATCGACCGGTATATGAACAACAAGGACTTATATTCTGTATCCTGGAACTTTACCTCCTTCCCAAGCCAGACCTTTAAGGATAACTTCGGAGCATCTCTTCTTGAGTACGCTCAGGGAGGCAAGGAGTGGAAGGCAGTAGTGGATGAGATGAAGGCCGACTGGGCAAATGAAAAATCCATGACAAAATAAAAGAGTTAAAATAGTTTTAAAGGAAATGGGTGAGCGCGGGGGAAATGCCTCACCCATTTTTATACAAGAAATTCAATTACCCTCGGATCACTGAGGGGTTTTACAGAATACCCTGCGGGTATATCTTTACGCCCGATGCCCGATGATACGGGGCACGCTGTAAAGCGGGGCGGGCCCTGTTCAATAACATGGACAGTAATAAAGAAAGGAGAACTGCTATGCAAAAGTCAATGAAACGGTACTTCCCAATATTTGTTCTTCCCACACTGACTGCATTTACCATTGCATTCCTGTACCCGTTTATCATGGGCATTTATTTATCCTTTACAGAATTCACTACGGTAAAGGATGCATCCTGGGTAGGGATATCAAATTATAAAAAAATATTTTTGGACAGGAATTTTATCAATGCACTGGTATTTACCGTGAAGTTTACCCTTGTGTCAGTTGTGACCATTAATACCCTGGGATTTCTGCTGGCCTATGTCCTCACAAGAGGAATTAAGGGAACCAACCTCTTCCGGACTGTATTTTTCATGCCAAACTTAATCGGAGGCATTGTGCTGGGTTATATCTGGCAGCTTCTGTTAAACGGAATTCTTGCAAAGTTTGGCGTTACCCTTTCTTTCAGCGCTAAGTACGGCTTTTGGGGCCTGGTGATCTTAATGAACTGGCAGCTGATCGGGTATATGATGATTATTTACATTGCCGGACTTCAAAATGTTCCTGGAGAGCTGATTGAGGCCGCAAGGATCGACGGGGCTACCGGATCCCAGATATTAAAGCGTATCATGATGCCCATGGTCATGCCGTCCTTTACCATCTGTCTGTTTCTGACCCTGACAAATTCCTTTAAGCTGTTTGACCAGAACCTTGCGCTGACGGCAGGCGGGCCTGGAAGGCAGACCAGCATGCTGGCCCTTGATATTTACAATACCTTTTACGGCAGAGTTGGCTGGGAAGGGGTAGGCCAGGCAAAGGCCACGGTGTTCTTTCTTATGGTTGCGGTCATATCTTTGACCCAGCTTACATTAACAAGGCGTAAGGAGGTGGAAAACTGATGAGCAGAAAGGGAAAAAACACAGAAATTCAGCAGATGGAAGTAGGAAAAACCACGGGAGCGTTTTTAACGGCTGTTTTGGCGGTCCTTTCCCTGACATTTTTGTTCCCCATTGTCCTGGTTTTCATGAACTCCTTTAAGAGCAAGCTGTTCATCAGCGATGCACCGTTTCAGCTTCCAAAGGCAGGCACCTTTGTGGGACTTACCAACTATGTGGAAGGCATCCGGAAAACAGGGCTTTTCCCGGCTTTTGGCAGGTCTTTGTTTATTACGGTAGCTTCTGTGGCAGTGATCATCCTGTTCACCTCCATGACGGCCTGGTTTATAATCAGAGTGAAATCTGCATTTACAAACGTCTTGTACTATGTCTTTGTATTTGCAATGATCGTGCCGTTTCAGATGGTTATGTTCACCATGTCAAAGACAGCCAATGACTTATATTTAAACTCCATGTATGGTCTTGTGCTTCTTTACCTGGGCTTTGGATCCGGGCAGGCGGTATTTTTATTCTGCGGCTTTGTAAAGGCAATTCCCCTCGAAATCGAGGAGGCGGCTATGATCGACGGCTGTTCTCCCATTCAGACTTATTTTCATGTGGTATTCCCTATGTTGAGGCCCACGGCAGTGACCGTTGCCATCTTAAATGCCATGTGGATATGGAACGATTATTTACTTCCAAGCTTGATTCTTCCCCAGGAAAAAGGTACAATACCAATGGTCATCCAGAATCTTAAGGGCGGATATGGTTCCATCGATATGGGAGCCATGATGGCAATGCTGGTTCTGGCGATTTTTCCTATCATTGTATTTTATTTAAGTTGTCAGAAATATATCATAAAGGGCGTAGCTGCAGGTGCGGTGAAGGGCTAAAATTACAGAGTATTTGGTCCCTGCAGCATTCGCCGGATGCAGGAATGCAAGTCTCCCTGCGCCTGGCTCATTGCTTGCGGAAATAAACAGAAAAAGGAGACTGATTATGCGGGAATGTGGTATGTTGCTCCCGGTTGCAAGCCTACCGTCAAAATACGGGATCGGGGCATTTTCAAAAGAGGCATATGAATTTATTGATCTATTAAAAAAAGCAGGTCAGCAGTATTGGCAGATACTCCCTCTGGGGCCCACCGGCTATGGGGATTCTCCTTACCAGTCATTTTCCGCATTTGCGGGAAATCCCTATTTTATTGATCTGGATGAACTGGTTGCTGAGGGACTGCTTACCATAGCGGAATGCGAGGCAGTGGATTTTGGAGATGATCCGAGAGATATTGACTATGAGAAAATGTATTATAACCGTTTTCCTCTGCTAAGAAAGGCTTATGGACGATGGAAAGAGCAGGGACATACGTCAGATGAGCCGGAAAAGCTTCTTGGAGAGGAAACGGCCGGATACTGCTTTTACATGGCAGTTAAGGATCATTTTAAGGGAAAAAGCTGGATCTGCTGGGATGAGGATATCCGTCTCAGAAAGGAAGAGGCAGTCTCCCGGTATGAAAAGAAGCTGTCAGATGAGATCGGATTTTATGGTTTCCTTCAGATGAAGTTTGAAGAGCAGTGGAGCCGGTTAAAGTCCTATGCAGGAAAACAGGGCATCAGGATCATCGGCGACATGCCTATCTATGTGGCATTTGACAGTGCGGATTCCTGGTTTCATCCGGAGCTGTTCCAGTTTGATGAAAACTGTGAACCTGTTGCGGTGGCAGGCTGTCCGCCGGATGGATTTTCCGCTACCGGACAGTTATGGGGAAATCCCCTTTACCGCTGGGATTACCATGGAAAGACGGGCTACGAGTGGTGGATGAAGCGGATGGAATACAGCTTCCGCCTTTACGATGTGGTGAGGGTGGATCATTTCCGCGGTTTTGATGAGTACTATACCATTCCTGCAGGAAGCGAGAATGCCATCCACGGTGCCTGGAAAAAAGGGCCTGGAATTGATATTTTTAACAAGATGCGGGAGAAATTCGGGACCTTTGATATCATAGCGGAAGACCTTGGATTTTTGACCTCATCGGTTTTAAAGCTGGTAAAAGACACGGGATTCCCAGGCATGAAGGTGCTGGAGTTTGCTTTTGATTCCAGAGAGGAAAGTGATTATCTGCCTCATAACTATACGCAGAACTGCGTGGTATATACGGGAACCCATGATAATAATACCATCAGTGGATGGTATGAAGACTTATCTTCAGATGACCGTCAGCTTTCCATTGACTATATGAATAACGAAAGAACGCCTCGAGAAGAGATCCACTGGGATTTTATCCGCCTGGCACTGGCAAGTGTTGCCAGACTGGCAGTGATACCGGTTCAGGATTATCTGGGTCTTGGCGGGGAAGCCAGGATCAATGTACCTTCCACTCTTGGGAAGAACTGGAGATGGCGTATGGTTTCCGGAGAAATAACAGAAGAGCTTGCAGAAAAATGCAGAAAAATTGCCAGGCTTTACGGCAGGGCATGATGAAAGGAGATGAGTATTTCTGATGGACTCCATTAATATTAAGGATATAGCCAGATTATGCGGGGTGGGAGTGAGCACCGTATCCCGGGCCATCAACGACCATCCGGATATCAATCCAGAGACAAAGAGCATGATCATGCAGGTGATTAAGGAAAACAACTATATTCCCAATAACAGCGCGCGGAATTTAAAACGTACTGATTCCAGGGCCATTGCGGTACTGATCAAAGGAATCGGTAATCCCTTTTTCAGCAAAATGATCCGTATCTTTGAGGAGGAGATCCAGAAAAAGAAATACTCATTCATCCTGCAGCGGGTCGATGAACAGGAAGATGAAGTGGATGTGGCTTTGGAACTGATCAAGGAAAAGAAACCAAGGGGAATCGTATTCCTTGGGGGATATTTTTCCCACAGCATGGAAGAGCTTGAGCAGCTTACTGTTCCTTATGTGCTAAGTACCATCGGAATGACAGAGTACTTAGGCGAATCTCCTGATTTTTCCTGCGTATCCGTAGATGACTATGCTGAAAGCTATAAGATGACGGATTATTTATGTAAACTTGGCCATAAAAAGATCCTTATCCTGACCGCCGCTTCTGATGATGAGAGCATCGGACGCCTCCGTCTGGAAGGATACAAAAAGGCCCTTTCAGACAACGGCATCACTCCTTCCCCATCCCTGATCATATTCTCAGAGGAATGTGAGGAATGCTATACCATGGACAACGGGTATCGGATGATGAACCGTGTTCTGAATGAAAAGCCGGAATTTACGGCTGTTTACGCGATCTCAGACAGCATTGCCATCGGTGCATGCAAAGCCATCTTTGAGCGTGGCATGCGGATACCGGAAGACTATTGTGTGGCCGGCTATGACGGCCTTGATATCGCCCGCTATTATAACCCCTCCATCACCACCATCCGCCAGCCGGTAGAAGAGATGGCAAAGGCCACCATTAAAATCTTATTCGATGTGATCAAAAACAAAGCAGAGCATCAGAAAAAGGTATTTAAAGCCGAGTTAATTGAAGGAGAGTCCACAAGAAGGATCAAGTAATTTCACATATCGGAAACAATCCCTCCAGATCAAATGCAACATTATGAGAAACTATATCATTAATGCTTCATTTTTACGCATTATTTGATATAATTATTATTAATATCTCATATTCGATCAAGGAGGGATTATTCTATGCCTGATACCATGTTTTTCAGTCTTCTGCTAAATATTGGCCTCCTGGTGCTCATCGCCACTTTGCTGACTAAAATACCCATCGTACGCAGCATGCTTCTGTACGATAAAAATTCCGTCGGCTGTACGGTAACTCTGTCAGCCATATTCGGTCTGGTCAGCATTATTTCCACCTATACGGGCGTGCGGGAACAGGGAGCAATCGTTAACACTCGCGTGATCGGTGTATTGGCGGCCGGTCTGTTAGGAGGCCCCTGGGTCGGTATGGGGGCGGCTCTGATCGGAGGACTTCACCGTTACTTTTTTGATATTGGGGGCTTTACTGCCCTTTCCTGTGCCTTGTCTACCCTGATGGAAGGCCTGGCAGGCTGCATATTTTCCCGCCGGTTCAAAATGGGGAAAATAAGAGGTACCGGGATCTTCCTGATCACCGCAATTGTTGAAATGGGGCAAATGGCAATCATACTCCTGATTTCAAGGCCTTTTCAGGCGGCCATGCAGCTGGTGAGGGTGATCGCATTTCCTATGATCATCATGAATGCTCTGGGCATGATCGTCTTTTTAGGAACCTTTAACATGGTATTCATGGAGGAAGACAGCCAGTTTGCCGAAAAAATGCGTCTGGCATTGGGAATTGTAGAGAAAAGCCTGCCCCATCTGCGCAAGGGTTTATACAGCAAAGCAGATGTGGAGGCTGCTGCGGAGATCATTTACCGCTCTACTTCCTGTGCCGCTATATTGATCACGGATACCCAGAAGATCCTGGCTATGAAATCCGATGCAGGCTTATGCGCCCTAAAGGGAGATTCCATCCTGGCTCCTATCCTGGCGTCTCTTCATGACCGTAAGCCCACCATTTTTGATCATGCAGAAAAAGAAGACCCTTTCTATCCTATTTTAAAAAACCACATGATCGTAGCTGCTCCCATGATCGAAATGGACCATCTTATCGGCAGCCTGACTATGGTAGTCAAAAAGCACTGGCACAGTTCACAATCAGACTTAAGTTTTGCTTCTGAACTGGCCAGGCTTTTCTCTACCCAGTTAGAGCTATCTTATCTGGAATACCAGAAAAAGCTGCGGCGCAAAGCGGAATTTAAGGCTTTGCAATCTCAGGTAAATCCCCATTTTTTATACAATGCACTTAATACCATTTCTTATGTCAGCCGGGAGAATACGGATAGGGCAAGGGAACTTCTCCGATCCCTCTCCACCTACTACCGGCAGACTCTGGAAAATGACCAGTATATGCTGAACTTACACACGGAACTTTATCACATCTCAAGCTATCTGGACCTTGAAAAAGCCAGGTTTGAAGAAAAGCTATGTGTGGAAATCGATGTGGAAGAGGATTTAAACTGCATGGTTCCCGCCTTCATTCTCCAGCCCCTGGTGGAAAATGCCATTCGTTACGGTGCCGATCAAATAGGAAACCGACTGGTGTCTATTCACGCCCATACCGGCAGCGGCTGGGTCGAAATAGCGGTTTCCGACCATGGGACCGGATTCCCCCAGGAGGTCCTTACACGATTGTATGCAGGAGAGCGCTATGGTGGAGTAGGCCTGGAGAATGTACATAAGCGGTTAATGAGCATCTACGGACAGGATAAGGGACTTCACATTCAAAGCTCAGAAAATGGCTCCAAGGTCTTTTTTCTGATTCCTGAGGCGATTTCAGAATCCAGATATATTGATGAGCTTGCTGTAACCACTTGGCAAAAAAACAATGGAATGGAGGAACCTTCATGAAAATTGCAGTAATCGATGACGAACGTCCTGCCCGAAAAGAGCTGATCCACCAGATCTTATCCATTTTGCCGGACAGCCTGATCAAAGAGGCAGACAGCGGAGCTGCCGCCCTGGAACTTCTTGAGGAGGAATCCTTTGATCTCATGTTTTTGGACATTGACTTAAATGATATGGAAGGAACTACGCTGGCATCGGTGGTAAAGCGCATGCTGCCGGAGACCCAGATTGTTTTTGCCACGGCCTACTCCCAATATGCGGTGAAGGCATTTGAACTGGGGGTAAGTGATTACATCCTTAAACCCTTTGAACTGGTAAGAGTACGGCGGGTCCTTGAAAAATGCAGCCGGGATCTGGCCAGGGCGCAAAAAGAAAAGTTCACGGAGGAAGACAGGATCCCGTCTTTTTCAGCCAACCGGATGCCCATCTGCGTGAACCGTACCATCATACTGTTAGATATCAGCCAGATCGTCTATATTGAAACCTGCTTAAGAAGCTGTATCATACATACCGTCTCAAAGGATTACACGGAAAACCAGCTGCTGGGAGAATATGAAAAGCGTCTGGTGCCTTACGGCTTCTGCCGCATCCATAAAAGCTATCTGGTCAATTTAAACCACATCGCAGAAATGTTTCCCTGGGCCGGAAACAGTATGGCGGTCAAGATGCAGGGATTTGAACAGAATATCCTTCCTGTAGGCAGGGAAAAAGTCAAACATTTAAGACAGCTCATCGGGATTTAAATTTATTCATCCTGTTTATGACACCCATTCTGCTTTTTGTGCATTTAGCACTTCCGTTCATGCAAAAAACGTTTATTTTTATGCATATTATTGTATAATTGGTAATAAGAATGGTTTTCATAATATTTTACAGGAGGTATGAATATGATAAGTTTCTTTGTGTGTCTGGCACTGCTGATCATCGGTTTCTTAATCTACAGCAAGGTGACTGAAAAGGTTTTTGGCCCGGATGACAGAAAAACTCCTGCTCTGACCATGACAGACGGGAGTGATTATGTACCAATGGGAACGCCCAGGATTTTTCTGATCCAGCTTTTAAACATTGCAGGCCTGGGGCCAATTTTCGGTGCTCTGGCCGGAGCCTGCTGGGGTCCCAGCGTATTCCTTTGGATCACCTTTGGTACTCTTTTAGGAGGGGGCGTCCATGATTATATGGTTGGCATGATGTCCATGCGCCATAAAGGAGCCAGTGTTTCTGAGCTTACGGGTACATACTTAGGAAATACCATGAAGCAGGTCATGCGTGTGTTCTCGGTGGTCCTTCTGGTTCTGGTCGGGGTTGCTTTTTCAACCGGTCCCGCAAATCTGTTAGCCATGCTGACTCCGGATGTACTTGATTCCCGCTTTTGGCTTGTGGTAGTATTGATTTACTATTTTATTGCGACTTTTGTTCCTATCGATAAGGTTATCGGCAAGATTTACCCGTTTTTCGGCATTTGCCTGATTGTTATGGCGCTGGGGGTAGGAGGTGCCATTCTTTTTAAGGGTTACCATATTCCTGAAATCACCTTATCAAATCTTCATCCATCAGGAACTCCCATCTGGCCGACCATGTTCATATCTGTTGCATGCGGCGCGATTTCCGGCTTTCATGCAACCCAGTCTCCGCTTATGGCCCGCTGCCTTACCAATGAAAAGGATGGCCGCAAGGTATTTTATGGAGCAATGGTGGCAGAAGGTGTGATCGCTTTAATCTGGGCGGCTGCAGGTGTTGCATTTTACAACGGTACAGGCGGGCTTTTAACAGCAATAGGCAACGGACAATCCAGCGTAGTTTATGAAATCTGCTTCAAACTTTTGGGGCCGGTGGGTGCGGTCATCGCTATGATCGGAGTCATCGCCTGCCCAATTTCTTCTGCGGATACCGCCTATAGAAGTGCCAGGCTGACGCTGGCCGACTGGTTCCAGATGGACCAGAAGCCTGTAAAAAACCGCTTGATTCTTACAATCCCCCTGTTGACAGTCGGTGCCATACTGACCCAGTTTGATGTACAAATCGTATGGAGGTACTTCTCCTGGAGCAACCAGACTCTGGCAATGATTGCACTCTGGTCCGCAAGCGTGTATTTATACCGGAGGAAACGTTTTTACTGGATCACAGTGCTTCCGGCAACTTTTATGTCCGCAGTATCCTTTACTTACATCCTGATTGCGAAAGAAGGGTTCCAGCTTTCCACCGGAATTGCTTATCCGGCTGGTATTCTGTTCGCCGCAGTATGCTTTGGAGCTTTCGTTTATACCTGTGTTCTTGGTAAAGGTAAGAATGCTTCCGCTGCCTCAGAAGAGGAAGAGGCCACAGCATAATTTTTTAAGGGGTTTGAGAATTAAAAATTCCATGCGAGCTTATTTAAGAGCAGAGAAATTTGCATCTTGAATAAGCTCTCCTTTTAATATTCAGTAGAAAGACTCCATGATAGCCCTCTTTTATCGTGTCCTTGGCAAAGATACGGCTTACCCTTTCTTTCATTGATTTAAAAATATTAAACATTATCATAAAATAATTAAATTATACATACATGTGTTTTTATGGTACATTAGAGTTACTTAGAAATCCGTACATATTGGTATGTATTTTCCGGAAGATCAATGATATTGCAGAAAGGACTTAAAGTTAGTATGGAAAAGGCAGATATAAAATATGGTGCCTTTGTGCAGATATTGAGAGAAGAGCTTATTCCTGCCATGGGCTGTACCGAACCGGTCGCTTTGGCCTATGCTGCTGCCGTGGCAAGAAGAACGCTGGGGGAACTGCCAGACAGAGTGGTAGTAGGGGTAAGCGGAAGCATCATCAAAAATGTGAAATCTGTGATTGTTCCTAACACAGGCCATTTAAAGGGCATATTTCTGCTGCAGTGACAGCGGGTATCGTGGCAGGGAAGCCAGAGAAAGAGCTGGAGGTCATTGGCGCGGTAATGCAGGAACAGATCATGCAGATGAAAGAATTTATGGAAGAAACGGAGGTCAGGATAGAGCACATTAAAGACGGATTTACCTTTGACATTATAGTCACTCTGTATAAAGACTCTTCTTACAGTAAAGTTCGCATTGCCAATTTCCATACCAATATCGTTCTCATTGGGAAGGACGGAAACATATTGAAACAACGGGAAGCATCGATGGAAGAACAGCCATTGACCGACCGGGGTTTACTCAATATGGAGGATATCTGGGACTTTATCAATACAGTAGACATCTCGGATATCAAGGAAATCCTGGACCGGCAGATTCAATATAACTGGGCTATTGCTGAGGAAGGGCTTAGGTGCAGTTATGGGGCTAATATCGGCAAGGTTCTTTTATGGACGTCCGGGAATGATGTTGCTGTGAAGGCAAAGGCTATGGCGGCAGCTGGTTCGGATGCCCGCATGAATGGCTGTGAATTGCCGGTCATAATTAATTCAGGAAGCGGTAATCAGGGGATTACAGTTTCCGTACCTGTCATTGTATATGCAAAAGAGCAAAAGGTCAGCGAGGAAAGAATGTACCGGGCCCTGGCTTTATACAATCTGGCTGCAATTCATCAGAAAACGCCCATCGGCAGATTATCCGCTTATTGCGGGGCGGTTAATGCAGGGGCGGGGGCAGCAGTTTCTTGATGGTGACGGCATCGTTACCAAAGGTGTGGAGGCCACACTAAAAAATGTTGGTAGATTAGGGAAAGAGGGTATGAAGAAAACCAACGAGGAAATTATTAAAATCATGATAGGAGAATAGGTATGAAAAAAATAATAAGTAGTTTACCTTTTAAATTACTTCTGGGGGTTGTTTTGGGGATCTTGATCGGACAGGTAGCAGGCGAACCTGTCATGAATTTTGTCGTGACAGTGAAATACATATTAAATCAGGTTATTACATTCTGCGTTCCTCTCATTATCATTGGCTTTATCGCCCCTTCGATTACAAGGCTGGGCAATAACGCTTCTAAAATGCTGGGCGTAGCAGTTACTGTTGCATATATATCTTCCATTGGAGCGGCGCTTTTTGCAATGACGGCCGGCTACGTCATGATTCCTTATCTGTCCATTACTACCGATGTAAACGGACTCAAGGAACTTCCTGGAATCGTGTTCCAGCTGGATATCCCGCAGATCATGCCGGTAATGAGCGCATTGGTATTTTCCCTTCTCCTGGGTCTGGCCGCAACCTGGACAAAGGCAAAGGTGATTACCGAAGCATTGGAAGAATTTCAGGAAATTGTGCTTTCCATTGTAACAAAAATTGTTATCCCTATGCTGCCTGTATTCATCGCATTTACCTTCTGTGCCCTCTCCTACGAGGGAACCATTACTAGGCAGCTTCCGGTATTCTTCCAGGTTGTCCTTATCGTCATGGTAGGCCATTTTATCTGGCTGGCACTGCTTTATGCAATCGGCGGCATTTATTCCGGGAAGAATCCTATGGATGTCATCAGAAATTACGGACCTGCTTATATCACCGCAGTAGGTACTATGTCATCGGCCGCTACCCTGGCCGTAGCACTCCGCTGTGCAAAAAAGTCTCAGCCTACTTTACGTGATGATATGGTGGATTTCGGCATTCCGCTGTTTGCCAACATTCATCTGTGCGGCTCCGTTTTAACAGAGGTATTCTTTGTATTGACTGTCTCAAAAATACTATACGGAGCCTTTCCGTCCTACGGAACCATGTTGTTGTTCTGCATTTTATTAGGTGTATTTGCCATTGGCGCCCCAGGCGTTCCAGGGGGTACCGTGATGGCGTCCCTTGGTCTTATAACAGGAGTTTTAGGCTTCAGTGAAACCGGGACGGCACTTATGCTGACCATTTTCGCATTGCAGGACAGCTTCGGCACAGCTTGCAACGTAACCGGTGACGGTGCATTGACCATGATTCTGACCGGATTCGCTGAAAAGCATGGAATAAAACGAGAAAAAATAGAATCAGGAATTTCATAAAAATAATTTACCAAATAACCCCTGCAGCCGTTTCCTGGCTGCAGGGGTTATTTGAAACTATTTTACGGCATAATTAACAAGGTTTATTTTTATAGCACCAGATTGTGTAAGAATTGTTATTTTTGTGGTGAGCTTGTTCAGATTGATTGGAATAAGGCGGTTCCCGTTGGTGCAAGACATAAATAAAAAAAGACCACTTACAAGCAGTCTTTTTTATCACGTGATTTATGCAGTTTGAACATTAACGGCCTGTAATCCACGATTACCTTCTGTTACATCAAATGTTACAGACTGACCATCGTCTAAAGACTTATAACCGTCCATAGCAAGACCTGAGAAATGAACGAAAATTTCGTTACCCTGCTCATCGCTGATAAAACCAAATCCCTTTTGTGCATTAAACCATTTTACTGTACCTTTTTTCATGAAAGATACCTCCTTAATTATTAAAATTATATTTGCTAAAACTAAAAATCGCATATATAAGTAAATCATCAATAGAATAATGACTTACGTATATATGCGAAATCAAGACTTTATTAAAGTACTTATTTAATATAACACAATAGTCTGAATAAGTCAAGAAAAACTTGGGAAAGAGGTTCCCCATTGAAAAATTATCAAAAAGGTATAAATGAACAGCGCGAGGCGAAGGGTGTTCTAGTCTGAACTTGGTAAGGAATCAGGATAATAATCCGAATTCAGTAAGATGGTAAGAAAACATCATTTATTGAATAATATTGCAGATTAGGTTTAAAAGGTATCTGGTGATTAGTTAGGTTTCAGCCAGCTGCCAGATACCTTATGTGGCCTCTTCACTGGTAATTATAACATTTTTTTACCTTTTACTATAAACTCAGGTTCGTTTTACGTTAAAACAGATCTTATCTTTGGGGAATAATTATAATGAAAACAGTAGTTGATTTTTATGGGAGTTGAAGTGGTCTTGACACGCTAATAAGGAATGATAATGATTTGCATTTGATAAACTGTAAAATTTAGGTTCTCTGCTGCTCATAGATAAACGGAATAACCTCTTCACGCTTGATGTTCAACACGTAAGCAAATTCCTCGCAAAGTGTTTTTTCAGCATCCTTGAGAAAGTCTTCATCGAAATTCTGTAGTTTCTTATTTTTATTTATGTTTTTTAACTCTTGTTTGTGCCAACGTAAAGTTTTTATCATTTTTATAAGTTCGGAATGGTTACCATCTGCAAGAATCTGCCTGTATAATTCTTTACGCTTAAGATTATCCTTATTCCAAATGTAATCTTTATCCGACATTTTCTTAACTAGAGAGAAAATGTCATCGGCAGAGAGAATGTGGCGAATTTCAGTTTTTCTTCTGTTACTTATAGCTGAAACGTATACTGTCGCGGCAGTATGGTAAATAGGTTTGAGTACATAATATGGACGGATTTTTTCATCCATGCACATATCCTGTAATCCGGTAACCTTACAAATACCATGACTTCCGTATATGATGATATCACCTATGTTTATAATATCTCACCTCTTTCTAATAAAATAAAAAATGCGGTTCACTAAAACTGGACTTACGTCCCTGTAAAGCAAACTACATATTTGGTATATATCATACCATAATTGTAGATGAAATGTATATGGTAATTTTACCCAAAGTTTACGACTATATCATGCGCTAACCTATTTAGTGTTTCCCGGAGTACCGGGAGAAAGGAATGAGATATGACAGTAGAACAGATTGAATTAAGGATCAAGAAGATCCAGCCAAAGAGACCTTTATGAGTTTGTGCAAAACAGAGAAATTATCTGAGGAGAAAAAATGCATTTCTTTTTCATAAATACACTTATCCACAAGAGAATACAAGGACTTTTCTCCTGGCCCTGATCCCTCTTTTGCAGAGCGGATTCCTTGTGGATAATAGTCCCGGATATCCTGATTTTTTAGTCATTTCTACTCTTTTTTCTACCTGTCCTGTTTCGTCAAAATGCTGATGCCTCCGAATCCTTAGATTCGCTTTTTCCTGCTCTGTGTAGTATAATAAGGCTATCATAATCAGGAGTGGGTGAGCCAGATGAACCGGAACATGGAACTTCTGATTGAACAGCTTTCCATTGCAAACCAGAAGCGCTTTGGACGTTCCAGTAAGAAGCTGGAAATTGATGGCCAGCTGAGCATGAATGACTGCTTCCCTGGTCTAGTGGCCTGCCAGCAGAATGGCGGAAAGCTAATCCGTAGCTCAGACCGTCAGAAATGGCGTCCGTTATTTTGTCAAGGGACTGGCTATGGTGCGGTTCTTTCCAGAGTTGGTTGTATTCACATTAATAAAGATGTATAATTACTCTATAGGACGGTGATTACATGGAGACTAAAATTATAAAACTATTGGATTCTTCTTTAGAATGTATTGATTGTAAAATTAAAAATGATAAGATAATTCTACATGTTTATTCCACAAAGCAAAAACTGATCTGCCCTTATTGTGGTAATGCATCTTCAAAAATACATTCTGTTTATCAAAGGGAAATTCAGGATATCCCTTTACATGAGAAACAAACAATTCTACTATTGGATACAAGAAAGGTATACTGTGATAATCCGGAGTGCAGTCACAAAACTTTTTCGGAACGCTTTGATTTTGTTGTACCTAACGGAAAGAAAACGAAACGTCTTGTTGAAAAGATATTAGTGACATCTGTTAAATTAAGTTCAGTAAATGCATCATCTTTACTTAAAGCGGATTATGTCAAAACCAGTAAAAGCAGCATCTGTGATCTGATTAAAAAAAATGCCTTCCCTTGTGGATAAATCTGCTGTTACAAAAGTTTGTGTGGACGATTTTGCTTTTCGAAAAAGATATACTTACGGCACAGTTATGGTGGATTTAGAAACACACAGAATTATTGATATTATCGACTCAAGAGAAACGAAACAGGTTGAGGATTGGCTAAAATCCTATCCTAACTTAGTGGTTATTTCGCGTGATGGAGCCCAAACATATTCATCTGCTTCAACGAATTCTCATCCAGATGCACTTCAAATCAGTGACAGGTTCCATCTGTTGAAAAATCTATCGGATGCAGTACAAAAATATATGTACCGTCTATTTCCTTCCAGATTGGTGATATCTGCCACTTCACAGAATGCAGAAATGCAGGCGCTATATGATACAAGAAACCGTACAGAAAGAATCCATTTTGCACATAAAAAGCGTCAGGAAGGATATATGACGGCTGATATTGCTTTGCTTTTGCACTCATCATCCTCTACGATAAGAAAATATCTTGCTATTCCAAAAGATAAAATCCCTGAAGCGAAGGAAAATGCCCGGGAACGTCAGCATATCAGGCAAATGCAAAATAAACAGCAAGCAATTGAAGAAGTCAGAACTTTATATGCACAGGGGAATGCAATTGACAAAATCACATATTTAACTGGTCATACTACCTTAACGGTAAAAAACTATCTGAAAAAAGACTGCCCACTGAGTAATGGACACTACGATTGCAGGAGGCCAGGAAAATTGGCACCTTACGAGCAAACAGTCATTGAAATGCGTTCAAATGGAATAACTTATGAAAAAATTCATGAGCATATTTGTAAAAATGGGTACACAGGCACGGTTGCTTCTTTAAGAATGTTTATGCAGAAAGAAAGAACACATTTAAAGAACGTATCAAAAAATGAAAACGAGCCTGTTGAATATATTCCACGCAAGTTCTTTTGTCAGCTTATTTATAGGGAATTAGAACGTGTAAAAGGGTTAACACTTAAACAATATGAAGCTGCAATTAAAAGATATCCTGTCTTAGGAAAAATCTATTGGCTGCTTAGGGAATTTCATCGTATTATATTTTCCCGTCAAAGTAAGGAATTGGATTCATGGATTACAAAAGCAAAACAATTAGAAATTGATGAGGTGGATACATATATTAATGGTTTGAAACATGATATTACAGCAGTAAAAAATGGTATAGATTTTGAATATAATAATGGGTTGGCTGAAGGAAGTGTGAATAAAATCAAGCTGATCAAACGAATTATGTATGGGAGAAACAGCTTTTTGCTATTAAAAGCAAAGCTGCTTCTCAATGAATATTATTATCAAATCAACTAACTCTGGAAAGAACCTATGGTGCGTTTACTATTTGCCTGTGAAAAACACTAATCTGATTATTTTAATAATTATTCCAAAAGCAGAAGTGCTTTATCAGTTAACTAATATTAGCCACATTATTTTATTTATATTTCTTGCGTTAACGGCTAGTGTATTATATATTTAAGTTAATATGTTACAACATCTATATTTGAGTTTTTTCGAGAAATCTGAGAGGGAGGGGTCAGGGGAGCACATCTCAAGGGATTATCTGGAAATAAGATCCCTTTAACAAGTAGAATTATTGCAGTTGATGATTCATACGAGGTCATAATGGGAGACCGGCCTTACAGGAAATCAATAGAATATTCAGACTGATTAAAGTTTTACATAAATATTAGTTGATAGAATGATGTAATGATTATTTTGATGGTTGCACCATTTAAAGCTAAATATAAATGTAACTTTGTCCCTGCATAGCATTTTTATGACAAATAATATTATTAAAGGAGGTTAAATTATGGAATACGACTAAAAGTTTAACTCAAACTAATATTTTATTAGAATCAGAAACCAACCAGGAGGTGAGGAAGGTGTAGCAACTGGAATTGCTGAATATAGCAATAAATTAATCACCATCTTTGATTTAAAAAAAATTATTGCTGAGATTAGTCTGGAGACCAACATTCAAAAGCAGTCTATTGAAAAATTTGGTCATATGAGAGTTAGTGACAAAAATTTTTTCATTGCTAAAAATTCAATGCTTTTATCGAAATTAATACTTGAGTTTTTCGTCGTGCAGGTTACAGTTATACAATAAAAACTGATAATGGATAGGAAGCACGGAATTATTTACTGAAAACAAAAGCTTCTGGTGATCCATTAAAGGATCATGTAGCATGTATTGTTTCTGATATTGAAATGCCATTAATGAATGGAAATAGACTTACAAAACTTGTTAAAGACAAAAGATGGGAGGCTTTTTATGAGATTTATAAGTAAAAGTATTACTCGAAAACTGCTGGTTTGGATATTAGCACCATCTATATTAATGTTTGGAGTCTTAAGTTTTTTGATTTTAAGCAATGTAAAAAAGAATATGAGTCTTAAAACTGAAGAAGTAATTAAAAGAAGTAGTATTAGTGCAGCGTGGGAAATTAATCAATTTTTTACTAAGTATATTAATATTGTTGATACAGGTTCTGTAAATAATGAGTTTGCTGATTTTCTAGAAAGTTTAATACCTGGCACGAAGTTTAATGAAACAGAAGAGTACAATAAAATAAAAGAACAATTAAATGATATTTTAACACTTGATAAAGATAATATATTAGCAACCTGGATTGCAGATACAGATTCAAGTCAAATAATGATTTCTGATGGATTTGTTTCAGGAAAGGATTGGATTATAACAGACCGCCCATGGTATACCCCTACCATAGAAAGTGGAAGGGCATATTTGACTGAGCCATACATAGATTCAAATACAAACGAAGTTGTAATAAGTATAATTGCTCCTATTTATAATAATCAAACTGTTTTGGGTTGTTTTGGAATTGATATGACTCTAAAACATTTAAATGAAATTATGCAAACTTTTAAATTAGGAGATACGGGATATTATACATTTATAACAAAAGAAAATATGGTGATTTATCATAAAAATAGCGATTACATACTAAAAAGTATAAGCGATTTACCGTTAGATTCGAATCTAAAGCAAATACTATCGAACAAACAGGAAGGGGCTATTACATATTATTTAAACGATGATTTGATCCATGGATATAATGCGACTATAGGTGACTTATCATGGAGGGCATTATCCACATTATCAGACACAGAGTTCAGTCAAGATTTTAATCATTTACGTAATTTATTATTATCAATTATAGTTGTAATTATGTTTTTAATATGCATAACAGTATATATATCTTCAATAAATATTGTTAGACCTTTGAAAAAGCTTGCTTTTGCATCTGATAAAATAGCTGAAGGTAATTTAGACGTTAATTTAGATATAAAAACAAAAGATGAAACTTTCATTGTTGCAGATTCCTTTAATAGAACTGTAGTCAGATTAAAAGCATATATTTTATATATCAATGAAATTTCTGAACTGCTAGTTCAGGTTGGCGATGGAAACCTTAACTTATGTTTCAATCAAGTATATGATGGAGGCTTCAAGAAAATTAAGGAATCACTACTACATGCAACGGATAAGCTAAATAATACTCTTATTCAATTTAATTCTGCAGCAGATCAAGTGTCAAGTGGCTCTGAACAAGTATCTTTTGGAGCACAAGCTCTTGCACAAGGAGCAACCGAGCAGGCAAGCAGTATTGAAGAGCTTTCTGCAACGATTAATGAAATTTCACAACAAATTAAGCATAATGCTGATAATGCTCAACTTGCCAACACAGAGGCCTTGTCGGCAGGTAAGGAAGTTAAGAACAGTAATAATCAAATGCAAGAAATGATTGTTGCAATGAATGATATTAATGCAAAATCTAAACAAATCAGCAAAATTATTAAAGCAATCGAAGATATTGCATTCCAAACAAATATCTTGGCCCTTAATGCTGCTGTTGAGGCGGCACGTGCTGGTGCTGCTGGAAAGGGATTTGCTGTTGTTGCTGATGAAGTTAGAAATTTGGCACAAAAATCAGCTGAAGCGGCAAAAAGCACAACGATACTTATTGAAGAAACAGTACAAGCGGTTCAAAATGGTACAAATATTGCTGATAGTACAGCACAATCAATGTATTATGTGGTTGACAGTACCGATAAGTTAATTGGCCTGATTAATGAAATAGCACAAGCTTCAAATGAACAAGCAAATGCTGTCTTACAGGTGACTACAGGTATTGACCAAATCTCTGCTGTTGTACAAACAAATAGTGCAACTGCCGAAGAAAGTGCTGCGGCAAGCGAAGAACTTAATAGCCAAACCCAATTGCTAAAACATCACATAGAGCAATTTAAATTAAAGGATGATACTAATACAATATATGGCACTTTTGATGCTAACCAGGAATATAACTCATTATCTGAATCAAAGGCCAATAATAATAGCAAATACTAACTTGAGTAAAGTATCCCCTATAATTGTAGGTTGGACCATCCTGAAATACTATATTGCAGTTACAAATTCTGCACTAAATTTTTGGGAATACTCAAAAGTAGTGAATTAATAAAATGATCCCCGGGCTTTTTTCGCTTGGGGATCGTTATGTATTAAGTTTGCTTTTCTTAAATTGTCATTATTAGTGGTAAACACTTATCCTTTAACTAGGTGACAGTACCCGGAACTTCAGCAAACATAGAGGGTTGGGAGACAACTGTTTGAACTTTAGGTTTTCTTTCAGCAGGAATTGTATCAAACGCTTCGCGCTTGATCTTGCGAAGCCAGTAATAATAGGATTTTATACTGACATCATGAGCGGGTACACCAATCAGATACGTTTTGATTGCTTGCCCTGCATTCCTGAATCCGTTCAATCCAAAGGCTGAGTTTCTGGGAATCAGTTGCAACGGTTAAGCGCTCCATAGATAAATCTACAATCCCTTAAGGTACTTAATTTGACGCTTACGTAACAGGAGACAGAACAGGACACATGAAAGGTGTTAAAGTAATATTTTACGAAAACGATTAAGTAAAAACAAGAGAGATATAGAGAAATAATAAAGCAGCTATTTTAAATTAACAAGAGTTATTTAGAAAAATGAGGGACAACATTCTTACGGATTAGTTGTTTTATATAAAATATATTATTGAAAACTATATAAGTTAGATAAAGAATAAAAATATATTGATTTATCTCCTGAAAAGGAGTATATTGGAATTGCGAAAACGATTAAGTAAAAGGGTGAGGCATATGACTTCTATGAAAGAACTGGCACAGTATTGCGGAGTATCTGTTGCCACAGTAAGCAAAGCACTCAATGACCAGAGCGACATCGGGGAAAGTACAAAAATCAGGATTAAAAATGCTGCAGGAAAGCTGGGATATTATCCCAATGCAGCCGCAAGGTCTTTAAAGACAAACAGAAGCTATAACATCGGTGTTTTGTTTGTTGACGAGGCAAGCAGCGGATTGACTCACGAATATTTTGCTGCAGTACTGGAAGGCTTTAAGGTGGAAGCGGAGAAACAGGGGTATGATGTAACGTTTATCAATAGTCAGATAGGAACAAGAAAGGTCTCTTATTATGACCATTGCAAATACAGAAATTTAGACGGTGTGGTAATCGCCTGTGTAAATTTTGATAACCCGGAGGTAATCGATCTTTTGGGAGGTGATATTCCTGTGGTTACCATTGACCACATCCACGAAAACTGTTCCTCTGTTTTATCCGATAACATTAAAGGAATCCAGTGCCTGATGGAATATATTTATGAAAATGGGCACAGAAAGATTGCATATATACATGGACAGATGAGTTCGGCCGTTACAAAGGCAAGGCTTACCAGCTTTTACCGTTTTATGGAGAGCCATGATCTGCATATACCAGACAAATATGTATTGGAAGCAGATTATCTGGATGTCGGCCAGGCTATGGCATACACCAGGGATCTGCTGGACAGAAGGGATCCGCCCACCTGCATTTTATACCAGGATGATACGGCTTTAATAGGTGGATTAAATGAAATGCGGGTGAGGAATTTAAGGGTTCCGGAGGATATTTCCATTGCCGGATATGATGGCAACCGGATCTCACAGCTATTAAATCCCAAGCTGACCACCATACGTCAGGATACGGCCGCCATTGGCATGAAGGCCGCTAAAAAATTAATAAACACCATCGAAAAACCTAAGACAACTTTTACAGAACAGATCATTGTAGAAGTGGAGCTGCTAAAAGGGGAATCGGTTGGAAAAGTAACTATTTAATAATATAAATAAAGTGGGGCCCCATGTCCGGGAACCCCACTTTATTTGTATTCTTTCTGTTTACTTATCATACGGCACAGTTTAAGATTCTGTCTGATCCTCTGCCTGGAGGTCTTGTAATTCTTCCTCTTCAATGCTTTCGCCCTGAGGGGTAAAGGTTCTATGAAGCTCATTGCCGATTTTGTCTTTGGCAGTGATGGTTAAATTATCCTTTTTAAGCTCAAAGGTCACGCGTCCTGTACTCCGGTCTATGGACAGGGGAGAAATATCCTGGTTGTCCTCATCACAGCCGGAAATGGAGGAATAATCCACGCCTGACTGAGTGTCTTCCAAGCGGAAGGAAAGAACTCCGTCTTCAAATACCTGGTCCTTGATCACTGGAGGAGTATCATCTAAAACATTCACCTGTTCATGTAAAATGGTCTTCATTTTGTTAAAGGATGTAAGCTTTATTTCAAGCCCACCGTTATTTGTAAGGACTGTGGAATAGGTCTTAAGGCCTGTTTTCGTCAATTCAACAGGAGTGCCGTCCAAAGTCACTTCCATGCCCTTTACAGGAAGCAGGGAATTGATCTTAAGTTCCATGGTTGTGGATATATAATCGCTGCTTTCACCGATCGTAATCTCGCCCTTTGGTTTTGAAGTCACCAGAAAAAAAATCAGGCTATTTACAACGATGAAAGGAAGCACATAAAACAGAAGGATCGATAGAAAACCGTTGTGCCCTGCATCATTCCTGTTGCCGGAGCGCGTTTTCCTGCGGTTTGATCTGACTTGGTTGTTATATTGGTTCATACTGATTCCCTTTCCTCCTGATGATTTTTACGCCTATAAGCATATCAGAAAATGATGAATCTTACAAGATTATCTATTAAATCGTAATAATTTAATTTATTCTTACAGAATGCCCTGTTCATGCGTGTTTGAAGGCCATTAACTTGTTCTCTGACTGCATTTTGACGAATCCGGCTGGGAATAGTATCCTGAAAAACCCTTATTAAAAAGGAGGCCGGCAGGATCGGGGAAGTCCTGCCGGCCGCAAAAAAATGTTGAAATGCTGTTCTGCAAGGCAGGATCAGGAATTTCTTGTTCTCTGGACCGTATTCCATGGATGACTGGGAGGAGCATAAAAAGATGATATTTTTAGTGGACTGTTGCCAATATTAATGATGTTATGAAAAATACCGGCGGGTACTATTATAATATAATTAGGAAATGCAAGATATTGTCCGTACATTGAGAGTTTATCTTCACCTAGCTGAACTAAGCCCAGCCCTTCCTCTATTCGTAAAATCTGGTCAAGATCAGGGTGAGACTCAATACCAATACTACCATGGACAGGAATGCTCATGAGAGTAACCTGTAAATTAGTTCCTGTCCATAAAGTCGAACGGAAATTATCGTTCTGCTGAGCCGCCTTGTTGAGATCAATAATGAAAGGGTTCGGCCCATAATCATAAGGGAAGGTTGGTATATTAGCATCATCATAGTTTGAGTTTTCTGAATTAGACATGCAGTAAGTCACCTTTTATATGTTTTATACTAATATATGTTACATAAATATCACTGCTATCAAAAATAAGGAATTTCTAAAAAAAGGAAAATGTGATGATCTGTCTGGATCCCCATTATATTACCAACGCGGACCAGGAAGCCGGAAAAATCGGGGAATCCTGCCGGCTGTGAATATCTAATACAGAGTGGTTATCATATTAAAAAATTTATCATATATTGTAAATAATATATATAAGCGGAGACAAAAGGTGAATTTCACTGTGAACAAGTATCTGCAGAAGTCATACATGCAACAAGCTCCATATAGACAGAGGGAGATTGATACCAATAGAATAAGTGTACCTGTAGGTTATCAAATAGAAGTCTTTGCTCAAGGATTAAATGCACCAATTGGCATGGCTTTCACAGAAAAGGGTGATATGTTAATTGCTGATTCCGGAATGACTACAATGAATCCGTTGGTTATGCGTATAAGTAATGGAAGTATGGAGGTTATTGCCGATGGCTTTAATGTCCCCATAACTGGAATCAATTATAAAAATGGATACATTTATGTATCCCATAGAGGAGTTGTAACTGTTCTTAATCCGGATGGTACAAGACAGAATATTATAAGTGGCTTGCCAAGCAATGGGGACTTTAGCAACAACCGGGTTGAGTTTGGTATTGATGAGAAAATATATTTTGGGCAGGGAACCACAACGAATTCCGGAGTAGTAGGACTGGATAATGGCTGGCTTCTTGAGCATCCTCATTTACATGATTATCCAGGTTCCTTTATATTCCTTAACTACGAAAATTTTGAAACTAAAAATGTGTTGATACCAGCCATGGAGACGGCTGCTACCGGAGCTTTTTCCCCCTTTGGGGTTCCCACTATCCAACAATATCAAGTAAAAGAAGGCAGACTTTTAGCTTCCGGCAGTGTATTAAGGGCAAATATGGATGGCTCTAATATAGAACAGGTTGCATGGGGGCTTCGTAATCCATTTTGTATGAAATTTGACAGCTTGAACCGGCTAATCATATCAAACCAGGGAATGGAGGCAAGAGGAAGCAGACCGATTGCCAATGCAATGGATGAATTGCATTTGCTTAATATGGGTGCATGGTATGGCTGGCCAGATTACTCAGGAGGAGTTCCTGTTACATTGCCCAGATTTAATCCAATCAGAGGCAGAAAACCAGAATCATTACTTCATACCATTCCATCGATCCCGCCAGCACCAAGTGCAGTTTTCCCGTCTGGATCCAACATCATGGGATTTGACTTTAACAAGTCATCAGATTTTGGACTGATCGGCGATATTTACATTGCGTGTTTTGGCGGAATCCAATACGAAGAGTCCAGTGATTATATACGTTCAGGTTTAGGACACAGGGTATCGAAAGTTAATGTTATTAATGGAGATATATCGACATTTGCCATAAATAAATCAGGATTTCCGGAGGATAGGGGGTTGAGCAGGCCCACTGATGTTGTTTTCGGACCTGATAATTCAATGTATGTATCAGATTTGGCAATCTCTGATTTAGATATGCAAAATGTATATTTGCCTAACACAGGAGTAATATGGAGGATAAGAAAGATAAAGTTGTAGATGTAATTTATAAACGAAAGGTAATGAAGAAAGAAGTGTTTGAATGATTATTGAAAAGAGAACCTTTAAGAAAAGCTGAGTTCTTTTTCTAAAATATTTTCAAATAATGCATTTTCCACTCATATCATTGATAGTCAGTAAGTTTGGTGATATTCTACTTATAAGAATCTTTTGATTTATTACAAAGCGAAAAGGAATAATAAAAATGAAAAACTGGTTTACACTCGATCAAATTGATGAGGACACTCACATTATCAGCGAATACCGCCATTGGGAGGAAACGCACTGCTACCTGCTTGAAGGTGAAGAACGATGTTTGCTCATTGACACCGGGCTTGGTATCTGTAACATTTCCGAAGAGGTGAAAAAATTAACAGACAAACCCGTAACTGCCGTGGCGACACATATCCATTGGGATCATATCGGCGGACACGAATACTACCCGGATTTCTACGCGCATGAGGCGGAACTAAGCTGGCTGAACGGCAAATTCCCTCTGACAATGGATACTATCCGGAATATGGTCATAGATCGCTGCGATTTGCCTGAGGGCTATGACGTCAACGCCTACAAGTTCTTTCAGGGAATGCCTGCACGGGTACTACAAGACGGTGATATCATCGATCTGGGTGGACGTAAGATTACTGTGCTACATACACCAGGGCACTCTCCAGGGCATCTATGTTTTTGGGAAGCGCAAAGAGGATACTTATTTACTGGTGATCTTGTCTACAAAGACACGCTGTTTGCGTACTACCCATCTACCGACCCGCAGGCATATCTTGCGTCTCTTGAAAAGATAGCGGTATTGCCCGTGAAAAAAGTATTTCCGGCTCATCACAGTCTGAACATTCAACCGGAGATTCTGGGACGTATGCGGGACGCTTTCCGCCAGTTGAAAGCCGATGGCAACCTTCATCATGGCAGCGGCACCTTTGATTACGGGGATTGGGCTGTTTGGCTCTGATATCCATTGAATTTCTGTTGATGGTTGATCTGGTATATTAACGACAGCGGCAGACTAATCTGCAACATTCAGCAGGGTGTCTCACGTCCTCATACTGTCATTATGACCTACAGTAAGATGATACTGCCTTTGGTATCCCATTTTTAGATGAAAGCTTGTGGTTTTATGTCAATTAAATTGTGTTTGCGATTATATATTTAAAATGAAACTGTTAAAGTATGCATTTATCAAAGGAGGAATTTAAATTGATGAAAATGAAAAAAAGATTAACCAGCTTTGGCCAATATACACCATTTGCTGGTTTTTCGTTAGATTTTGATTGGTCGGAAAATAGTATTGGTGCAACAATTTCTTCTAGTGGAAAAGATGTACATGTTTATAATGACGGAACACTTGATAATTATTTTTCAATAGATGGATTGTTAAAACTTAATAGCAAGCCGATTCGTATGTCTGGGGATGCAGCTATAATATGGTGATTATCATGGGATTAATTGATTACATTTGGTCAGTTATGAATTATTCTTTAGTAATAATTGTTATTGTTTTAATTATAAAATATATAAAAAACCATAAGAGGTAAAGATTAATTTTACATTTGTTAATTTTAAAAATAATCAAGGGGCAAGGCGAAGACGAGATGCCGTAGGGCAATCCTTGATTCTCGCATCCCCTGCAGTATCCTTGCAATACAAAGGATTAGTGAATCTTTTTCGGCATCTTTTCGATTTTTCTTTCAACCAAGAAAATGCAGTTTTTTTGGCTGTGGCAGACGGCATGGCATATGCTTTAAATGGTAAATTGAAAGCTGCTTCTAATGACAATTTTGATAAATGGTTCGGATACCATATTTCAACATGCGAAGAGCCAAGTATTTTGGGAGCAAGTCTGCATGGATTGTATATTGGTAAGTTTGTTTAATTTTATTATATTAATCATCAACTACTAACTATCAATATTGGGTTAGTAGTTTTTTATTATGGGTCGTGACCCTGTTGAGCACGCATAGCGTGCGAAATATAAACCACCCGCTATGCGGGTGCGCGTCGCGTGTTATACAAAAAAATCACCTTTCCGTTATAATAGAGTTGTTCAAGCTACTATATAACGAAAGGAAAGGTGATTTTAATGGCAAACAAGAGTAACAGTCTTGCACATACAAAATGGATGTGCAAGTATCACATCGTGTTCACACCTAAGTATAGACGAAAAATAATATATTATCAATACAAAGAAAGCCTCCGTGACATATTAAAGCAGTTATGTAACTATAAAGGTGTAGAAATTATAGAAGGACATATCATGCCAGATCATGTACACATGCTGTTAAGTACCCCACCTAAAATGAGTGTATCCAGTTTTATGGGATATTTAAAAGGAAAGAGTGCTCTTATGATGTTTGATAAGCATGCAAATTTAAAGTATAAATTTGGGAATCGAAAGTTTTGGTCGGAAGGATATTATGTGAGCACGGTAGGACTGAATGAAGCCACCATCAAAAAGTATATAGAAGAACAGGAGAAACACGATATCATGGTGGATAAATTAAGCGTAAAGGAATACGAGGACCCTTTTAAGGGTTAGAAGGTATTACGAACGCCTCTTTAGAGGCAGCAAAGGTGGCAAAGGCATAGTGGCTTGAACGAAGTGAAAGCCAGCGTCTTGAGGCGCTGGCCGGTAACAAAGGCTTACAGCCTTAGTGCAAACCACCCGTTTTTACGGGTGGTCATGATTGCTGTAAATCAGAATTACAAACTTAAAGACCCAAAAGCTAATGCTCATAGCACAACGATGTCAGCTTATCCATATACGAGCTTATGCCAGTATCAGAAAGTGGGAGTGCGAATAGACAAACATTAGGATTGACGATAGCCAGAAACAGTTAGACCTGCTTGAATATATAGATAATAAAAAGAGCCATGGAAATGATGCCATGGCTCAATAATAGTTACTTATTATATACGTCTTCTATTACGTATTCAAAAGGAATTGAAATGTCACAAGGAGCAACTGAATAATGGTGGGAATCAATAATTGGAATACCTTTCTTAGTTAAAAGCTCTTTATTGTTATTCCAATTGGATTTCCACCATGTCCAGAAAAAGTATTTACCCTCTGAACGGGAAGGCGATGGTTCGTCGTCACACCAAAGAGTAATCCATTCACCTTCAGGATGATCATTGGTTTTTAATTTTATGGACATGTTTACATCGACCCATAAAAGAAAACCTTCCGGTACATACGGAGCATCTCCAAGTAGATTGGTATTTGATGGAGCTTTTAAAACTTTTGGTTCATCTGTGGTTTTAACTGGTGCTGTTTTAAGAACAGATAATTGTTCAGGATGCATTGCGAGGAACGGTGAATCATTGATATCAGTAGTTTCAAATTCATTCGGTTTACTCATAACATTGCTCCTTTCTGGCTGTAAAAAAGTTCCAATTTTATTATATACATTTAGAAAAGATTTTGCAATGTTTTAATGTTCTAGCTATTTAGTATTTACAGAAGAGAGAAATCTAACTATGGTACACGACAAAAGCTGATTGAAAAGGCCAAATGCTCCCACTGTAAGATCTGCCAGGAATGCATAACAGGTGCTGGAAAGATGATGCAAAGAATAACAAGGGAGATTTAACCCTCCCTTGCGTCGCTGGATGATGCCTAATTGGATGTAATTCTAGGTTTAGGGCCTTCACCTGGAGGAGTATAAAATGGATCAATATAATCGCTATATGGTGCGGTTTTCGAACGATGATCTGTATGGGTGACATTTTTATTACTCACATTATTGACTGTAGCACTGCCCTGTTTGTTGGAAGATATATCTTTGTTATTCAATATTGATGCTCCTTTCGCTTTTTAGTAGTGTCTGCAGAACAAAAAAATAATATACAAAATGTTAAGGATTTAGCTCAATGGAGCAGGAAAGAACATATTATGAAAAATTAGCATTTAGTTGAAGGAGGTCATATTATAGATATCAGAGTAGAAAAAGTATTCAATAGCAATCCTATTGAATATCGAGAACCCCTGATGCAAATAAGGGAAATGATTTATAATGTAGCAAGCAGAATTCCTGAAGTCGGTGAGTTTGAGGAAAGTCTGAAATGGGGACAACCAACTTATTCAACTGTACAAACAAAAGCGGGTTCTCCGATACGTCTAGACAGATTTGGCGAGGATAAGTTGCTATATTCTTTCATTGTCAAACTAGTTGGTTAATAATTTTAGAATAATGTTTCATAGCAATTTAGAGTTTTCCAAAAATCGGGCTATCGTAATGGATCCAAACAAAGAATTACCAACTAATGAGTTTGCTTTATGTATTGAGATGGCATTGACTTATCATTTGAAAAAGCACTGATAATGTTTTTTACAATTATGATATTAT
Organism: Lacrimispora sp. BS-2; assembly: GCF_040207125.1. Taxonomy (NCBI): domain Bacteria; kingdom Bacillati; phylum Bacillota; class Clostridia; order Lachnospirales; family Lachnospiraceae; genus Lacrimispora; species Lacrimispora cavernae. The sequence continues at coordinate 4,092,224 of NZ_CP157940.1, forward strand.
TCATGTTAACGTATTGGCATTGTATGACGGTGTCTAGCAATGCCAATTTGTCAGAAGCCATACCCACGGATTACGGAGCTGCCGTTTGCCAATCAAGGGTAGAACAATATATCTCCCCTTTACGAACAGGAACCATAACAAGAGGAGGTTTGTGGCTCTTTGGTCTAAAGATGAGCAAAAAATTTGGGCAAAAGAGATGATTTCTCGCCCTTTTTTGAGTGCTTTTATAGATGAAAAGGTGAACTTGGTGGGCTGAAAACCAAAAATCGTTTGACTTACAAAAAATACTTGATATAATATTTTCTATAAAAAAGCCATTCTATATATCAAAAAATTATATGAAATCATTTCAAAAATCATCAAGCAATCTAGAATAAAATCCCATTCCATTATACCAAGTATAAAACTTTGTATAGGAGGTATTTATGAGACGATATATTTTAACAGGCACACCAGGTAGTGGAAAAACTTCAATTATTAGATTATTAGAAACAATGGGTTATTTGGTTGTGGAAGAAGCTGCAACTGATATAATTGCTTTAGAGCAAGTGCAAGGCAAAGCTGAACCATGGAAGGATGCGTCCTTTATTAATAAAATGGTAAAATTGCAAAAACAAAGGCAAGTACAGCTTTCAACTCTTCCATCTGAAGTTCAAATGTATGACCGCTCAGTTTTTTGTACATATGCTCTAAGTAAATATCTTGGATATCAACCATCTAAAGATATTATGGAAGAAATAAGAAGAATTGAGAATGAATGTATCTATCAGAAGACGGTTTTCTTTATTGAAAACTTGGGGTTTTGTCAGCCCTCAGAGGCAAGAAAAATCAACTTTGAGGAAGCCTTACGTTTTGAGCATATTCATGAAAAAACGTATAAATCTTTTGGATATACGTGTATAAAAATTCCATCAGGAAGTGTAATTGAGCGTGCATATAAAATTATAAGTATGTTGTAAGATTCTAAATTTCCCATCACTTAAAGTTGGTCAAGCAAATTGAAATTTAATGGAGCAATAGGAAAGGAGGCCAGAGCCACTGGCATGGAACTATTCAATATATTGGAAGATTGCAAGTTTACCGAAACTGGTCATGATTTATTATCCCTGGCAAGGCTTAAATCATAGTCTTGCCAGGATAGTAAAGTAATTTAAAACGTTTTATCTTAATGGCCTAATTAAAACGTAATAAATGTATATCATAAACTGCTTTTGTCCAACCACGACATCCAGAACATCTTGGACTTCTAGCAGTAACATATAATATGACTTTTGTCGGATATTCAATTTCAGGTACATTAGGAAAAGGCTGTATATAATTTGAAAAAATTAAAAAAACCTCATTTTCTGATCCATTTTTATTAATTGTACTTTGCATATTATGATTATCTAAAAAAAAGCCTTGGGGACATTGAAATATATCTTCTCTTGATCGACAACTTTTCCTTTCATTTCGGATTGTTGTTGGGTCTGTAGTACATTCGGCAGACAGTCGTATTGTCTCACCATAGGTTAATAGGAGATTATCTAAGCTACTTGAAGTCTCAGTGCTATCAGTATCGTAATTTTGATTGGTATCATCCATAAGACAATTATAATCCTTTAATTTAAAATAATTATAATACTATTGTATTAATAAATAATATTTATGTTACATTTTTATCAAGTAATTAAACATATCCAAGAGGTAAATACTATGGATCAGCAAATAGAAAAAAGTAGTATTTAAGGTAATTCTTTTTTTTATTATATTCTTTAAATGATCGGGAATATCGTATGTTTTTAAATGCGCAAAGCTAATAAATGTTTTATTTCCAGATGAATCTATCTGATATGATGCTTCGTCATATCCAACTGGATCATGTGCCCCTATCATTGGATTGATACCAAAAGTGATATTTATTTTTCTAAGTTCCTTTGAGATCTTTTGAACTTTTATTTCATAATTATAAATAGCTGGGGTCATTGTAAAATATTCGTCGTAAAAGCTGTCAGAGGCGGATGTAATATCCTCTATAAAGAGTCCTATTATCAATTCATCCTTTATCTCAGCAGGGGAAGTGATATCAACATCAAATGTGCTTTGAGTTTTATATTTATTAATAAAATTGGCAGATATCGATAGTACCAAAAAACAGACTAAAACCAAGTATATAATTAAATTCTTCCAATTTTTCATAACTCTACCTTATTGAGAGTTGGCTTAATTAATAAAAGGTATTATTTCCAAAAGGTATTTATTCTAAGAAACTCGTTAATTAAACGAAGATTTAAAGAATTATGGCACATTGAGAACTTAATATTGATAGTTACCAGTTTTGAGAGTAATATGGTATTAAAAAGTGAAAGAAGGAATAAGATGATTACCATATTCAATCGTAAAGAGTTGATTAGTACTTACGACATGAAAAAGCAAGCGGAAGTTCGTGATTTATTGAGTCAATTTAAAATTCCTTATTCCATCAATGTAATCAATAGAAAGAGCCCATCGCCATTTGATGCAGGTTCCAGAGCAAGAACAGGGACGTTTGGAGAAAATTTGGAGTTGGAATACCAATATATTATCTTTGTCAGAAAGGTGGATTATGAAAAAGCAGATGCTGTTATAAGTGGAAAAATAAAATAATGATTATGAAACTGCCAACTATCAGTATAAAGCTGGCAGTTTTTATTGCCATAAAGAGAGTGGAACTGTTGTGGTTGAATTTTGAGACGGCGGAGCAAATGAGACTGTAAAATTTGGGGACTCCTGAGGAACAGGCACAAAAGATATTTGAAAACCCTTAAAAACTTTAAAAAAGTATACAAGCCAATGAATGCATTAACATTTGTAAAATCTATACTGACAATAAGTATTTATATTGATATTATTAAATTACATTGGCAGTATTAAAAAATAATAAATATGAAGGCGCCTGGACACCCCCTTTTTGACACCTAAAACGACACTTATCCACAATAATGTGGAAACAATTGTGGATTAATTGTTAATGTCTGAAAAATTGACACAAAACTGCAAATTTTTACAGGTCCGAAATACCAGATTTCTGGCTGCATTTTGACTGCATTTGAATAACGATAGTTCGAGAACGCAGCAAGTCTAAAAATCACGGTTTTATCATGAATCTTACAAGTTCATCTATTAAATCGAAATAATTTGTGTTAATATATTAAAGAGGTTCGGTCCGCCTTTGGCTAACTGAACGGCTATGCCTAAGAAAGAATAAAAGGAGAGTCAGTATGGTCGAGAAAGCTGTTGCATTTGCAACCAAGTCCCATGCAGGGACCTTTCGGAAAGGGACGAAGATTCCCTATATCGTCCATCCCTTGGAGACAGCAGTCATCGTTGCGCTGATGGTAACGGATGAAGAGCTGATCTGCGCCGCACTTCTTCATGATGTGGTGGAGGATACTGGTGTTACAGAGGAAGAGCTTAAGGAAAAATTCGGACTTCGGGTGGCTGAACTGGTAATGGAAGAAACAGAAGATAAGACGAAGTGCTGGAAGGAACGCAAATGCGCCACACTTGAACATCTGGAAAAGGCTTCCAAAGAGAGCAAGATCCTTGTTCTGGCGGACAAGCTGAGTAATTTAAGGGCGACTGCAAGAGATTATTATTTAGTGGGAGATGACATTTGGCAGCGCTTTAACGAAAAAAACAAGTCAGAACATGCCTGGTATTACAAAGGGGTTGCAAAACGCCTTACAGGCCTTGAGGAATTTCCTGCTTATCAGGAATATGTAAAATTGTGCGAAAAGGTTTTTGAATAGAATATGAACAGATACAGAAAAAAGGCAGAGCTTAAATGTGGAAAAAGCTCTGCCTTCTGTTGCTTCGTATGCAAGGATCCTTACAGTTTTTTTGCCCGGTCCGCAATGTTTTTGTGAAAGTTGATGACCTGATGCTCGTAGGTCTCATCCATAAGCGGCGAGGTGATGATGAAATCGGCGGTTGCCCTGGTGTTGGCAATGGGGATATCGTAAACCTCGGCAATACGTAAGAGTGCTTTCACATCCGGGTCGTGAGGCTGTGCGGTAAGAGGGTCGGAAAAGAAGATGACCAGATCGATCCTTCCTTCCACGATCTTTGCTCCGATCTGCTGGTCCCCTCCCAGGGGGCCGCTGTTATAGCCCTTTACCGGAAGACCTGTCTGATCAGTGATCATCCGTGCCGTTGTTCCGGTGCCGCAGAGAGTATGTTTTTCCAGAGCCGTCTTGTGCTCCTTGCACCATTCGATCAGTGCGTGCTTTTCGTTGTCATGAGCGATCAGCGCAATACTTTTTTTCTTTTCCAGTGTGAATGTAATAAAGTCATTTGATAACATCCGATTCCTCCTGTAAGCAGCTGCTTCCTTTATGTATCCTTAAGCTATAAGGCTTAGTTTGGTATGATACTCTGCAATGAATAAGTAATGGAAAGATCTTTTCTTGAATATTCTCTTTTAAAGTTCTGAATAATACGCTTTAAGACTAACTCGCCGTTTTCATAAGTTGCCGTAGGTAAAAGCAAAAGGTATTGGCTTACGCTGTAGCGGCAAAAGATATCTCCCCTTCGCAGGGATTTGCGGATGGAATCACCAAGTTCATCCATTGCCCGTGTCTGGACCGCAGGCTTTAGAAGCTCTCCCTTTAAATTGCTGATGGTCAGCAGGCATAGGAAAATGGAGTCGCCAGTACGCTGGATTGCTCTTGTCTCCAGCTGATAGATGTCCCGGAACACAGAGGGTTCACAGCAAAAAGCTCCGCTGTTCGTGCCGCCCTCTGAAAGGATCTCCTGTATGGTACTTAAATCCATGGTAATTCCATGTTTCTTATCGCTGATAAGCTTATATAGGTCCTTAAAGCGAATGGAGGGAGTGATGGCAAATTCGTTATAGAACATGTCCGTCACATGATGGTAATGTTCCATGGCCATAAGCTGGTTTCCGCTTTGATACAGTGCGTAGACCAGGTAATAATGAGCTTCCTCACAGTAGGAATCAATGGCAATGGCCTGCTGGCATACATCGATGATAGTGGGATAATCCTTTCTTTTTTCCAGAAGGAACAAAGTTTTTTGAATCAGTTTTTGATATAGGGTGTGATAATAGGTGTGAATTGGCACAACCCAGGATTCCCACTCGGATTTTGGTAAAAAATTTCCCTTGTACAGGGCAAAGGCTTCCAGGCAAAGGGATAAGCGGTCATCCTCGGAAAGGCCGGGGGTCTCCAATCGAACACACAGATCTTCAAACAGATCGGTATCACAGACCGTTGTAAGGCCTCTTGTCCAGCCGTAGGCCTTGCGGTTTTGGAACACCAGTTCTTGTGTAGGGTATTCCAATGGCTCTAAAAGTTTACGTACACGGAACATTAAGGTTTTTAAGGCTCCTGCCGGGTTATTGCTGGTTTCATCCTTCCAAAACAGATCAATCAGTTCTTCTACAGGAATATCCCGGCCTCGAAAAGTAATAAGATATTCTAAAAGGCTCCAGGGCTTTTTTGCCTGATTATTCTGATCTACGATTGTCCTGTCTCCCATGGATATGGAGAATCCTCCCAGCATATTTACATGAATAATAGCTTCTTGATTTTTCATAAATGTCTCCATATTAACATTTTCTTTTTTTAGTATATAGAAAAAAAGTGGAAAAGTCTAGCATTGCTTATAAAAGATTGTGATTTTTGTAAAAATAAGGTATACTTAGGGAGGATTAAAACATGTGAGAAAGCGGGAATGAGCATGAAAAATAAAAAAATGGCCTTTGGCGTTCTTATCATGGCAGTTATTTTTCTGGCTGTGGGTGTAGGAATGCTCTATTCTGACTTTAAAACGAGAGATCATGCCAAACAGCAGTATGAAAGTCTCGCGGAGCTTGCAAGGGAGACTACGGCCGGAGAAATAAAGGCCAGCGTCCCGGAAGCAGAAACAAGCTCTGCCTATGTTTCCCCCATTGATTTTGAGAAACTGAAAACAATCAACCCTGATATTGTGGGCTGGATCAGGATCGAGGGTACGGTAATCGACTACCCCATTGTACAAACGGATAACAATGAAACTTATCTGGATACGGATTTTGAAGGCAAGAAAAACGTGGCCGGTGCCATTTACCTTGATTATGAAAGCGAACCTGATTTTTCCGGAAGACATAACATAATATACGGGCATCATATGAAAAACGGATCCATGTTTAAGGACATCATAAAGTACAAGGATGAGGCTTTTTTTAAAGAACATCAGGATATTTTTATTTATACACCGGAGAGGGAATACCATTTAAAGCCCATCACAGCCCTCTATACGGATTCCTCCCCTATCCGCCGGAAGACCGTGTTTGAAACAGAGGAAAGCTTTCAGGCATATGTGGAGGAGATGACAAAGAGCGGCCTGTTTTTGCAGAAGCCGGAAGAACCGGTGAGGCAGCTCTGGTCTTTTGTAACCTGCAGCTATGAGTTTAATGATGCAAGAACCATTCTATATGCCTGTGAATTGCCTCAGGGTGAAAATTAGAGGGTTATAAGCATACATATTGTTCTGTATGAACTGCAGACTGATGAAAGGAAGATATTATTATATGGGAAAATATTTTGGAACAGATGGTTTCCGCGGGGAAGCCAATGTAACGCTGACGGTGGAGGATGCCTTTAAGGTAGGCCGTTTTTTGGGCTGGTACTATGGGCAGAAGAATCCGGAAGAAGTATGCAGGATTGTCATTGGAAAAGATACAAGACGCAGCAGCTACATGTTTGAATATTCTCTGGTGGCGGGCCTTACCGCATCCGGAGCCGATGCGTACCTGCTTCACGTTACCACTACTCCAAGCGTATCTTATGTAGTGCGCACCGAAGGATTTTCCTGCGGAATCATGATTTCCGCCAGCCACAATCCCTACTATGACAATGGGATCAAGGTAATTAACGAAAAGGGCGAGAAGCTGGAAGAGAGCGTGATCCTGGAAATTGAAAAGTATCTGGATGGCGAGATCGGGGAGCTGCCTTTGGCAAAACGTGATAAGATTGGCCGCACCGTAGACTTTGCTGCAGGAAGAAACCGCTACATCGGCTATTTGATTTCCATAGCTACCAGATCCTTTAAGAACAAAAAGGTGGCTCTGGACTGTGCAAATGGCAGTGCTTCCGCCATTGCCAAGAACGTTTTTGACGCCTTGGGAGCTGAGACCCATGTGATCAGCAATGAGCCCAATGGCTTAAACATCAATACAGGCTGCGGTTCTACCCACATCGAACAGCTTAAGAAGTTTGTAAAAGAGGTAGGAGCTGACGTGGGCTTTGCCTATGACGGAGATGCGGACCGGTGCATTGCCGTGGATGAGAACGGAGAAGTGGTGGATGGAGATGCCATCCTGTATATTTGCGGCAAGTATATGAAGGAACAGGGGACCCTTAAGAATAATAAGGTGGTGACCACCATCATGTCCAATTTCGGTCTTTATAAAGCCTTTGAGCGGGAAGGCATTGAATATGAGAAAACTGCGGTAGGTGATAAATATGTATATGAAAACATGGTGGCAAACGGAAACTGCCTAGGCGGGGAGCAGTCCGGCCATATTATTTTCAGCAAGCATGCTACCACGGGAGACGGTATCTTAACCTCCTTAAAGGTAATGGAAGTCATTCTGGAAAAGAAGGAGAGCCTTGGGAAGCTGGTTTCCGAGCTTGAGATCTATCCCCAGGTACTTAAAAATGTCCGTGTCCACGATAAGACCGCGGCTCAGGATGATAAGGCGGTAAAGGCTGAAGTGGAAAAGGTGGCGGAAAGCCTTGGAAACAGCGGAAGGATTCTTCTGCGTCAGTCCGGTACAGAGCCGGTGGTACGTGTCATGGTGGAGGCCGCTGATCTGGATACCTGCGAGAAATATGTGGATCAGGTGATTGAGGTAATGAAAGAAAAGGGGCATCTGCTTTCCTAGAAGATTGTTAAAAGGATAGAAAGTGATCCGAAGTCCGGAGAAGCTTCCGGCTTTGGAAGCTTTCTATTTTTTTGCAGTTATGCGTAATTGTAAATCAGGACAATTCATGATATGATTAAAGCCTGATGCTACAAATTGTTTTTGGGAGACCAGGATATATGGATAATAAAGAATTTTCAAATTTAGGAGACCAGATCAAGGATTCGGTGCAGAATGCCATTGACTCCATGGATTTTAACCAACTGAACAGAACCATATCCGATACGGTTAATTCTGCCTTAGAGGAAGCCAGAAGCCAGTTTATAAAGGGGGCGGAGTTTGGAAAGAACATATCGCCCGGCAGCTTTAGCAGCCAAAGAACGGTAAGAACGGAATCATACCGGAAGACTGAATGGAGCGGATCATCGGTCCAAAGGGGGAGTCATGAAGACGGGCCGGGCTACCGGGCGTTTCAGACCAGCCGGGATGTTCAGAAAAGAACCGGTGACGGGCAGAGTGAAGTGGTGCAGTTAAATCAGACGGGCCGTGTAGCAGGTATTTTGTATACGGTGTTTGGAAGTATTGGCATCGGCATAATCCTGATTCTGCTTTTTGTTGTCTGGATTGTGGCTCTGGTCGTGAAGCCGGTTATCTGGACAGTTGCGGGGGCAACCGTATTCTTACTCTTATTAGGCGGCGCCTCCGGTTTCATGCTCCGCACAGGAATCGCCATCCGGGACCGGTTAAAGAGGGCCAGGATTTATGCAAAGCAGTCAGGAAAGCGAATGTATTGCAGCATAGAGGAACTGGCAGTAAGCATTGGAAGATCCCGTGATTTTGTATTGAAGGACGTCCAAAAGATGATCAAGCTTAGAATTTTTAAGCAGGCTTATCTGGATGAACAGAAGACCTGTCTGATCTTAAGCGAATCCACTTACAGGCAGTATCTGGAATGCCAGAAGGCTCTTAAGGAGAGAGAGCTTGAAGATGCCAGAGAAAGAGAAAAGGAAGATGCTCCTTCTGAGGAAATAAAACAGATGATGGCCGCCGGCCAGAATTATTTAAGGATATTAAGGGAGGCAAATGATGCCATTCCGGGAGAAGTGATTTCCCAGAAGATCTCTAATCTGGAGCATGTGATCCGCAGGATTTTTGAATCCGTTTCCAGGCATCCGGTACGGATCGGGGAGATGGAGCGCTTTATGGAATATTACCTTCCAACAACAGTAAAGCTGGTAAATGCGTACCGTGATTTTGACAGCGTAGGGACCCAGGGAGCCAATATCTCTTCTGCAAAGGCTGAGATAGAGAGAACTCTTGACACGATAAACCAGGCCTTTGAGCGGCTGCTTGATGATCTTTACCAGGATGCCGCCTTAGATGTTTCCACAGATGCGTCAGTGATCCAGACTATGTTAAAAAAGGATGGCTGGGCGGAAAGTGATTTTACAGGAGGTATGAAGAATGAGTAAGGATATTGAAGAGATGTTAAAGGAAGCGCCGGAACTGACTTTGTCTCCCCTTAGTGCCGGCGGAGTGGAAGAATCCCGGCTGGTACAGACGGAAAGTGTTCTTAAAGAGGTGGAGGAAGTGCCGGCAGCCGACTTAACGCCGGAAGAAGAAAGACTAGTTACTGACTTTGCGGAAAAGATTGATTTAAGGGATTCCAATCTGATTCTTCAGTATGGAGCCGGAGCCCAGAAAAAGATTGCCGACTTCTCAGAAGCGGCCCTTGATAATGTAAAGTCCAAGGATCTGGGGGAAGTGGGACAGATCCTGTCAGAGGTGGTCGTAGAGCTTAAGAGCATTGAGGTGGAAGAAGAGGAAAAGGGTCTTTTCGGTTTTTTCAAAAAAAGTGTAAACCGGGTGGAAGGTATTAAGGCCAGGTATGCCACGGCAGAAACCAATGTAAACCAGATCTGCAAGGTCCTTCAGAATCATCAGATCCAGCTGTTAAAGGACATTGCCCTTCTGGATAAAATGTATGACTTAAACACTACGTATTTTAAAGAGCTTACCATGTATATCCTGGCGGGGAAAAAGAAGCTTGCCAAGGTGCAGCAGGAAGAACTGCCGGCACTTTTGGAACGGGCGGCAAAAACCGGGCTTCCGGAAGATGCCCAGGCAGCCAATGATTTATCTTCCATGCTGAACCGTTTTGAGAAGAAGCTTCATGACCTGGAGCTTACCCGCATGATATCCATTCAGATGGCTCCTCAGATCCGTCTGGTCCAGAACAATGATACCTTAATGACGGAAAAGATACAGTCCACCCTGGTGAACACCATTCCTTTGTGGAAGAGCCAGATGGTGCTTGCCATCGGAATCAGTCATTCCGAGCAGGCGGCAAAGGCTCAGCGGGAAGTGACGGATATGACTAACGAGCTTTTGAAGAAGAATGCAGAAGTATTAAAGACTGCCACCATTCAGACTGCAAAGGAATCAGAACGGGGAATCGTTGACATGGAGACACTTAAGAAAACCAATGAATCCCTTATAACGACTTTGGATGAAGTGGTTCGGATCCAGGCGGAGGGCAGGACAAAACGCCGGGAAGCAGAAGTGGAATTAAGCCGGATGGAAGGCGAGCTGAAATCCAAGCTTTTACAGCTTAGTAAATAATAAAGGTAAAAAAGACTTACAACAGAAAATTAATTTTTCTGTTGTAAGTCTTTTTTAGTCGTGCTATAATAACATAACACTTTACCATGACACACTGTCAGAGTACGGTATGTGATTTTAATGCAAAGGAATGATGAAAGATGGGGTTAGACCTGTAAAAGCCACGTTGTTCATTGTCAAAAGATACAGCGTGATTTATCGACTCCAAGGCCTGCATTGATTTTTTATGAGGCAGAACATGGACATTTTGTCCTGTTTCAGGAATGAATCCGGCAATTTGCCGGACAAAGCAGACGATTAGAGGATAATGGAGGAGATAAAATATGTTGAATTATCAAAGATATAAAAGAGTACCGGTAGTCAGCTATCCGGAGAGACAATGGCCGTGCAATGAGATTAAGAAGGCGCCGATCTGGTGCAGTGTTGATTTAAGGGATGGAAACCAGGCTCTTACGGAGCCTATGGTTGTGGAAGAGAAGATCGAGATGTTCGATCTCCTGATCCGATTAGGCTTTAAAGAGATTGAGGTCGGTTTTCCGGCAGCTTCCCAGATTGAATTTGATTTCTTAAGGCAGCTTGTGGAGCGAAAACTGATTCCTGATGACGTGGTCATCCAGGTTTTGGTTCAGTGCAGGGAGCATCTGATCAAGAGGACTTTTGAAGCCCTTCAGGGAGTTAAGAAGGCGATTGTACATATCTACAATTCCACTTCAACTCTTCAGCGGGATGTAGTTTTTGGCAAGGGAAGGGAAGAGATTAGGGAGATCGCTATAAAGGGTACGGAATGGGTAAAGCAGTATATGCAGGAATTTGACGGTGAAGTGATTCTTGAATATTCACCGGAAAGCTTTACAGGAACAGAGCTGGATTTTGCTCTGGATATTTGTACAGCTGTCCAGAAAACCTGGGAAGCATCACCGGAAAAGAAAATTATCTTCAACCTTCCTTCTACTGTGGAGATGACCACTCCTAACGTTTATGCAGATCAGATCGAATGGATGAACACTCATTTCAAGAACCGTGACAGCATTATTTTAAGCGTACATCCCCACAATGACCGGGGAACCGGAATTGCAGCCACAGAGCTTGCCCTGTTAGCAGGTGCAGATCGGGTGGAGGGCACGCTTTTAGGAAACGGCGAACGGACCGGAAATGTGGATGTTTTAACAGTCGCATATAACATGTTCTCTCACGGAATCAATCCGGAACTTCATATTGAAAATATCCGTGAGATCGTTGACATCTATGAGCGTTGTACCAAGATGGAAGTGGAGCCAAGACATCCATATGCAGGAAAGCTTGTCTTTACCGCTTTTTCCGGTTCCCACCAGGATGCCATCAACAAAGGCATGCAGGCCATGCGGGACAGAAAGAATGTTTACTGGGAGGTTCCTTACCTTCCCATCGATCCGTCGGACATTGGCAGGCAGTATGAGCCTATCGTGCGGATCAACAGCCAGTCCGGCAAGGGCGGCGTAGCATTTGTCATGGATACCTTCTACGGCTTCAAGCTTCCAAAGGGTATGCATAAGGAGTTTGCAGATGTGATCCAGGCGATTTCCGAAAAGCAGGGTGAGGTTGCTCCTGAGCAGATCATGGAAGAGTTTAAGAGCAACTACTCAGAGAAGAAAGAGCCCATCCATTTCCGCAAATCCCAGATTACGGAAGCAGATGACGATACGGCATTCTCCACGGCGGCAAAAGTCCGCTACACCGATCACGGCGTAGAGAAAATCTTTGAAGGCGTTGGAAACGGACCTATTGATGCGGTACAAAAAGGGCTGGAAAAAGAACTTGGCATTGAGATCAGGGTTCTGGACTACTACGAACATGCCCTTACTTCAGGATCCGGAGCACAGGCGGCCTCCTATATTCACCTCCTTGATGTGAAGACAGGAAAAGCTACCTATGGTGTGGGTATCAGTTCCAACATTACAAGAGCGTCTATCCGCGGAATCTTCAGTGCGGTCAACCGGTTATTCTATTCATAACATAAAGGGGTCAGCCTTTGATAAAGGCTGGCCCTGTTTTTATGTTCTGGGGGGATTTTCCATAAAACCCGGGATTTTGCAAGAAGAATTTACTTTTCCCGGTGACTTTAGTATAATGGAGACAGTTTATAACCGAGACAGGAGAATGGAGCTATGAAAAAGTATGATTATGTGCTGGTAGGCAGCGGCCTTTATTCCGGTGTATTTGCATATCTAGTCGGCAAAAAAGGAAAAAAGTGTCTTGTGGTAGAGAAAAGAAACCACATCGGAGGCAACATTTACTGCGAAGAAATAGAAGGGATCCACGTACACAGCTACGGAGCCCATATTTTCCATACCAGCAACCGTAAGGTCTGGCAGTTCGTAAATGAACTGGCAGAGTTTAACCGCTATACCAACAGCCCGGTGGCAAATTTTAAGGGTGAAATGTATAACATGCCCTTTAATATGAATACCTTCAGCAAGATGTGGGGGATATCTACTCCGGCAGAGGCAAAGGCTATCATCGAGGAGCAGAAGGCGTCTGTTACCGGGGAGCCTGAAAACCTGGAGGAGCAGGCCATCAGCCTTGTGGGTACGGATATTTATGAAAAGCTGGTAAAGGGGTATACGGAAAAGCAGTGGGGCAGGGATTGTAAGGAGCTTCCGGCCTTTATCATCAAGCGCCTTCCCGTGCGTTTTACCTATGATAATAACTATTTTAATGACTTATACCAGGGTATCCCCATCGGAGGATACAATGTGATCATGGAAAAGCTTCTTGAAGGATGCGATGTGGAAACAGGCGTTGATTATCTGGAAAATAAGGAGTATTATGACGGGCTGGGAGAAAAGGTCGTATATACAGGAACCATAGATGGTTACTATGGGTATCAGTACGGCAAGTTGGAATACAGGAGCCTGCGGTTTGAGACAGAGGTCGTGGATACGGATAATTACCAGGGCGTAGCTGTGGTCAACTACACGGACCGGGAAACACCTTACACCAGGATCATTGAGCATAAGCATTTTGAATTCGGGACCCAGCCAAAATCTGTAATTACCCGGGAATATCCGGTGGACTGGAGCGAGGGAATGGAGCCATATTATCCGGTTAATAATGAAAGAAATCAGGAATTATATTTAAAATATGCCGCACTGGCTGAGAAAGAAGACCAGGTGATTTTCGGCGGACGGTTAGGTGAATATAAATACTACGATATGGACAAGGTCATTGAATCAGCCATGAGCCGGGTAGAAAAGGAATTGGGTTAATCCTGCTTACGGGCCAAGCTGTTTACTTTTTATGGCGGATATAGTACAATACTACGGAACCAGGGCTGGAATTGCAATGCCCTGAAACGTGGGTCAACTGGAGGAATCTATGAACGTTGTATACGCTTCCAACGATAATTATGCCAGACATCTGGCCGTATCCCTTTATTCCCTTTTGGATCATAACAGGGACATGGGAGACATCCATATATATGTTTTATCCATGAGCCTTTCAGAAGGGACGAAAGAACGGCTTAAGACCGTGGCAGACGGGTTTGGACGTGAGCTGACGGTCGTAGAGCTGGGAAATTTAAAGGAGCGCTTTTCTTATGAGGTGGATACGGGCGGCTTTGATTTAAGTATTATGGCCCGGCTGTTCGTAGGAGAGGTTCTCCCGGAGGAGACAGACCGGGTGCTGTATTTAGACTGTGATACAGTGGTGCTTTCCTCTTTAAGAAGGCTGTGGGAAACGGATTTGAAGTCTTTCCTTTTAGGTGCGGTGATGGAGCCTACCATATACCCTTCCATTAAAGAAGATATCGGTCTTTTGCCGTCAGAGCCTTATTATAATTCCGGCGTCCTTCTCATTGATATGAACCGTTGGAGGGAGGAAAACGCCCAGAAGCTGCTTCTGGATTTTTACTGCTCCAAGGGAGGCAAGCTGTTTGCAGGGGATCAGGACACCATTAACGGAGCACTGAAGGGGAGGATCAAGCCATTGTCTCCCAGGTATAACTTTTTTACTAATTACCGCTATTACCGGTACAGCCATCTGGTAGGGCTGTCCCCTGTTTATGGAAAGCTTGGGTCAAAAGGGTTTAAAGAGGCAAAGAAACATCCTGCCATCCTGCATTTTATGGGGGATGAAAGACCCTGGAAAGTAGGGAATTTAAACCATTACCGCAGGGCTTACGACTATTATCTCTCCCTTACCCCATGGGCAGGAACGCCGAAGGAAAAGGGAAGCCGGCTTTATATGGCCGCCTATCATCTGATGGATTACGCCACCTTTATATGTCCGCCTGTGAGGGATTTTGTAAGCGCCAGGTTTGGAATGCAGGTGATCAATTCCAGAAAGGGTTCTTAAAGAGGAGCAGATATGAACATTAGCTGTATCATTCTCAATTATAATGACGCGGAAACCACCATAAGTCTGGTAAATTCCATGGTAAATTATGAAATCCTGGATTCCATTATAATCGTGGACAACTGTTCCACCGATGATTCTGCCTTAAGACTTCAAACGGTTGCCGGTGGAAAGGTTCATTTTATCTCCACGGAAAAAAACGGAGGATACGGTTATGGCAATAATCAGGGAATCCGGTATGCTTATGGGACCCTTCACGCTTCCCATGTGCTGATAGCAAATCCTGATGTAAAGGTCACAGAGGAATGCATACAGGCCATGAAGGATTCCTTTTTAAAGATAAGCCGGCTGGGAGTTGCGGCGGCAGTCACCAGGGATGGGACAGGAAAGGTGGCGCTGTCAAGCTGGCGTCTTAACGGTCTTTTAGGAGACCTTTTGGATACCGGCCTTATTACCAGACGGATTTTTGCACCCTGGCTTAATGACCGGCCGGAATTAAAGACGGATTCTAAAAAGGAGCGGTACGTTTACGTAGATGCCGTGCTTGGCTCTCTTTTTATGGCGGATATTCATGCCCTGATGGAATGCGGTCTTTATGATGAAGATGTTTTTCTATATTATGAAGAGAAAATTCTCGGATTTCAGATGAAGAAAAAGGGGTACGGAACAGTGCTTCTCCTGAATAAGTCCTATGTACATCTTCATTCTGTGTCCATTAATAAGAATGTGAAATCCATTTTAAAGAAGCAGGCCCTTCTTCATAAGAGCAAGCTTCACTATTATAAAAAATATCTGGGAATCAACCGGTTCCAGGAATGTCTGGTAAAGGCTTTCCTGGCATTTCTCATGGCTGAAATCTGGTTTCTGACTGAGATCCTGGGATTGTCCTGGTAAGTTTTGCCCAAAAAGCATGGGCGGGAAGAGGAAAGAGGGAAGGCTTATGGTGTCGGTGCTTCTTGCATCCTACAACGGAGAAAAATATATACGGGAGCAGCTGGATTCCATTATAGGCCAGACATTTTCTGATCTGTCCGTCGTGATTTCCGATGATCTTTCTACAGATGGGACTCCTGCCATTATCCGGGAATATGAAGAGCAACATCCTGGCCGGGTAAGGAGTTTAAAGAACAGGGAAAGGTCTGGCAGCGCCCAGAATAATTTCTTTCGCCTGCTGACTTCGGTGTCTGATGAGTATGTCATGCTTTGTGACCAGGATGATGTGTGGCTTCCAGATAAGACAGAAATCACTTTGAGGGAAATGAAGCGGCTGGAGGCGGAATGGGGAGCAGAGGTTCCCCTGCTGGTCCACGGAGATTTATCGGTTACCGATAAGACGGGCAATATTCTTCACAAATCCATGGCAGAATACCAGAAGATCGCGGTTCATGATAACCGGTTCAGTCATTATCTGGTTGAGAACAACATTACCGGGAATACGGTCATGATCAACAGGGCCTTTTTGCGGTTCTTTGCTGAGATTCCAAAGGAATGCGTCATGCATGACTGGTGGCTGGGACTTCTGGCAAGCTGTTTTGGAAGAATATCCTACATTGACCGTCCCCTGGTCTTATACCGGCAGCATGGGGAAAATCAGATGGGATCTAAAAGCGGTAAGGAGCAGTATGCGGAGCGGATCCTGAATCAGGACAGGATCCGGGAAAATTACAGGAAAATGTTTGTGCAGGCACAGATGTTTTTAAAACTCTATGGAAATCAGATGTCCAGGGAGCAGAAAGCGGTTCTGGAGCATTTTACCGGACTGCCCGGAAAAAACAGAGTGGAAAAGATTTATACTATTTGGAAATACAAATTAATGAAAAGCACCCATATGCGGACGCTGGGCCAGATGTTTTCCATCTGACCGGGAAATGGAGGATAACGCATGGATAATAAAGAGGATATATTAGTGACGAGGGCTTCCATGCCTTCCTATGAAGAATTTATAGAAGAGATACGCCCCATCTGGGAAACAGCCTGGATGACTAATATGGGGGAATTTCATGAAAAACTAATGGAGCAGTTAAAGGAGTACTTAAAGGTACAAAAGCTTCTTTTGTTTGTCAACGGGCATATGGCTCTTGAAATGGCGCTGCAGGCCATGAATCTGTCCGGCGAGGTGATCACCACCCCGTTTTCTTTTGCTTCCACCACCCATGCCATTGTAAGAAATAACTTAACTCCGGTATTCTGCGATATCCGCGAAGAGGATTATACCATTGATCCGGATAAGATCGAAGAACTGATTACGGAAAAGACAACCGCCATTTTACCGGTTCATGTTTATGGAAATATCTGTGATGTAGATAAAATTGAAAAAATCGCGAAAAAACATAATTTAAAGGTAATTTATGATGCTGCCCATGCCTTTGGAGTAGAAGTTAATGGGAGAGGCATCGGGACCTACGGTGACGCTTCCATGTTCAGCTTTCATGCCACAAAGGTATATAATACCATTGAAGGCGGAGCTGTGACCTTTCAGGATCCTTCCCTGGAGATTTTGTTCAACTATTTGAAAAATTTCGGCATCACCGGAAAGGAAACCGTGGAGTACATCGGCGGCAATGCCAAAATGAATGAGTTTCAGGCGGCTATGGGTATATGCAACCTTCGCCATGTGAATGATAACATCGAAAAACGCAGGCTTGTGGCAGAACGGTACCGGGAGCATTTGACGGGGATTCCGGGGATTCGCCTGATAGAACCAAAAGAAGGGATCCGCCAGAATTATGCGTATTTTCCTGTTGCCTTTGACGGTTTTTCATTAACAAGGAATGAGGTGTATGAGCTGCTGGCCTCTCATCACATCTTTGCCAGAAAGTATTTTTATCCTCTGATCACTGACTTTGAATGCTATCGGGAGCGGTTTTCAGATATACATCTTCCTGTGGCAAAAAAGGCGGCGGACAGCGTTTTGACCCTGCCCTTATATGCAGAACTTTCCCTGGATCAGGTTGACCGCATCTGTGCCATAATTTTAAGTGCCAGATAGGAGGAAAGGAAGCAACCATAAATGATGTCATAATATATACGCTCTGGGCAATACGGAAATAGGGAGGAAACCCTTTACAGGGATTCCATATGCCCTGAGAAACAGAGTGGAAAAGAGGAAATTATGAATACAGCATTGGTGACTGCAATCGGGTCATTTTCAGCAGATATTGTAATAAAAAATTTGAAAAAAGGCGGTCTAAGGGTAGTTGGCTGTGATATTTATCCGGAAGAATGGATTGCAGATTCCGGGAATGTGGCATCCTTTTACCAGGTTCCCCTTGCAACAGACGAGAAAAGGTATGTGGACTCCATCCTGAAAATCTGCAGGAAGGAACAGGCAAAGATGCTCATCGTTCTCACGGATATAGAGGTAGACCTGTGGAACCGCCACAGGGACGAACTCTCCTTAGCTTCGGTGACATTATGTCTGTCATCGGAGGAAACCCTTCTTCTATGCAGGGATAAAAGGAAGTTATGCCATTTTCTTACGGAAAAAGGCATTGGTAATCCCATTCCCACTCTGGAGCTTTCAGAAGCAGATCCGGAGCGGCTTTCTTATCCGGCGGTTATCAAGCCATTTAACGGAAGAAGCAGTCAGGGGCTTCGCTATATCCATTCCCTTGAAGAGATGAAGGGCTTTTTGGAATGCACAAGTCCTGAGGGGCTGATCGTACAGCCCTATTATCAGGGAAGCATCGTTACCGTGGACGTGGTAAGGCAGGCGGAAACAGGTGAGAGCGCAGCTGTGTGCCGAAAGGAGCTTTTGCGGACCCCCAATGGGGCAGGGACCTCGGTGCTTGTGTTTTTGGATCCCGTTCTGGAAGCCGTGTGCAGGGAAATAGCCAATGCTCTTAATATCAACGGCTGTGTGAATTTTGAGTTCATTCAGGCAGAGGATGGATCGTATCATATGCTGGAATGCAATCCCCGTTTTTCCGGCGGCGTAGAGTTTTCCTGTCTGGCAGGATATGACTGTGTTACCAACCATTTAAGATGCTTTAACGGAGAGTCCATAGAACCGTTACAGGGAATTACGGGCATGTATATTGCTAGAAAGTATGAGGAATATATTATGGAAAGTAAAAAGCACTTACCATAATCGGATGGACGGGCTAAAAAACAGCCCTTTTATCTAAACTTGCGTTGCAAGTTCAGATAACTATATTATGGAAAGTAAAAAGCACTTACCATAATCGGATGGACGGGCTAAAAGCAGCCCTTTTATCTTCACTTGCGTTGCAAGTGAAGATAAGCTATATTACAAAAGCAGATACAGGAAAGGACGGAGAGGAATGAACAGCAGTTCCGAATCAAAAATAATGGCCAGTATTAACTGCGTGACCTTTAATCATAAAGCTTATATCAGGCAGGCCCTGGACAGCTTTCTCATGCAAAAAACAGATTTTGAATTTGAAATTCTGGTTCATGACGACGCGTCCACCGATGGAACAGGGGATATTTTAAGAGAATATGAATCAAAATACCCGGATAAAGTGAGACCCCTCATACAGACGGAGAACCAGTATTCTCAGGGAATTGACAATATCAGCGGAGCGTTTAATTTCCCACGGGCCAGAGGAAAATACATTTTCATGTGCGACGGAGATGATTACTGGACTTCACCGGATAAGATGCAAAAGCAGGTGGATTACATGGAGGCCCATCCGGACTGCACCCTTTGCATACACAGTGCTAAAATCGAACTGGTGGGAAGGGCTCTGACGGAAAGACAGATGCGTCCTTACCGGGGGAACCGGGTGATCACGCCGGAGGAGATCGTGGATAAGCCTTCCGGTTATGCCATGTCCTCCATGGCATTTCCCTCCCGCCTTGTAAAGGAACTTCCGGATTACTATGTGGATTGTCCGGTGGGAGATACTCCCTTACAGATGATAGCAGCTGCAAATGGATACGGCTATTACATGGATGAGCCCATGAGCGCTTACCGGGTGGGAGTAGCAGGCTCCTGGACCATGGATGGCAAAAGTGGGAATTATGCCAGGAAGCAGAGGATTTACTGGGAACGGATGAAACAGGTGTACGAGGAATTTAACGCTGCCACAGAGGGCAGTTTAAGGGAAGCAGCGGACAGCGCGGCAAAACGGACTTATTATCATACCATGGTCAATACCAGGCAGTTTACGGAGATCATGAATCCGGAATACCGTAAATATTATAAGGAATTGACGCCAAGAACCAGGTTTTTTATTCAGGCCGAATACCGGGCTCCGGGAGCTTACGGGCTGTTAAGGAAGATATTCCTTGGAAAGAAAGGGTAAGAAAGCAAAAGCATGGGCAGGATCCGGTAATTTCGGTTCCTGCCCATGTGTTATATCGTTATAAAGCTGCCTGTCCCAGGTTATCTTGCAATATTGGGATCAGTAGGATCCCAGGTCTGGGTATCAGGTATGATCTGTTCAATGGCCGGTCTCTCATATGGTCCTGGAACCAGTGATTCGTAAATCGTAACGGTAGTTCCAAGAGCGCAATGGTCATATACCCATTTGGCATCTCCGGAGAGGAGACGGACGCAGCCGGCTGACTGAGCAATGCTCATATAATTATAAGTCATCGGATCCAGCGTCATATTATTGGGCTTGCTGTACAGTATGGAATGAATTAAGAAGCCCTTCCAGATGCGGGTTGCATACTGGGTAAAGATTCCGTGGTTCATATCTCTCCAGCGGTATTTTTCCGGAGTCTGGAATGTTCCAAGAGGGGTATCCGGTCCGGTGGAGGTCAAAAAGGATTTTACCGGAATGATAAATCCGTTGTTCCCATCTTTGGCGAAGATGGTCATACAGTTCATGGTCTTGTTGATGCTGATAAGGAATGGTCCTTTTCCGCCGATAACAGGCTCTAAGTCAGAGAGCATTCTTCCGGATTCATCGAAATAATATTTGTAGCCGTCAAGGTACTGCCAGCCGGTCACGGGATAGGAATCCTGGAAATAGTAGCGCTCATTGCCTGCCCATGCCCAGCCGGTAAAGGCTGTGCCGTCGCCGTTAAAGTAGCGGAGACCGCCGTCGATCTGCCGCATTCCGTCTGGGACAGCGGAAACCAAAGGCTTATCCGTGGCATAGGGGAATTGAGAATTCTTGGCGTAGAAGGCCATTCTCAGCCCTGTTATGTAGTGGCCGGTTCCCATGGTTCCTGTGGTGGTTCCGTTCTTGGCCCAGTCCATCGTGGTTCCATCTTCCAGCTGAGCAGTATAGTAGAGGTCGAACTGGTTATTCACATAACCGGAAAACCGCATCTGTACTGCTTCGATGTTTATGTCATTGGCATAATTGGTAGTCTGCTGCCCGTTTAAGACCCATGGAGACCAGCCGGTGCTGGAGGTATAGGTCCTGTAAAGCACGTTTCCTACAATGTTTGTGAGGAAGGTAGATAATCCGTGAAAGCCCTGTCCGTCATTTGTGATCCATGCATCGTTTACAAAAGGCTGTGACCAGTTGCTGTCACCGACCATAACTGTAGTCTGGAGACGTGGGAAATTGGCCTTTAAAGCTTCCTGGGCTGCTCTGGTGGCTTCATCCACCACGCCGTCCTCGCCGCTGCCTTCCCCTTCTTTTCCAATGTCTATGCCGGCATTTGCCAAAGCGGTTTCTGCTTCTTCCTTGGTTACGCCCCCCTGTGTCTGGGTTTCTGTCTGGGCTTGGGTCTCAGACTGCCCTTCGCTCTGACTGATGGGGACACCATTCTTAAATCCCGGTCCATATGCTTCTTCTGCCCATGCAAGGGAAGCCTGTCCGGAAACAAGAGCAGCCGTAAGGCAGAGTACCATCAGGCTGCGTGTCAGTTTACGCATAATATATAACCTCCTGAATTCTTATAAATAAAAAGTATATTCCCTTATACTTTAACACAATCAGGCCTAAAATGCTATAGACGATTTACAATTATTGGGGAATATAGTACAATAAGGCGGAAATGTAAATTGGTAAAGCAAGGAGAAAAGCCAGTATGTACCAGGAAAATATGAAAAATAAAGTCCTTTCCGGCCTGTTCTGGAAAGTGATGGAAAACGGGGGCACCCAGGGTATTCAGTTCCTTGTATCGGTTCTGCTGGCCAGGATGCTGACGCCGGCAGAGTCCGGAGAAGTCATGCTCATTATGATATTCATTACCATTGGAAATGTGTTTGTTCAAAGCGGTGTTAATACCTCCCTGATCCAGAAACGGACGGTGGATGAGGTGGATTATTCTTCTGCATTTTATATCAGCGGAGCCATCGCTTTTGTTTTATATGTGATCCTCTTTTTTTCGGCTCCGGCCATAGCTTCTTTTTACGGACAGCCTGTTTTTACACCGGTGCTCCGGATCCTTTCTGTGACCCTGTTTTTTGGTGCCTTTACCTCTGTCCAGTCTGCAGTGGTCGCCAGGAATATGGAGTTTCGGAAGCTTTGTCTGGCAAGCCTTTTTGCCGCTCTCTGCTCCGGTATCATCGGCGTTTTTCTGGCAGCCAGGGGGCTGGGGCTGTGGGCCCTTGCCATGCAGCAGTTTTTTTACAGCTTTTTCTTAATGATCATGCTGACAATTCTGGTGAAGTGGAGGCCAAGGCTCCTGTTTTCCATTAAAAAGGCGGGAGAACTGTTTTCCTATGGCTGGAAAATACTTTGTTCCGGCCTTATTGATACGGTATTTAATAATGTTTACGGGCTAGTCATCGGGAAATTATATAATTCCGCCATGATGGGGCAATACTCAAGGGGAAACCAGTTTCCTGCCTTGATTGCCAATAATCTTGGGGCAGCTATCCAGTCGGTCATGCTTCCGGCTTTTTCTGCCAGCCAAGAGGACAAGGAGAGGTTAAAGCGCATGGTGAGAAGGTCTATAGTCACCAGCTCTTACCTGGTATTTCCCATGATGGCAGGTTTGATCGCTGTAGCGGAGCCTATGGTAAAGCTGCTTTTGACGGACAGGTATCTGCCCTGTGTGCCCATGCTCCGGATGCTGTGCGTAGCTTATGCGACCTGGCCCCTTCATGTGGCAAATTTGCAGGCCATTAATGCCCTGGGGAAAAGTGAGGTATTCCTCAAGCTGGAAATAATAAAGAAGGCGATCGGCATGGCTGCTCTTCTCATCAGCATCCCCTTTGGGATATATACCATGGTGGCTTTAAGGGCAGTGACCGATTTTATCTGTACCTTTATCAATGCGTATCCCAATAAAAAGCTCTTAAACTACAGCTTTTTCGAGCAGTGGAAGGATGTACTTCCTTCTCTTCTTCTGTCAGCGGTGATGTGCCTCATTTCATACGGAATGCAATATGTAATAGAAGGAACTCTTTTAACCCTGATCGTCCAGATTCTTGTAGGAGTCGCTGTTTATGCAGGGCTTTCCTGGCTGTTCCGGCTGGAGCCTTTTTTGTACCTGTGCCGTATTTCAGGAATCATAAAACAGTAGGCAGGGTGGTTTTAAGTTTACTTTTCAGGCCGGATATTGTAGAATAAAGGGACATTGTGAGGAAGTACCCGGTGGGGATATCATTATGCCCCAATACTGTTGGTAATTAAGGGGAAAATAAATGGAACGAAAAAATGTGGCCTGGAATATGATCGGAAGCCTGGTTTATGCCGGTTCCAGCATGGTCCTTACGGCCCTTGTCAACCATCTCATAGGAACGGAACAGGGAGGAATCTTTGGTTTTGCCTTCAGTACCTTTGGGCAGCAGATGTTTCTGGTAGCCTATTTTGGCATGAGACCTTTACAGAGCACGGATACAAGCAAAAGCTATACGTTTTCCGAATACCGTCTGGCCCGGCTCGTTACCTGCTCCGTGGCTGTCCTTTTTGGAATGGGTTATATTATTTTTAACACCCTGTCCCCGTCGGCAGGCTATACGGCTCAAAAGGCCCTGGTGGTATTTTTGATGGTGCTGTATAAGGTACTTGACGGGTTTGCAGATGTATATGAATCGGAATTTCAGAGAAATGGACGGCTGTACCTTACAGGACAGGCCATGGCTTTCCGCACGCTGCTTTCCGTATGCTGTTTTTTAGGAACCCTGGCTGTAACAAAGGCGCTTATATTTTCCTGTGTGGTAGCAGTTTTGTCCCAGGGAGCGGGAATTCTGCTGTTTGATAAAAGAGCGGCAAAGAGTGTTCCTGGAATTGTGTTTACCAGGACTCCTGGCAGGCAGTGGAGGCTTTTGCAGGATGGATTTTTGCTGTTCTTGTCCGTTTTTTTAGACGGGCTCATTTTTGCCATGGCAAAATATGCGGTGGATGCCCGGATGACTGCTACGGACAACGCTGTTTTTGTGGCAATTTTTATGCCGACCTCGGTCATTAACCTGGCGGCGAACTTTGTGATCCGTCCCTTTTTGACCAGTATGTCTTATCAGTGGGAGGAGAGGAATTTTAAGGAATTTGGGTCCGGCTTAAAGAAGCTTTCCGGTATTATATTCCTTCTTACGGTGATTGCCCTGGCAGGTGCCTGGGTGCTTGGAGTTCCAGTGCTTGGAGCCATTTCCAATGTGGAACTTAAGCCGTATAAATCCGGGCTTCTGTTCATCGTGCTGGGCGGCGGTTTCTTTGCGGTCATGAATCTGTTTTATTATGTGCTTGTCATCATGAAACAGCAGAAGCGGATCTTTTTCGGCTATGTGCCGGTCAGCATCCTTTCCTTCTTTCTCTCCTTCTGGCTGGTTGGAAAGGGAGGGATCAATGGAGGAGCCTTTTCCTATATGCTGGAAATGCTGATACTTATGCTTTGCTTTATGGGACAGGCGGTCCGTGTCTTTATTACAGAGGAAAGAGGGAGGCTGGAGCGGAAGAAATGATGGATAAGGTACTGGTAGTGATACCTGCATACAATGAGGCTTTAAATATTGAGCGCGTGGTAGGAGAAGTGATCACCAACTATCCTATGTTTGATTATGTGATCATCAATGACGGTTCCACCGATCACACGGCGGATATCTGCAGAAAGCATGGCTGGAAGATCATTGACCTGCCTATGAATCTGGGGCTTGCCGGAGCATTCCAGACCGGTCTTAAATATGCCCACAGACGGGGCTACCGGTATGCCATACAGTTTGACGGGGACGGGCAGCACCGGCCGGAATATATCCTTCCCATGAAAGAGAAGATGGATGAAGGATATGATATTGTTATCGGCTCCAGGTTTGTGACGGGGAAAAAGCCTCGTTCTATGCGGATGCTTGGAAGCAGACTCCTAAGCGGCTCCATCTGGTTCACAACAGGAGTAAAGGTCAGTGACCCTACCTCCGGGATGCGTATGTTTAACAGGAAGATGATCAAGGAATTTGCCGATGGCTTAAATTACGGCCCGGAGCCGGATACGATCTCCTATTTGATCAGCCAGGGAGCAAAGGTCGCAGAGATTCCTGTAATCATGGATGAACGGATTCTGGGAGAGAGCTATTTGAATCCGGTCAATGCTGCCCGGTATATGGGAAAGATGCTGTTTTCCATACTGCTGGTACAGAGCATCCGTATCAGGGACAGGAGATAAAGGAAGGGAGAACGTAACATGACAGTTTTGCTTCGAGGCGTACTGATATGCGTTTCCATATTACTTACATTTTATTTACTTAGAAAAATACGCCATTCCAAGATGAAGATAGAGGATTCTATCTTCTGGGTGATGTTTGCCCTGCTTTTGGTGGTATTCAGCTTATTCCCTCCATTGGCTGATTTCATATCCCGGATGGTTGGGACCTATTCCACCGCTAACTTTATCTTTACCTTTATGATTTTCATCCTGTTGGTAAAGGTTTTCTTCCAGTCCGTGAAAATATCCCAGCTGGAGCGGAGAATGACGGAGCTGATCCAGATGCTTGCCCTGGACCGGGAAGAGGACAGGGAGAAGGAGGAAGGTCATCGTGAAGCTCATTCTGAATAAAAAGGGGTTGCTGCTTACGGCGGGAAGCATTTTTTTTCTCGCCTTTCTTTTTATAAAAACCTATGAAGAAACCATTGTGGGCATTCCATCGCCGGAATTTGAGGCGGTCCGCCGCTTTTACTGGTGGCTGATCGTGTTTGGTTGTGGATTTCTTGCTTGTCTGGGAGCGGTCTTGTGGATAATTGAGACACCACCGTTTTTTTTGTTTCCTGGAACAGTGGTGATTTTGGGTCTGTTTTATATGCTGGTTCTCACCCCTTTTTCAACGCCTGATGAGGCGGCTCATTTTACCAGTGCTTACCGGCTTTCAAGCCAGCTTATGGGAAAACCGGCGGTGGCAGATGATGCCTTTCTTTCCCATGCAACAGAGGAGGAGAAAGAGAGGATCGGCCGCGGGGCCAATGTTCTGGTGCGGAGCGGCGATGATGCGACCGGGCTTTATACCAGTGTGGGGCGTACCACATACAACCTGGTACTTAAGGAGATGTTTTCCCTTGATAAGAGCCAGGGTATGACGGTCCGCTATGAAATACCGGTGAATACCACGCCGGTTGTTTATCTTCCCCAGACCCTTGGGATCTGCCTTGCCAGGCTGCTCCATTTGGGATACGTTCCTTTGGTATATCTTGGCAGGCTGTTCAATCTTCTGGCTTTTGCAGGTATGGCAGCCCTGGCTGTCAGGATCATGCCCTTTAAAAAAGAGCTGCTCATGGCGGTATCGTGCCTTCCCATGACTCTTCATCTGGCAGCGTCTTTTTCTTATGATGCAGCTTTTATCGGCCTGTCCATGCTGTTTCTGGCCTGGTGTTTTTACCTGGCCTTTGAGAAGGAGAAGGTGACCGTAAAGGATACGGTTCTGCTGGCCCTTTTGCTGATTCTTCTGGAACCAGGGAAAATCGTTTATCTGCCGGTAGCCGGGATCTGCCTGTTTATTCCTTCTTCTAAATTCAAGTCCAAAAAGGATTACTGGATCTCTGTTATAGGTGTCATAACCGCTGTCCTCCTGGCAGTGTACCTGGTAAACCGTCTGGTCCTTTCTGCGTGGGCGACTACTACAGAAAGCTATGTGGGCTGGAGTGAAGCGGCAGGGTATACGCTTCAGGATGTGTGGGAGCACCCCTATCGTATTTTTCGGGTATATTATGAGACCCTTGTGACTCAGTTTGATTATTATCTGACCACCATGCTGGGAGGATTTCTGGGCAATTTGGATCCTAATCTGACGGTGCCTCCTTTCTGCCTTTCGATCCTGTGGTATGTGCTCTTTGTCAGTGTGATAAGGAGGGAAGGGGAAGAGTCCCCCTTGTCAGGCGGACAGAAGCTTTGGATGGTTTTTCTGGTGTTTTTAAGCGCCTGTCTGGTTCTGGCTTCCATGCTTTTAGGCTGGACGCCAAGGGAGCTTACCTATATAACAGGCGTACAGGGACGGTATTTTATTCCTCTGCTTCCCCTTGTGCTGCTGGTGGTATTTGACAAACGCCTGGTGATCAACTTGGATTTAAGGAAAAGCGCATGGTATCTGGAATGCTTTGTGAGCATTTATGCTCTGATACGCATCTGTTCCACAGCGTGTCTGCGCTATTGATATACGGAAAGGCAATTAGCCAAAGTCAGGCTTGCCTGGACTTGGAGGCTGCCCGCGGGGATAAATACTCCGCGGCTTGCTACGGAGTATTTAACTGGAAGGTAGGAATTTACAATGGAAGAAAAAAGGCAGGAAAAGACCGTTGATGTGATCATTCCCGTATATAAGCCGGATGAGAAGTTAAAGCTTTTGCTGAAACGTCTGGGAGAACAGTCATACCCTATCCGTCGGATCATCGTCATGAACACGGAACGGTCTTATTGGAAGGAAGAGGAATATGGCTGGGTCCCTAATCTGGAAGTACATCATGTGACAAAAGAGGAATTTGACCATGGCGGCACCAGGAACCAGGGAGCCGGTTATTCTGAGGCGGATATCATGGTATTTATGACCGATGATGCGGTTCCGGCTGATGGAAATTTAATAGGGGCGCTTGTAAGGGGCCTTGACCAGACTGGAAAGGGCGGAGAAAAGGTGGTCATGGCCTATGGAAGACAGCTTCCCAATCCTGACTGTGCCCTGGCAGAGCAGTATACCCGGTCCTTTAATTACCCGGAGCAAAGCAGGGTAAAGACAGGGAAGGATTTAAAGGAGCTGGGAATCAAGACCTTTTTTGCCTCCAATGTCTGCTGTGCCTATGACCGGGCCGCATTTTTAGAGGCAGGCGGATTTATCAGGCGGACTATTTTTAATGAGGACATGATTTATGCGGGAAATGCGGTAAGACACCGGGGAGAGGCAGTTGCCTACGCAGCCGGGGCAAAAGTGTACCATTCCCATAATTATGGCTGCATAGCCCAGTTTAAGAGGAATTTTGACCTTGCGGTATCCCAGGCGGACCACCCGGAGGTGTTTGAGGGAATCCGCTCGGAAGGTGAGGGAATCCGGCTTGTGAAAAAGACCTGTGCCTGGCTTGTAAAGGAAGGGAAGCCATGGCTTGTTCCCGCAGTGATTGTAAAAAGCGGTTTTAAATACATGGGATATCTTATGGGAAAACGGTATCGCAGTCTGCCAAAGTGGCTGGTCTTTAGCTTTACCATGAACAGGGAATATTGGAAAAAGGAAAGATAAAACAATGAGAAAAGCAGCCCGGTTAAAGCCGGCTGTCCTGTTGTTAAAAAATTCATGATGGGATAAGAGCACTGTATATTGATCATAAATATCCAGTGCTTTTATATACTCCATAAAAATGCAAAAAATAGGCTCAAGATATGCTTTGAGCCTATTTTTATATTACATGGATATTGCAAATGAATCAATTTATCATGTGGCAAATGGAGATTCGTCATACTCAATCCTCAAATATTGGTTCAATGTGCTCCATAATAAACCCTATCCTGTCCTTAGGGTCCGGTGTAAATAGAGAAGCGATAGAAACGACCATTTTTTTCTTTGTATTGACGTAGATTACGTTTCCCCCGTCTCCCAAGGCTGCATAGATATGCTCTTTATCATTAATAATCCACCACAGGTAGCCATAAGACAGCCGATTCAGTCTGATGTGCTCCTTTGTGCTTACTTCTATCCATTTTTCCGGTATAATTTGTTTCCTTTCCCATGTTCCACCATTTAGGTACAATTGGCCTATTTTTGCCATATCCCCAGGCGTCAGGAAAAGGCCCCAGCTTGCCGTATTTATCCCTTGCGGGTCAACAACCCAGCCACTGGTATTTTTATCATTCATAATGGCGATATGCTCCTCTTTATTCCCCAGCACCACATTCTGGGGAACATTGATTCCCAGTGGCGAGAATAAATGTTCCGCAGCGAAATCAAGCACTGGCTGGCCCGTCGCTTTTACAAGAATACCTGACAGGATATGGGTTCCTATGATGGCAGAATACATAAATTCTCCTGTATGTTTTTCGCCTCCCAGTAAATCAAGGGCAGCTTTTACCCAGTTATCGCTTGCGAAAAACTCCTCGTATGGCTCAGACTCATATTTATATGAGGCCGTCATGGTAAGCAAATTTTTAAGTGTAACACTCTGTATTGTTTTTTCACCTGTCTTAACAGTGTAATCCGGGAAAAAGTCCAATACCTTCTGATCCACACTTTTAATATGACCTTTATTAATTGCGATACCAATTAATGCGGAAAAAACGCTCTTGGTCACCGAATATATATGAAGGTCGTTATGGGCTGTATATCCATTAAAGTAGTTTTCATATAGTTTTATGCCGTTTTTTTGTACAACAATGCCTGCGATATTGCTATAGTCACTGCTTATCGTCTTTTCAAGTTCATTAATTTTTTCCTGATTCATATAATTTCCTCCGTTAAGTGATAAAGGATATCCTTAAAATAAAGGATAGATCCATTAAAAATGATTTGCAAGAACTATTTTTAAATATTTAAAATGATCAGCTATCTGCTACAACCTTTCTGTCAGTCCGGTAAAAACCGGACTGCTTTCCGTTTATTTTTTCTTCATGACCTGTGTCAACCATATTAAACGATGCACCTGTCACGGACCGGAAAAGCTACGTTGGGATCAATTCCATTGACAGCAACCAGTCCCAGATTTTTAATCAGATCAACAACCGGATGGTCACTTCAAAAGAAACTGTGAACCGTATTAAGGTGGAAGAGATCAAGATCCCATCCGGCCAGGCATTTGAAGCCGAGGAAATAGTGAGCAATTTATTCCAGAATCCCCAGGGTCCTGCGGACATCATTGTCTGCATGGATGAAGTGGATACGGAGGCAGTGTATCAGGCGGTTATCGATTATAACAGTGTAGGTAAGACCCAGATCAAACAGATGGTAGAGCGTATGAATTCTGTATACATAAGCAATGTGAACCTTAATGAGCTGTCGGAGGTCCTTTCCGATGTGCAGAATTTCATGTACAAATACTTGCAGGTAAAGGATTCCGAGTCCTTAACCAATTATTACCGGGCTGAACAGGATTACAGGAAGCTGTTAGAGGGACTTAATGTTACTGTAACTGATAATCAGATTCAGATCCTGGAAAAAAACATCCGCAACATGTTGGACAGCTATCTGGCTGTTACAGATGAAACAGTACAGGCAAAGCGCGGGCAGAATGTGGAAAAATACAAAAGCTCCTACGAATCCGCCCTAAAGCTTTACCGGTTCATCAACCGTGACATTTCGGTCTTAAACAGCCGGCAGTTTAAAAATAATTCCGCCAGCTATCAGACCCTGCAGGCGGCCCTTCAGTATCTGGAGGTCATAAGCACTGTGATTTTAATGATCGTGATGGTCATCGGCTTGTTGGACATATATCATAATAAAATTGTTGTGATGCCACTTTTTTTAGTCATTTTACAAAAGGATTAAGCTGTATTAAAATAAGATTATATTTAAAATACACATAAAAAATAAAAAGGAGAGAGAAAAACATGGCTGTAAAGTATATTCCGGAACCGTTCAGAATTAAAATGGTAGAACGTATTAAAATGTTAACTCAAGAGGAACGTATCGAAAAAATCAAAGAGGCTAAGTTTAATTTATTTAGCCTAAAGGGCGAAGATGTCTATATTGACCTTTTAACCGATAGCGGAACCAATGCTATGAGTGATGGCCAATGGGCAGGAGTTATGAGAGGCGATGAAGCATACGCCGGTTCATCCAGTTACTATAAATTATTTGATGCAGGCAAAGACATATTCGGTTATGATTTTATACAACCGGTTCACCAGGGCCGTGCCGGCGAAAAGGTGCTTTTTCCTATTTTCCTTTCCAAAGGTAAATTTGCCATTTCCAATATGTTTTTTGATACAACAAGAGCCCACGTAGAGCTGGCTGGGGCCAGAGCCATTGACTGTGTGGTAGAGGAAGCAAAAAATCCTTCCATAAGAGCTCCTTTTAAAGGCAACATGGATGTTGTTAAACTTGAAAAATTAATCAATGAACTGGGCGCTGAAAATGTTGGTCTTGTTGTAATGACTATTACTAACAATTCAGCAGGAGGCCAGCCGGTATCCATGGCAAACATGAGAGAGGTATCAGAGATATGTAAAAAGTATAATATTCCTCTTAATATTGATGCCGCCAGATATGCTGAAAATGCCTTTTTCCTAAAGCAGCGGGAAGAAGAATGCAAAAATATGTCCATAAAAGAAATTGTCAGGAAAATATTCAGCTATGGTGATATGTTTACAATGTCCGCAAAAAAGGATACAATTGTAAACATCGGTGGTCTGATTGGAATAAAAGACGGGAATTCACCAATTATATTAAAAATAAAAGCCAACTGTATTTCATACGAAGGATTCTTTACTTACGGAGGACTTTCCGGACGTGATCTTGAAGCCCTGGCAATTGGACTTTACGAAGGAATCGACGAAAACTTTTTAAGATACCGCATCGGTCAGATGGAATATCTGGCAGCTAAATTAGACGATGCAGGAATTGCTTACCAGTCACCGGTGGGCGGTCATGGAGTCTTTGTGGATGCGGCAGCATTTTTCCCTCACATTCCATATAATGAATTCCCTGCACAGGTGCTTGCAATCGAGCTTTATAAAGAGGCTGGGATCCGTACCTGTGACATAGGCTCCTTTATGCTGGGCAACGATCCTGATACCGGAGAGCAGCTTCATTCTGAGTTTGAATTTACACGCTTTGCGATTCCGCGCCGCGTTTATACACAGGCACATATTGACATCATGGCTGATGCATTAATCGCAATCAAGGAAAGAGCGTCCGAAATCAAGCGGGGATACCGCATCACCTGGGAGCCGCCGATTTTACGTCACTTCCAGGCATCTTTGGAACCCATCGAATATTAAGAATATATCCGACAATAGGGGGTATTTTACTATGCGAGATCAATGGAACAGCAGAACAGGCTTTTTATTCGCAGCAATAGGGGCTGCAGTAGGACTAGGTAATTTATGGAGATTTCCGTTTCAGGCTTATAAAAATGGAGGTGGAGCATTTTTCCTCCCATACTTTGTAGCGATTGTTACATGTGCCGTTCCTTTAATGATCATGGAATACACCTATGGTCGGAGAATACGAGGCGGTTCAACAAAGGCATTTGCCAGGCTTAAGAAGAAGTTAGAGATTATTGGCTGGGTTCAGGTTATGGTACCCATCGTTGTTATGATGTTTTACAGCACCATCATATCCATATCTGTTGTCTTTATGATTTACTGTATAGGTCATGCTTTCGGCATAGTAAACTGGATGAGCAATCCAGGACCACTGTTAGGCGTTATTACCGGGCAGGCCCAGAATGCTTTCGACTTTTCAAGCGGCATCAGCCTTTATATGTTAGGCGCTGTGGTTGTCGTATGGTTTTGCAACTGGGCCATCGTCCGGCAGGGAATTTCAGGAGGAATTGAAAAAGCCTCAAAGATATTCACTCCCCTGCTTATGATTCTGATGATAGTTTTTATGATTAACTCCATGAGGCTGGAGGGTGCTGCAATCGGGTTAAATGCATTATTTACACCGGATTTTTCTAAAATTTTAAATCCCAGTATATGGGTCGCAGCATATGCGCAGGTGTTTTTTTCCACCACGCTTGCAGTTGGCGTTATGATTGCTTACGGCTCATATCTGGGAGAAGAGCAGGATATCGTAAATAACTCATTTATTACCGTACTGTCAAACAGCTCTTTTGACATTATTGCAGGGATTACCGTATTTTCAACCCTGGGATTTTTGGTCAATAAACAGGGAGTTTCTTTTGATTCCTTTGGAACCGGAGCCGGAGTTGCTTTTATCGCATTTCCTATCGCAATTTCAACCATGTCATCCAATATTGTGGTTCAGGGCATTTTAGGATTTTTATTTTTCTTCTGCTTATTTATTGCCGGTATTTCCTCCAGCATTTCTATGCTTGAGGCATTTAATACCTCAGCCTTGGATAAATTTAAGATTTCACGTAAAAAATTAACCAACATCATATCCATCGCTGGTTTTATCGGAAGTGCAACCTTTGCTACATACTGTGGATTTAACTATATTCTGGACCTTGTAGATTCTTACGTGGCAAACTATGTGATCGCCACTCTTGGCCTGGTGGAAGTTGTTGCAATCAGTTACATTTATGGTACGGAGAAACTCAGAGAAGATGCAAACCAATATTCTGACTTCAAGGTCGGTAAATGGTGGGATTACTTACTAAAATACTTTACCCCCATATTGTTGGGAATTACAGTTATTACAAATTTTGTGTCCGGTATTATGAAGATGTTTGGTATGGATTCTGTTACACTGATATCAAATATTGTGTTTGGCTGGGGAACAGTTGTACTCATGATCGGTGTTGCCATTGTATTCTGTAAACGCCCATGGCAGGCTGCTCTTGAATAACTTATAGATTAATAATTCATTTGACAAGGGGAAATTACTATGAATCCATTTGCATTGACTATGATGATTGTTGGCTGTTCTTTTATATGGGGGGGATTGTTTCTGTGTGTGGGCATAGCCCTGACTAAAAAACCGGAAGAATAAAAGGCAAAAAAATTGAAAGGGATATTGCAAAACTAACCCAGGTTAGTCAGGCAATATCCCTTTTTCTTTAACCATTTGCTAACTGTCTTTTAAAGAAGCCAATTGAAGAAAAATTTTTATAAAAGGATTTTCATTGGATTTCTGGTACATGGCGACAAAATTCCCGGGATCAAAATCCTTTAAATTAATGGCTTTCACATTCGGTGTTAAATGCTTGATGCAAATACTCGGTAAGAATGCCACACCCAGTCCGGATTCTACCATTAATATCTGGGATTCCAAGCTATTGGCATTAATGAAATTTTTAATGTTAAGGCCGGCCGTCATCGTAAATTGTCTTAAAACCTCCAGAGAGCAAGGTCCTGAATCTTCACTTAAAGTAATTAATGTACATTCATTCAGTGAATCTGCTGATATGGTATCAAACT
The DNA here is from genome assembly GCF_040207125.1 of Lacrimispora sp. BS-2. Taxonomy (NCBI): domain Bacteria; kingdom Bacillati; phylum Bacillota; class Clostridia; order Lachnospirales; family Lachnospiraceae; genus Lacrimispora; species Lacrimispora cavernae. The sequence goes on from NZ_CP157940.1 coordinate 4,126,380, forward strand.
GGGCAAGGGGATGCTTTTTATTTGCAATGATATACATAGTAGAAGGAAAAACCTGCTTTACCACGGTCTCATCCAGTGATACAAAAGCGGGACTAAAGGGAAGCGTAAAGACTATATCTAATTTTCCGGCCTGTAAGTATGTTATAAGGTCACTATAGCTATGCTTGGCAACCAGAACATCAATATCCGGATAAAGGGCCTTAAACTCAGAAACTACCTGTGCTATGATAATATGTTCATAATGGCCAAAGCCAATTTCCAATACCCTGGGATGGAGCTTAGCCGTCTTTTGGGTTTGAAAAATCATCTCGTTGTACAGTTCTATAATCTTTAAAGCTTTGCTGTAAAAAACTTCCCCGGCAGGTGTAAGCAAAACAGTTCTGTTATTGCGTTTTAACAAAACAACTCCCAGTTCTTCTTCGATGGCTGCAATCTGCCTGCTCATTGCTGTTTGCACCATGTGGTGTTCCTGGGCAGCTTTTGTAAAATTCTTATGTTTTACAACTGAAACAAAATAAGATAATCTTCTGATTTCCATTTAACCACCATATCTTTTCAATGAGAGATAAAATGCCTGTCTGAGATATATATAAGAGAAACGGTTACCAATACAATTTTAACAAGATGCCTGAAAAATTGCAACCTTAAGTCTTAGTTTGTTCCTCCCTGCCGTCACCGGATGCCTTGTCAGCTTTTAGATGTATATCTGAATGTGAAATAGCAGTAGCATTTTCTTGCCGTGAAAAAGTCCTGACCGTTCAGGGCTTTTTTAATTTGGATAAATCTGTGCTAATGGTTCATAAACAAGTCCTGTTCTGTCCGTGATAAGATAAAGCCGTCAGCAAAACCAATATTGAAGGAGGAGAAAACATGAAACGAAAATTTTTAGCAGCGGCAATGACCTTTGCCTTAACGGCAGGAATGCTTTCCGGTTGTTCCAGTTCTACAGGTTCCGCACCGGAGAACAAAGAGACCCAGACAAGTGTGGTGGCCGCCACAGAAGCCGCCAAGGCGGATAAGACCCAGACAGAGGAAACCAAAGAAGCAAAGGGGAAGGGGACCTTAGTCGGAGTTGCCATGCCACCAAGGATCTGCAGCGGTGGAACCAGGATGGGACCAATATGAAGAAGGAACTGGAAGACGCCGGATATAAAGTGGATTTACAGTATGCAAGCAATGATGTCCAGACCCAGGTATCCCAGGTGGTAAAAATGGTGGATTCCGTTATGCAGGGCGGAGAAGCAGAGATCAATGATACCAAATCTTATGACAACGGAACCGAAATTATCCCTTCCTATCTGTGCGACCCGGTGGTTGTAACGGTTGATAACTATAAGGATATGCTAATTACTTCAGGATATTACACGGAAGACCAGTTAAAGTAATAAAAGTTATTTTCTTATGGGGACGGCTTCTTACGGTGACCCCGATCATTGGGATTTACAGTTATATTTCTTCCAAGACCACTACAGGCAGGTATTTTTATGCTGTGGGCGGAAATGAGAAGGCCACCAGACTGTCCGGTATTGACATCAATAAAGTGTATTTAAAAATGCTGTTATCTTGTACATACGTATAAGAGGCAGCATTTTTTCATTTCCCTTATAAGACATTTTCCGCATTTTGTTATCTCTGGATTCTCCTGCCAATAAGCGTCTTATTTAAATAAAAATCCCCCTATATATAGAAATCTGGTCAAACTTGTGGTAGAATGCTACAAGTAAAAGAATGTTTTTAAAGTTAAAGGAGCATAAATTATGGGAAAGATAAAAGTAACAACTTGCGGAATAGAAGGACTTTATGTCATTGAGCCTGCGGTATTTCACGATTCCAGAGGATATTTCATGGAAACCTATAATCAGAATGATTTTAAGGAAGCCGGACTTGACATGGTTTTTGTACAGGACAACCAGTCCATGTCCGTAAGAGGCGTGCTGCGGGGCCTTCATTTCCAGAAACAGTTTCCACAGGGAAAGCTGGTGCGTGTTGTAAGAGGAACGGTGTTTGACGTGGCAGTGGACCTGCGTTCCGCTTCTGAAACCTATGGAAAATGGTTTGGTGTGGAGCTGTCTGCGGAAAATAAAAAGCAGTTCTATATTCCGGAAGGCTTTGCCCATGGATTTTTAGTTTTGTCTGATGAGGCAGAATTCGCATATAAATGTACCGATTTCTATCACCCAGGCGATGAAGGCGGAATTTTGTGGAGCGATCCGGTAATCGGCATTGACTGGCCGATCGAGGAAGGTATGGAACTGATCATTTCTGATAAAGATCAAAAGTGGAGCGGAATCCGGGATACCTTCAAATTTTAGTGAGAGGAGAAAACCATGAATTATCTGGTTTCCTTAATAAAAGAAATAATTGCAAAGAGAAAGCTTATTCTGGATCTGTCAAAGGCGGATTTTAAAAAACGGTTTGTAGGTTCCTATTTTGGGATCGCATGGATGTTTTTGCAGCCTATGGCAACGGTACTGGTATATTTTTTCGTATTCCAGATGGGCTTTAAAAGCGTGCCTCCTGTCCCGGAATATCCTTATGTACTTTGGCTGATTCCTGGCATTGTGCCCTGGTTTTATTTCAGCGAGGTGCTGAACATGGGGACGGGCTGTCTTCAGGAGTATAATTATCTGGTAAAAAAGGTGGTATTCCGGGTGGAGATCCTTCCGGTCATCAAGATGATTTCCTGCATGATGGTACATGGCATTTTTGCAATCATCATGATCCTGGTGTTTTTCTGCTATGGCTATTTTCCAAAGGCAAGCTGGATACAGATCCTGTATTATTCCTTTGCAAGCTCCATGCTTTCTTTAGCCATTGCGTATTTTACCAGTGCCATTCATGTGTTTTTCAAGGATATGGCTCAGATCATAGGGATCTGCCTGCAGTTTGGTATGTGGATGGTGCCGATTATGTGGGCGCCGGAGATGTTTCCGTCAATTCCATCCTGGCTGCCGGTCCTGCTTAAGTTAAATCCCTTTTATTATATCGTGGCCGGATACCGGGACAGCATGCTGACCGGAAACTGGCTGACAGAACGGCCCACCCTGGGACTTTATTTCTGGTCAGTGACCATTGTCCTGATGCTTATAGGGCTGAAAGTATTTAAAAAGCTCCGCCCGCACTTTTCCGATGTGCTGTAACCTTCACGAAAGCAATGAGCAGTGCGAAATATGACATAAAGTAATTTTCGTTGTGCTCGCACATAAGAAAATTATTTTGTGGAATATTTCATAGGGCGAATGCCCGTGAGCCTGCAAAACTTTCAGTTTTGCAGGCTGCACTGCGGACCTGTGGGATAATTTAATGTAACATGGAGGATTCAATGTCCGTAGAAAGTAACAACAAAGCAATAACCGTTAATAATGTAACAAAAATATATAAACTATACGAAAAGCCTGTTGACCGTTTAAAAGAGGCTTTAAGCGTGACCCACAAAAATTACCACAGGGATTTCTATGCCTTAAACGGCATTTCTTTTGATGTGGAAAAAGGACAAACCGTGGGGATCATCGGAACCAATGGATCGGGCAAGTCCACCATACTGAAAATCATTACCGGAGTCCTTACGCCCACCTCAGGCAGTTTAGAGGTAAACGGAGTAATTTCCGCCCTTTTGGAGCTGGGAGCCGGATTTAATATGGATTATACCGGAATCGAAAACATTTACATGAATGGCACCATGATGGGCTTCTCCAAAAAAGAGATGGAGGGGAAGCTTCAGGACATCCTGGATTTCGCAGACATCGGAGATTTTGTGTACCAGCCTGTAAAGACCTACTCAAGCGGTATGTTCGTCCGTCTGGCATTTGCGCTGGCAATCAACGTGGAGCCTGAAATCCTTATCGTTGACGAGGCCTTATCCGTTGGAGACGTATTTTTCCAGGCCAAATGCTACCGCCGCATGGAAGAAATCCGCCGGAACGGGACCACCATATTAATGGTCACTCATGATATGGGAGCAATCATCAAATATTGTGACCGTGTAGTAGTATTAAACAAAGGTAATTTTATTGCTGAGGGAGAGCCTGGAAAGATGGTGGATCTCTATAAAAAGATCCTGGCAAATCAGATGGACGACCTTGGAGAAGAACTGGAAGAGATACGAAGCGGCATATTAAGCGACTTTTCCGGGGAACAGGCATCTGTTCTGGCGCAGTCTAAAAACTCCCGCCAGGAAGGGCTTATGAAGGAAAAGCTGACGATCAACCCAAGCCGTACCGAATACGGCGACAAGAGAGCGGAGATCGTGGATTTCGGGCTTCTGGACGAAAGAGGAAATGTGACCAATCTCCTTCTTAAAGGGGAGTACTTTACCATTAAGGAGCGGATCCATTTTCATACCCAAATCGAGACGCCGATCTTCACCTATACCATCAAAGATAAGCGGGGGGCCGATTTAACCGGCACCAACACCATGTACGAGGCCTCTGATGTGCAGGCCGTGGGAAAAGGCGATGAATATGAGGTGGAATTTAACCAGAAAATGACCCTTCAGGGAGGGGAGTATCTTCTTTCCATGAGCTGCACGGGATTTGAAAACGGAGAGCATGTAGTTTACCACCGCCTGTATGACATCGCAAACATTACGGTCATTTCCAATAAAAATACGGTAGGTATTTATGATATGGAACCGGAAGTAAGCTTAAAGCTTTACCGGGCAGGAGAGTGAGGAGGAAACGTCCATGAATGATATCAGCCCTGAACTTAAGAAGCTGTTTTTAAAATATGATGGGGATACAAAAAAGCTGCTGCAGGAAAATCCAAACCTGGATTACCTGTATGCATTATCCGATATACGTGAGAACCTGCTGGAGTGGTATGAATTTGATGAGGCGGCTTCCCTACTGCAGATAGGGTCCGACTATGGCGCCCTGACCGGCCTATACAGCAGGCGGGTCAGACAGGTAACCGTTCTTGACCCTGACCGCAATAATCTGTCGGTCAACCGTCTGCGCAACGAAAAACAGGAAAACATCCGGTATATAACAGGGGAATTAGATTCCTTTGAAGAGGAAGGCTTTGATTATGTAGTGATGGTGGGGTCCTTAAGGCCGCCCTATGACAAGCATATAAAAAAAGCAAAATCCCTTTTAAAGCCGGAAGGAAAGCTGATTCTTTCCATATGCAACCGCTTGGGCCTTAAATATCAGGCCGGTGCGGTTCCTGACAGGGACCGCCTTTCAAGGACAGAGGTCTTAGAGCTTTTGTGCGGAGAAAACGGACAGCAGGGAAAGGCAGAATTCTATTATCCCATGCCGGATTACCGTTTGCCGGTGACTATGTATTCCGATGAGTACCTGCCGGGCAAGGGAGATCTGACTCATGCCATTCTTGCCTATGATTATCCCAAATATCTGAGGTTTGATTTAGGAAAGATGTTTGATGAGGTATGTGAAGGAAAACAGTTTGAGACATTTGCCAATTCATTTTTAACCATTTGGAGCCGTTATGAAAAAAATTAACTTTGTGAAATACAACAAGACCCGCAGGGATGCGTTCCAGATCCGCACCAGTCTGGTGGAAGAGAACGGCTGTCCTTTTGTAGAAAAGTCAGCCTTAAGGCCTGAGGGTGTTGCGCATATAAAATCCCTTGAGGAAAAATATAAAAGCCTTGCTTCCCAAAGCCAGGGGCTTAAGGTCACCGGGGTTTCCATAAGTCCGGATGAAAAGACTGCCCGTTTTGATTTCCTTAAGGGACAGACCCTTTCCGAGCTATTGGGAAGGGAGATCAGTAATGGGAAGATTCCCGTATCCCAAATGGAAGACGCACTTTCCCTGATCCTTGGCGTGAAAGAAAACTGCATCATTCCCTTTACCATTATGGCTGAATTTGAAGAGGTGTTCGGTAAGCTTGCTGAGGCAGATGAAATCATAAAAAAAGACTGGGCGTTTAAAACCTCCAACATTGACTGTCTTTTTGAGAACATCATGATGACTGAGGATGGTCCTTATCTCCTGGACTATGAATGGGTATTTTCCTTCCCGGTTCCGGTCACTTTTATAAAATTCAGGGTTCTTTATTACTTTTACCAGCAATATAAAAGCCTTTTATCCTATGATTCCATGGAAACCTTTATGGAAGAATTCGGTGTTGAGGCAGACCGAATCCCAACATATGCTGAGATGGAACGCTGCTTCCAGGAATATGTCCATGGAGAGAACCAGCAGATCTATCTGGTCAATTACATGCAGGAAACCCATGCCTTGCCTGAGGATATGTATGATTTGTCCCAGGTGATCGATGAGACAAAGGAACGCCTTTCCCAGATGGAAATGGAGATACGGGAAAAGGATGTGCTCATCACCAGGCAGCAGGAGGAGAAGCGCTTGACCGACAATCATGTGACCAACCAGGAAATGATCATTCAGACGCTCCGGACGGATTGTGATGATATGAGGGAAATGATCTCCTGGCTTCGGGGACATGAGGCATTGACCTTCCGCGCCAGAAGAAAGCTGGGAAGAATCTTTAACCAAAGGTTCCCCAAGGGGACCAGAAAGCGGAAGCTGCTGTTCTACGCCAAGGATACGGTATTTCATCCGCTTAAATCCTTCCGCCTCTATACAACAGAGGAAGGAAGGAACCTGATCGAAGGGGATATGAAGATTGGAGATGCCTACCGGACTCATGGAAAGCTCCGTTTTATAAAAGAGGGCCATCCCATGGTATCCATCATAATCCCGGTCTACAATCAGATCCATTATACCTATGCCTGTCTTGCGTCTATTTTGGAGCATACCAGGGACGTGGTGTATGAGGTCATTATAGCGGACGATGTTTCTACGGATGCAACGGCCGAGCTTTCAAAATTCACGGAAAACGTGGTCATATGCCGCAATGAGACCAACCAGGGTTTTTTGCGGAACTGCAACCAGGCAGCCAAAGCTGCCAGAGGAAAATATGTCATGTTCTTAAACAATGACACCCAGGTAACAGAAGGGTGGCTGAGCAGCCTGGTAAACTTAATCGAATCAGACCCAACCATCGGCATGGTGGGATCCAAGCTGGTTTATCCTGACGGACGCCTGCAGGAAGCAGGAGGAATCATATTCCGTGACGGTTCCGGCTGGAATTACGGACGTCTTGACGATCCGGATAAGGCGGAATACAACTATGTAAAAGATGTGGACTATATATCCGGTGCTGCTATCCTTCTTTCCAATGACTTATGGAAACGGATCGGCGGATTTGATGACCGTTTTGCCCCAGCCTACTGTGAGGACTCTGACCTTGCCTTTGAGGTACGCAAGGCGGGCCTTCGGGTGGTTTACCAGCCTCTATCCAAGGTCATTCATTTTGAGGGCGTTTCCAACGGAACGGATGTCAACGGCTCAGGCCTTAAACGGTATCAGGTGGAAAATGGCCTTAAGTTAAGGGAAAAGTGGGCGGCTGAATTTAAGCTGCAGAGTGAAAACAACGGAAATCCCGACGTATTCCGGGCCAGGGAGAGAAGCCAGGGCAAGGATATTATTCTGGTAGTGGACCACTATGTTCCCACCTATGACCGGGATGCAGGCTCAAAGACCACCTTCCAGTATTTGAAGATGTTCCTGGAAAAGGGCTATGTGGTAAAATTTCTGGGAGATAATTTCCTTCATGAAGAACCCTATTCCACCGCGTTACAGCAGATGGGAATTGAGATCCTTTACGGCAGGGAATACCAGGTAAAGATATGGGACTGGTTAAAAGAGCATGGAAATGATATTAAGGTAGCTTATTTGAACCGTCCTCATATAGCAACCAAGTATGTGGATTTTATCAAGGATAAAACAAACATTAAGATGATTTATTATGGGCATGATCTGCATTTCTTAAGGGAAGGCAGAGAGTATGAGCTGACCGGGGATCCTAAGAAGAGGGAGTCCTCTGAGTATTGGAAATCCGTGGAGCTTCGCCTTATGAGAAAGGCTGCGGTATCCTATTATCCCTCCTATGTGGAACGGGAGGCCATTCATGAGATAGAGCCTTCTATCCATGTGAAAGCCATTGTAGCCTATGTTTACGAAAAGTTCTTAAACCATATTCCCGATGACTTTGAGAAGAGGGAAGGACTCTTGTTTGTTGGAGGATTTGCCCATCCGCCTAACGCAGATGCAGTTTTGTGGTTTGCACAGGAAATATTCCCTTTAATCAGGAAACAGCTTTCTGTCAATTTCTACATCGTGGGCTCCAGGGTAACAGATGAGATTAAGGCTCTGGAGCAGCCGGGCAGCGGAATCATTGTAAAGGGATTTGTATCAGAAGAAGAACTGGCAAGTCTTTATTTAAACTGCCGGGTTGTGGTGGTGCCTCTGCGTTACGGTGCCGGTGTAAAGGGAAAAGTCATCGAAGCCTTATATAACGGTGCTCCGGTCGTTACCACATCCATCGGTGCAGAGGGAATCCCTGAGGCAGAGAAGGTCATGGTGGTGAGAGATGAGCCGGCAGCCTTTGCCGGAGAGGTGGTTTCCCTGTATCAGGATACTGGGCGGTGTAAGCAGATGTGTCTGGAAACCCAGAATTATATACGCAAATACCACAGCATAGAAGCAGCCTGGAATGTAATAGGAGAAGATTTTTAAACGGCAAAGCCTTAAATAACCTCGTCCCGGCTTAACCGGGCGAGGTGCCGTGCCGCGTTTGAATCGATAGAAAGGAACTAAGGAGAAGGCAGTAAGAAAGGAAGAGGATCACATGGAAGAGAAAAAAAGAGACCGGCTTCTGTTCTGGGATATTTTAAAAGGGATCGGAATCGTCTCCATCGTGTTTGGTCATTCCCAAAATCTGGGGATCGCCATTCGGACGGTGTATTATTACCATCTGGCCATATTCTTTTTCATTTCAGGATACCTGTATAATGAAGAGCGTTACGGGGATGCCCCCTTTGACTTTTTTGCACGGAGGTTAAAGAATATGTGGGTGCCCTATTTCTGCTATGGGGGCCTGTTTGTTTTACTACATAACCTGTTTTCAAAGTATCTTCTTTTTCTGTCCGATTCTTACGGCAAAAAGGAGACGATCCTTGCCATGACAAATACCCTGTTCCTGCGCTGCCCGGAAGTCCCGTCAGGAGCCATGTGGTTCGTGCCTCTTATGCTGGCGGCTGGAACAGGCTTTTCGGTCATCCTCTGGTTCTGCCGGAACTATCTTCCGGCTGCTTTCCGTCCATGGGCAGCAGCGGTTTTCTGTATCGGTGCAGGTCTTTTTGGCGCAGCTCTCATCCGGAAGGAGATATTCCTAAATTACCACCTTCAGACAGCCTTATTGGTGATCCCGGTTTATTACGGCGGATATGCTGTACGGACATGGAAGATCTCCATAGAAAAATATGTGACATGGTATGGTGCAGCTCTGTGTGCAGGACTTTTCTATTATTTCCTGTTGTTTACAGAGGAAAGTGTGGAGTTGTCCGCCAATCAGATACCGGGAGGAGTCAATTTTTATATCATTTCCGCAGCAGGTATTTATCTTTGCTGCTACGCTGCCAAATGCCTGCAGAAGGTTCCAAAGGCAGGGAAGGCTGCGGCCCTGCTTGGAAAATATTCCTTTGATATCATGGCTCTCCATTTCCTGGCGTTTAAGATCTGTGACCGGATCTACGCCCAGATGATACTGGAGCCTGCAGAAAATCAGGGGGGATTTCCTCATTCTTATCCGGAACTTCATGTGCTGTATCTTGTTCTGGGAATTGTCCTTCCGGTCCTTTTTGCAATAGGAGGAAGGAAGGTCATTCATGGCCTGGGCGGCATGCTTCGTGCCCGGGCAGGGAATTTGCAGAAATGATCTTTATGGATTGTTGCAGAAGATATATGCTATACTATCCACGAAAGCAATGAGCCTGCACCGCAGACTCATGCTATAATAACCATTAGAAAAGATGTCAGGAGGATACAGTTATGCAGGCAGTTTTACTGGCAGGCGGCCTTGGCACACGGCTCCGTTCCGTGGTGAGCGACAGGCCAAAGCCAATGGCACTGATCGGAGACAAGCCTTTTATGGAATATGTGGTATTGGAGCTGGTCCGCCACGGTGTAGACTCAATCATTTTTGCCGTAGGCTATAAAGGCTCTATGGTGGAAGAATACTTCAAAGACGGGTCCGCATGGGGAATCCAGGTTTCTTATGCATATGAAGAAGAGCTGTTAGGAACCGCAGGAGCCATTAAAAATGCAGGATCCCAAATACAGTCAGACAGATTCCTTGTATTAAATGCGGATACCTTTTACCGGATTGACTACAGCAGGCTTATGGAGCTTGGCAAAGAACGGGACCTGGACATGGCTCTGGTGCTCCGGGAGGTGCCTGATGTATCCCGTTATGGACAGGCTGTTTTAAAAGACGGCTGGCTTACATCCTTTAATGAAAAAACTGAGGAAAAGCGCAGGGGAACCATTAACGGCGGCATTTACTTACTCAGACGTGATCTGCTTGACGAGATTCCTGAAGGAAAGGTATCTCTGGAGCAGGAAATGATTCCAAAGTGGCTTTCAGAGGGAAAAAAGCTGGGCGGTCTTGTAAGCGGCGGGTATTTCATTGATATCGGAATTCCAGAAGATTATTACCGGTTTGCAGAAGATGTGAGGAGAGGAGAAGTGAACTTATGGTAATCAGAGGACGTGCTCCCCTGCGGGTGAGCTTTGGCGGAGGTGGAACCGATGTAGTTCCCTTCTGTGTGGAGCAGGGAGGAGCCATCATCGGCAGCACCATCAATAAGTACGCATATTGCTCCATCGTACCAAGAGAGGATGACCAGATCATCGTACATTCCCTGGACTTTGATATGACGGTCAAGTACAATACAAAAGAAAACTATGTATATGACGGACGCCTGGATCTGGTAACAGCAGCATTAAAGGCAATGAATATCAAGCAGGGCTGTGAGGTGTACTTACAGTGCGATGCCCCTCCAGGATCAGGCCTTGGCACTTCCTCCACCGTTATGGTGGCCTTATTAACGGCAATGGCTAAATGGAAAGGCGTGGAAATGGACAGCTATGCCATGGCAGACTTAGCCTATCAGGTGGAGAGAGAGGACTTGAAGATCGACGGCGGATATCAGGACCAGTATGCCGCTGCCTTCGGAGGCTTTAACTTCATTGAATTCCACGGCCGAAACAATGTGGTTGTCAACCCTCTCCGCATAAAAAAAGAAATCATACATGAGCTTCAATACAATCTGCTCCTTTGCTATACAGGAAACATCCATGTATCCGCCAACATCATAAAGGATCAGGTAAAGAACTATGAAAAAAAGGATCCCTTTGATGCGATGTGCGAGGTAAAAGCACTTGCTTACGCCATGAAGGATGAGCTGTTAAAAGGAAATCTCTACAGCTTTGGAAAGCTTCTGGATTACGGCTGGAAGAGTAAGAAGCGCATGAGCAGCAAGATCTCCACTCCTCATATTGACGAACTTTATGAGGAAGCGTTAAAGGCAGGGGCTCTGGGAGGAAAGCTTTTAGGAGCCGGCGGAGGCGGATTCCTTCTGGTGTACTGCCCTTATAATGTACGCCATAAAGTGGCCGCGCGCATGGAGGCAGCCGGAGGACAGCTTACGGACTGGAACTTTGAACTTCGCGGCGCCCAGGCGTGGATCACTGACGAAAAACGTTGGGATTACCAGGAGGTAAGGGTAACCATACCAGGAGGCGAATATCATTTTAACGTGTAGGTCTAAAGAAGGAGGAAAACCATGGACAGGATCATATTTTTAGACCGGGACGGAACCATCAACGAAGAAGTGGAATACTTGCACCGGCCTGAGGATCTGGTGATTCTTCCAGGGGTGCCGGAAGCCTTAAGGCGGCTTAAGGAGCAGGGATTTAAGCTTGTGGTGGTAACCAACCAGGCCGGAGTGGCAAGAGGATATTATGGGGAAGAGGATGTGAAAGCTCTCCATGAATATTTAAACCGCCTCCTTTCAAAAGAAGGAGCCCCAATAGACCGATTTTATTACTGCCCCCACCATCCCGTTCATGGGATCGGAAAATACCGGATGGAATGTCACTGCCGGAAACCGGAAACCGGAATGTTTGAAATGGCGGAGACAAGCTTTCAGGTGGACAAGTCCCATTCTTATATGATCGGCGATAAGCTTCTGGATACGGAAGCCGGAAGAAGATACGGAGTGGGCACAGTTTTGGTAGGAACCGGATATGGAAAAGAATTATACGGCAATTTGACCCAGTCAGAGAAAAAGAATTCTTTTGACTTCTATGCCCCTGCTATGAAAGAAGCTGCGGACTGGATACTGAACAGAGAAGGAGTGTGAGAAACATGGAAGCCATGAACTATTTAGAAGAGCTGATAGAACGTTACCCTGTGCTGGCCTGTGTAAAACCTCAAATCAGGGGAGCTTACGAGATTCTTGTAGCCTGCTATGAAAACGGCGGAAAGCTGCTGATCGCCGGAAACGGCGGAAGCTGTGCGGATGCAGAGCATATCGTGGGAGAATTGATGAAGGGCTTTGTAAAACGCCGTGCCGTTTCAGAAGATTTTGCCGGAAAACTTTTAGAGGCAGACCCAAAGCTTGGAAAAGAATTGGGAGAAAAGCTTCAGGGTGGTCTTCCGGCCATTGCTTTAACCGGTCATCCAGGCCTTTCTACAGCATATTTAAACGATGTGGACGGGGAACTGACCTACGCGCAGCAGACTTATGGATACGGAAAGAAGGGGGATGTGCTTTTAGGAATATCCACCTCCGGCAATGCGAAAAATGTTATGTATGCCGTAACAGCAGCAAAAGCCATTGGCATGAAAACCATTGGCCTTTCAGGAAAAGACGGAGGCCTTTTAAAGATGGCAGCGGATGTGACTGTGGTGGTTCCGGAAACTGAGACATTTAAAATACAGGAACTCCACCTTCCGGTATACCATGCCCTCTGCCTGATGCTGGAGGAACGGTTCTTTTAACTAAAATAGCCAGGGACTCCCCCGCTTTTATAAATAGGGGGCTGAGTTAGAACTATGGCCGCAGCTCTGATGCAGAGGTGCGAAGATTAAGATAAGAAAGGGGCTAGAGATGAAAGATAAACAATGGATATCTGGGTGGAAGGATGAGGTCATCGCGGCCGCACTTTTGCTGGGATTTGCTTTTTTCATAAACAGGGGGATTGAGATAAAAGGGCTTTATATGGATGATTTATATCTTTGGTCCTGTTACGGAGAACAGTCTTTCCGCGAATTTGTATTTCCTCTGGGAAGCACCCGGTTCCGTTTTGTTTATTATCTGGCTGCCTGGCTGGAGCTGATGGTTTTCGGGAACCGAATCGGTTGGTTTGTTCCCTTTAATATCCTTTTAAACACCTGCATTGCCTATACGGTTTACCGGTTTGGAAAGCGTTTGTCAGGCAGGAGACTGATTGGTTTTATTTGCGGGATTTTATACCTGCTATCACGGATGTCCTATTACCAGATCAGCCAGGTATACGGCCTGATGGAAAGCATGGCGCTGTGGGCTGCCATTGGCATTTTCTACTGTCTCTACCGCTATCTGACTGATGAAGCGGAGAGAAAGTGGTTTGTACCGGCTGCAACTGCAATGTATTTTTCCGTCTGCTTCATCCATGAACGCTACATGGTACTATTGCCCTTGTTTTATGCCGCATTTCTCATGAAAAAGGAAAAAGGTCCAAAGCCATGGCTTAGCATAACCGGGGCGTTCCTGGCGGTTCAGGCGATTCGTTTTCTTACCATCGGAAGCATTTCTCCGGCAGGGACAGGGGGAACGGATGTAGCGGATACCTTCCGCCTTTCGGATACCTTCCGGTATTCTTTAAGCCAGGTGCTTTACGTATTCGGGATCAATGCAGGCCCTGATCATTTAAATGGACTTAGCTGGGGAAGATCGCCTTACTGGGTTCATGTTCTTGTCGTGTTTGCAGACTTCCTTCTCCTTATTATGACCGTGATTTTTCTTATAACCGTTATACGGGAGCGGGAACAGCTGAAAAAACGTCTTCCTGTGATCTGCCTGTTTCTTTTATTCATCGCCCTGTGCATAGGCTCTTCCAGCGTCACAATCCGGGTGGAGACCCGGTGGATTTATGTTTCCATGACGGCAGCATGGCTGTTTGCCGCTTACATGTGTGGTGTGGCGGTACCGAAGGGGGAGGTAAAAACAAAGCTTGCCAAGCCACTTTTATACTGCGGCCTGTTCCTTTTTTACGGTGTTCTCATGCTTCCGGTTGAAAGCTTTTACCGGGGGAAATACGAGAATCTTTATTACTGGCCCTCCCAGCTGCGGTACAACTCCCTGGCAGAAGAGACTTTCGGCAAATATGAGAATGAGATATTCGGAAAGAAAATTTACATCATCGGCAATTCTTATGAAATGAGCGATTTTACTGCCAGGACCTTTTTCAAAACCTTTGATAAAGAACGGCTGGCAGAGGGGACCGAGGTTACTTTTATTCAGTCCATCCACGATATCGGACTGGTGACTCCAAACATGCTCATATTGAGGGAAGACCCGGCCCATAATGCATTTCAGGATGTGACGGATTTTGTCAGGAACTTAAAATTTGAGCTGGTCTATGGCTGCTATGAGGACGGCTGGCTGGATGAAAGCGCCAAAGTCCGGATTATGGCAGGGAAAGAAGGAAAGATCGGTTTTAAATTCTATTATCCCGGCGTCATTACCGGCCTTGAGCAGATTACTGTGACTGTAAATGGAGGGGCAAGCCAGGTTATTCCCATCACTTCCAATACGGTTACGGCTGAAATTGACGCGCCGGCCCTTCAGGTCACGGAGCTGGCCTTTGAATGTAACTTTTTCTATGAGGATGCAGCGGAGCAACGAGGAGAAAAGCATCTCTCCGTCGTTGCTTCCATAACAGCAAATTAAGGGCAGAGGTGAAATGCATGAAGCGAAAGTATCTGTATGGCCTGCTTCCTCTTTTGGGGACCGTTTTTTGCCTCTGGTATATTTTTACGGCCACCTGTGACGGAATTTATTCTGATTACGTACGCCTTGTGAACAGTTATCTGCCTGACGTATGGAATCCGGCCAAGTTCTTTGTGCCGGATATCCTGACCAGAATTCCGGTCAATTATCTGGGAAGGATCCTTAATGTCTCCTTTTTTGGATACAACATTATGTTTGACCGGGTATTAGGCGTTCTGGCCCTTGGGCTTTCCGGGCTGGCTCTGGGAAGCTACTGCAGCCGCAGAAAGATTTCTCCTGGCTGGTATGGGGCTTTAATGATAGTACTTTTCAGCCTTAACAAGTGGGAAATGCTGGTCAATGGAAGCGGCTGGGCTCATTTCCTGTCCTTTGCCTGCTTTTATTACCATTTTGAGGTGATGGACCGGGTATGGAGCGGACAGGAAAAGAAATATGACAGGGCAAAACTCCTGTTCCTTCCGTTTTTAACAACACTGCTGGTGGCAGGTCCGTACTGCGCAATCTATTCGGTGACAGTAATTTTAGCCTGCGGCCTGATGTTCCTGTTAAAAAAGGGTGATTCAAGAAACAGATGGGGCTTAAACGGCCTTTGCGCCCTGATCCCCCTTCTGCTGTACTTGTGGAGCAATGCCTATGCAGTAGAAGACCACGCGGCTTCGGCAACCGTTCCTCTGGTTGTCCAGTTACGGGATACTCCCGGTTTCTTCCTCCGCTTTTTCGTGAAATCTTTTTCTTCCATGGTGGTAGGAGGAGAACAGGCTGAGGAAATGTTTCGGACCAATGCTCCCTATCTGATCCTTGGTTTTTTGGTTATCCTTTTGTATCTGCTTGCACTGTGGGTAAATTTACGGTACCGTCTGTATGAGAAAACGGTCCTTCCTGTCATTCTCATCCTATCGGGAGGGCTGAACCACGTGCTCATCCTTTTGTCCAGGTGGATATTTCTCAATGAAAATTACGGCTTAAGCTCCAGGTATGCCCTTCAGTTCCAGTCCGGTATCCTTGGAATTTTACTGACCTTTGCCTTATTATCCAGACAGTGGAAGAAGAAGGGTAAGCCTTTCCTTCAGATTGCCGCCTGTGGGGCTTGTGTGCTGTTTCTGGCAGGGAACTGCTATACCACTTACACAGAGATAAAAAAGGCCCCTTACCGCAGGAATAACTATGTAGAAAGGGCAGAATTGGCCCTGAACTTTGAAACAGCTACCGATGACCAGCTGCGGGAGGAATTTGAGTACAGGCGCAGCCTGGAAGACAGTGGGGCCAAGGTACGGAGTGCGCTGACGATTTTAAAGGAAAACGGATACAGCGTGTTCCGAAATGACTTTAAACGATAAGGTTGAGAGAAAGACGTCTTTCAGCCCCTTGCTTATGAATTAATTGGATATGCAGGTATATCCGATTGGTTCATTCGTATACAAAATGACAGTCGGGGGTTTTTATGGGCCGATCACAGAAACGTGGGATTGGGGTCCTGCTGTTTATGGTTTTTTCAGCGGCAGGAATCCTGTATTCCTTGAATCAGATTTTAAACCAGGAAGTTTTTCAGTGGATCATGAACCAGAGTGAATATAAGACCATGATGGCAGAGACGGCGGAGCTGTTTGCTGCCTTCTGTTTGTGTGGATTTTTATTCCCTAAGAACAGGCAGAAGCTTACAGCAGCGGTCCTTATTACGGCCCTCTTTTTGTGGGCGCACGTAGCTTTTCTTCCGGTTCTGGTTTCCGGCCTTTATCTGGCCTATATCCTGTTCTTTGGACGTTTTCTCCGGGTATCCTTATGGAGGTTACCAAGGGCAGATGGGCTGGCTTCCGACTTTCTCACAGGCGCGGTCTTTCTCTTGGTCATGTTTTGCCTTATGTCGGCTGTTGGCATTGGCTCCATCACTCACCTGACCGTATTTGTCATTGGCAGCGGCGGAATCCTGCTTCTTTTCGGAAGGTCCTGTCTGGGCGATGGAGAGGGAGAGAATGGTATAGCTTTCAGTGGCAAAGAGATTTTTTTACTGGCATTTCTCCTGTCAATGGTATGCCTTCAGGCTGGGCGGTTAAATATTGCCGTGGATTATGACAGCCTGTGGTATGGAGTCAGATCCCGGTATATTCTGGACAATGGCCATGGAATTTATGAAAATCTGGGAACCATTGGGATCGTTTACACCTATTCCAAAGGCTTTGAGGTCTTGACCCTGCCTCTGACCCAGCTTCCTTCCTACAGCTTTGTAACTTCAGTCAATTTATGGCTGTCTTTGGGAGTTCTTTTTATGGGCTACAAAATCGGCCGTTTTTATATGAAACGGGAGCAGGCGGTCTTTTTAGCGGCCCTGCTGTCAGGAGTTCCAGGCATCATGAATATGGCGGTCACAGCCAAAAGCGATATCATCACACTGCTTGTCCAGGAGATCATGGTGTATTATCTGCTGTGTTATATAAAAGCAGGGCGAAAGTCCTGGCGTTACCTTGCATATGGGACGTCGGCCTTTTTTCTCAGCCTGACCTTAAAACCAACGGCCCTGGTCTTTTCCACTGCTGTTTTTGGAATGGGATTTTTGTATCTGTTAGGAAAGTTCATGTTTCCCAAGTTCGGAGCGGAGGCGGGTAATGGCGGTGGTCTGGCAGTTATGGCAGGCTCGCTTCTGGCCTTAGGGGGAATCTGGGCAAGAACTTTGGTATTAACAGGACTTCCTCTTACCTCAGTGTTCTCCTCCTTGCTTACAAAGATAGGATTTCACTTGAAGTACCCGTTCATGGTCAACAGCATACCTAATTACAGCGCCGGAATGTCCCCAAAGGAAAAAGCAGTGCACTTAGCAAACCGGCTTCATGGGTTTTTCTTTTGTCCTGTGGGAGAGGATATGGATCATGTGATTCTTGCCTGGGGTGGATTTCTGCTGTTTTTTCTTCTCTTATTGTGGATTGTAAGCTGTTTTTACGGCAAGAATGTGGATAGAGGAAAGAATTGTCAGCTGTCTGTTTTCCTAAAGGTCATCTATGTGCCGTTTTTAGTGGTCAATCTTATCAGCTTAGGTCTGCTGACCCAGGTTGACGGGAACTATTTTATGCTTTTTTATGTACTTACAACGGTCTATGTCCTGAAGGCTGCAGCGGAGGCCAGGGAAAAGGCTGTGTGGCGGGGAGGCATAGGAGCCGGAGTCTGGGTGCTTATGTTTTCCGTATTTTTTACGGCCATGACCAGCTGGAATTGGTGCCTTGGCTTTACACCTGTGTCATTTCATCATAAAGGCTACTATGACCATCAGGAGGCCGCCAGGCAGGATATGATATCAAAGGGAAACGGTGAGATATGGGATATTCTTGCCTCCGACCCGGAAATCCGGCTCATTGCCATTGGAGACCATCCGGATGTGCTGGCATTTCCATGCAACGTCCAATCTTATGACGACATTACAGGGGTATGGGGAAATGTGACCCTGGTAAAGAAAATGGATTATTTTGTGGAATTCATGGATTATGCAAAAACAGATTATGTCTATGTTCAGGCCGGCTATACTGGAGAAGAGAACCGTTCCTACACCCTGGTCAGGGATTTGATCGGAGTGGGAAAGCTGATCCCCATATGCTATGACAACGGAAACCTTTTGGCTGCGGTGGATGTGAACGGGGATTACAGCGAAAATTCGGTTCAGGCATTGACAGAGTTTGAACAATGTTATATAAAAAAGGAAACAAATGAAGAGCAATAGTATGAGGAGCATAAGGTTGAAAGAAAAATGCCTTTCAGCTTTGAGATTGTGAATTAACGGGAAATGCAAGTATATCCCCTTGATTCATTAGGAGGCAAATATGGGAAAAACATTATCGGTCGTGGTATCATGCTACAATGAGGAGCTGGCTCTAAACCAGTTCTATCAGGAAACGGCCAGAATTTTAAATAAACTGATCTGGGACTATGAACTGATTTTCGTCAATGACGGAAGCCAGGATGGCACCATGAAGATTCTTGACGACTTGTCCAGGCTGGATAAAAAGGTAAAGGTAATCAGCTTTTCCAGAAACTTCGGCCATGAGGCGGCCATGATTGCCGGTTTGGATTACAGCAGTGGAGATGGAGTCGTCTGCATGGATGCGGATTTACAGCATCCTCCCCAATATTTGCCGGAAATCGTCGGAAAGTTTGAGGACGGCTATGATGTTATCAATATGGTGCGTACAAAAAATGAGTCCGCAGGGTGGTTTAAGAATTTTGCTTCTTCTGCCTTTTACCATTTGATCAACGTACTTTCTGATGTGAAATTTGAGCCAAATGCTTCTGATTTTTTTGCGATATCCGGGCGGGCCGGCAAGGTACTGAAGGACAATTACAGGGAAAAGGTCCGCTTCCTGCGCGGGTATGTGCAAAACATCGGTTTTAACCGGACAACCATTGAATATGAGGCAGGAGTCAGGGTAGCAGGAGAAAGCAAATACAGCATCAAAAAGCTGATGGTCTTTTCCTTAAATACCATCATGTGCTTTTCCAACCTGCCTCTGAAGCTTGGAATCTATGCAGGGTGCGGCGCAGGCGTTCTGGGGATCATCATGATGATTTACACCATATGGAGCTGGGCAAGGGTAGGGACGCCAAACGGGTATGCCACCACTATTGTACTGATCTGCTTTATGTTTGCGGTGCTGTTCCTGATCGTTGGGATCATTGGCAATTATATTGCTATTCTGTTTGCGGAGTTAAAGGACAGGCCTATTTATATTGTTGGGGAGACGAAGAATTTTTCGGAGTAGATGATATTTGTGGCTGAAAACGACTTTGAATTAAGAAATGCGCTTTGAATCGGGCTAAAAAACCGTTTTCAAAGCGCATTTTCCTGTTTATAGAACTATTTTATTAAATGAGTTGTCATTATAAATCTGTTTTGCAGCAGACTCAACTGCCGTTTATTAATGTATTCCAGGGCCGATTTCTTTTGTCTGATTGGAGGTGGAATCAGTAGGAGCAGTTTCCGTCTGCCCGGCCTGGCTTTCTGCCGTGGTTTCTCCTTCCGTCTGCCCGGAGGCTGTCTGCGGAGTCACAGTGCATGCGCCGTTTGCATCAGCGGTATAGGAGACTCCATCCAGTACAAAAGTAGTAGAGACTGCCATCTTTCCATCAGCCGGGTTTAAGTAATACTGCAGGCCGCCTACCTGTGTCATTCCGGTTGCCATGGCGCCGTTTCCGCCAAAGTAATACCAATTTCCATCGATCTGTCTCCAGCCTACGGTCATCTTACCGGAAGAAGTGCTTAAATAATACTTAGTTCCCCGTTCCTCAAGCCATCCGGACTGCATCTTTCCGTCGTTAGCAAGATAGTACCAGCTTCCGTCAGGATTGATCCAGCCTGTAGCCATGGCTCCGCTCTGGTTAAAGAAATACCAGCTGTTATCGATGAACTGCCATCCTGTGGACACTGCGCCGTTTCCTGCCAGATAATACTTGGAAGAGCCTTCCGTATACCAGCCCGTAGCCATGGAACCGTCATTATTTAAGTAATACCGGGCACCATTGTTATCAAGCCAGCCTGTGGCCATTACACCGCTTTCCTGTAAGAAATACCACTTGCCGTTTAAGTTCTTCCATCCGGCAGCCATTTGGCCCGAAGATGGATCCAGGTAGTAATACTGGCCGTTTAATTCCTGCCATCCGGTGTTCATGACACCATCTGAACCAAGATAATAGCGTGACCCGTTGTCAGCCAGCCAGCCGGTATTCATGGAGCCGCTTGGATTAAAGAAATACCATTTGCCGGAGAGCTGTTTCCATCCGGTGTTCATCCGTCCGGAGGTTTCGTCAAGATAATAACGCAGCCCATCCTTATCAAACCATCCGGTGGCAGCCAGTCCCTCTTCGTTCATAAAGAACCAACCGGAGCCGTCGTTGATCCAGGCATTTTTCTGGATAGAATAATTCTGATAGTAATAGGTCTTTCCGCCAATGGTCCTCCACATATTTCCCGGAAGCTTTGGAGTTAAGTCCTTATAGAGGAAGTCAATGTCAACGTTTCCATTGATGCCGTTAATTGAACCGGTGCTGGTGACCTGCCACATGATCGGATTGGAATAAACGTGTTTGGCCTCATAACGGGCAACCCACACGTCATAATGCATATTGGATAAATCGATTTTATTTGATAACCAGTAATCATTAGCATAAACGATAGGGTAATATCCGGCGTCTGCAATGCGCTGGCAGAATGCGTTGATTACTTCACTTACCTGTGCTGGAGGGAGAGTTCCAAGGGTGGCGCTGTCTTCTGCGTCAAAAGCGATGGGAAAGGAAATGGGATAATCCTTAACCAGATTGAGGACAAAATCCGCTTCCTCCCTGGCCATATCCGGAGTGGTAGCCAGAGAATATATGTAAGCGCCCACTTTCAATCCTGCTGCTGATGCACCCTGCACATTGGTATGGAAATATGGATCCACAACACCCTTGGATCTGGTGCCCAGCATGACAAAGCTTACATCATCTGAAGCCACAGAGGTCCAGTTTACATTGCCCTGCCATCTGGAGACATCGATT
This sequence comes from Lacrimispora sp. BS-2, assembly GCF_040207125.1. Lineage (NCBI taxonomy): Bacteria > Bacillati > Bacillota > Clostridia > Lachnospirales > Lachnospiraceae > Lacrimispora > Lacrimispora cavernae. The sequence goes on from NZ_CP157940.1 coordinate 4,147,778, forward strand.
CCTCTGGCAATTACCTCTTCAATTACCGTACCGTTTGCAAGCTGATAATGGCCATTGACCTTTTCATAGCCTGCTGCCCAGGAATTCATGGCAGGGCCAAACCCCGCAGACATTCCTATAAAGGCACATAATGCTGCTGCGGCAAACTGCATGCCTATTTTCTTGTGTCTCAATGTGATACCTCCTTATCATTCGAGTACTATGAAATGCTGTGTGCTTTCATGCTTACGGAATGAAAACACAGGCGTACAAAATCAGAAGAAACCTGCTTTACAAGTTTCCCCGGTTATCGCGGCAGCACCAAGCAAACTGGTTCTTAGCTGTCCGGTCCATTATCCGCGTAAATAAAAGGGTATCCGCGCCGAGGTGCAGATACCCACACAGATACTAATTCATATGAGATCAGCCGGGGCCATTGGTAAGCCCTGGTGACAACTGATATCCGTTATTGCCTGATGGATTTGACGAACCGCCAGGAGTATCGTTTGAAGAACTTCCCGGGGCTCCGCTTAAAGTATTACCATCAGAAGAAGAGGAGCCTCCTGGCCCATTGGAGCCTGATGGAGTCGAATTGGTCCCGCCCGGTGCATTGGAGGAGCCGGTTGATGAACCTCCGGGGCTGTTTCCGCCGGTTGAGCCGGATGGAGAACCAGAAGCATTGTTCTGGTAAGCTCCGTTGGAACCAAAGGTATAGCTTTTTCCGTCAATGGTAAGGGTAGTATTTACCGCCATCTTACCGGTAGATGGGTCAAGATAATAATAAACACCGGAGAGCTGTATCCAACCGGTCATCATATGTCCGGAATCATTAAAATAATACCAGGAGCCGTCAATCTGTTTCCAGCCATGGGCCATCTTTCCATTGTTGTCCATGTAATACTTGTTGGTTCCGTCACTGAGCCAGCCGGTCATCATCCGACCTAACACGGACTTGGAATCTACATTTAAGTAATAGTAGGCATTATCGATCTGCTTCCAGCCGGTGACCATCTTGCCGTCAGAGCCGAAATAAAACCAGTCACTTCCAATCTGCCCCCATCCAATGGTGCATTTACCATTTTCTTTAAAATAATACCAGCCGCCGTCCATTTCCCGCCATCCGGTGGACATGGAACCGTCGCCTTTCATGTAATAATAGTCATTGCCTATTTTTAGCCAGCCTTTTACAAGGACACCTGTGTCATCCATGAGGTAATAATATTTTCCGCCGTCTTGTATCCACTTGGTAGCCATGGCGCCGTTGGAATGAAAATAGTACCAGTTTCCGTTGATCTGCTTCCAGCCGGTAGCCATAATGCCTGTGGAGAGATCAAGAAAATAAAAGGTTCCGTCGGATGTCTTTACCCAGCCTTTATGAGCGGAACCATCCTGGTCTATATACTTCCACTGAGAACCTTCCGCAACCCAGCCGGTGGCTCCCCAGGCCGTATCTGCCGGTATCAGGGCAGCGGTTCCTACAAGCCCTGCTATGAGCAGCGCCGTCATCTTCTTTCGGTATTGCATACCGTCCTTCCTCCTGTTCTAGCTATTTTATTCACATAGTATAGTCCGCAGTGCAGCAAGTAAAACCTGCGGTTTTACTTGCTCACGGGCATTCGCCCTATGAAATAAGGCAGGAGAAGATTTTCTTATGTGCGGGCACAACGAAAATCTTCTCCTGCCTTATTTCGCACTGCTCATCGCTTTCGTGTACATTATAACACAGTACCGACAGGAATACCTAAACATTTTATTACGATTTGCGGACATTTTCCAAAATTCTCATATTATGGGAGGTAAAAAGCACTTCCCATAATCGGATGGACGGGCTGAAAACAGCCCTTTTATCGAAACTTGCGTTGCAAGTTCCGATAAGCTATATTTTGGAGATTTCGGAGCACTTTTTGTAATAGTGTTTCGCATAACGATACATGATTATGGTATATTCGCCAAATTCCTCCCCTAAGGCTGCCTTGTATACTGCCCAAAGGCTCCACAGGAAGCCGCCAAGAGCCATATAAGCGTAAATGGTGAACCGCTCTTCATCAGAAGGCTCCCGTTCCAGGTAGATCCTTATGAGGTCATCTGTTTCTTCTTCATTTAAATAGGAGTAAATCGCGCTCATGCCGATGTCTATAAGGGGATCGCACATTCCGGAATATTCCCAGTCAATTAAGCGCACGCCACCGTCTGGCATCATTAAAAAGTTGTCGACTACTGTATCAATATGAGAAAGGACCTTTTTATGTCCCAGACTGTCCAGCCGGTTCATAAGCTCAGTCATCTGCGTGCGGACCAGGCTGTAATCGTCAAACAGGATATCCCCGTGGGCCTTACATAGCTTTTCATAAAAATCGATCCGTTCACGAATGTCAAAGGAATGGTCAACCTTAAGACCGGATTTGTGGAGCTTTCGGACAACCGCCATGCAGCGTTCCATTTCTTCCCGGCAGTAAGGATTGGCATTGTGGGTGTCTTCATAAAATTCCGCAATCTTATATCCGGTTTCTCCATTAAAGTAAATAACCTTTTCCGTGATATCCAGTTTGCCCAGGACGTCATAAACCGCTTTTTCCTGCTGCCGGTTGATCAGGAGATCCGTTCCGGGTCCCGGGATGCGGCAGATATAATGGCGGTCCTTGATCTTAAACAGGAAGGATTTGTTGGTCATTCCCGATTTTAAGCACCGTATTTCTGTGATTTCTGATTCTGGCACATGGAATACTGTAGATACTAATTCCATGGCTTCATTATCGGAATGGCGCTGGTATTTTAGGTCAAAGAGGCGAAGCTCTTCCAGGTTTTCAAATTCATATACCTCGTCAGCCGGTCTTCGGTTGATGAATAAATCAATGTCCTGTTTTGCCTCGTGAATATGAGGAAGCCTTTTAGCTGCTTCTCCGGATAACATTTCCATGTAGACATTTTCCCAGTAGAATTGCTCTGTTCCAGGAAGCTGGTAATAATTCTCTAATACGGTCAGGAACTGCTCTGAGAATGATTTTGAGAAGAAAACAGGCCCGTACATCACCCATTTGTCCTGGCCGCCAACGGATACATTTAAAATGCGTCCCTTCTTATTATAATCAAGACACCATTCAGAGGTTTCCCCTTCCATGAATGACGCAGAGTACCATGCGCCGCCTTCGTAGGCGTGATACATGTTGTGGCGCATCCAGTTGTCAGAAGAAAGGACATACATATTTCTTCCACGGAGAAGCTCACGGGCGTGATAAATGGTGGTCAGTGTGTTTTTCTGGGAATATTCAGGATTATATAAAAGCTTAACCTGATATTTGTCTATAAGATATTCAAATTTTTCTTTTAAGTATCCGACCACAATGGTAATATCCCTGATTCCTGCTTCGTGAAGCTGGCGGATCTGCCGTTCGATCATGCGCTCTCCGAATACTTCCAGCAGACCTTTGGGGGTTTCGAAGGTTAATGGGACGAAACGGGAGCCGAAGCCGGCAGCGATGATGACCGCACCGTCTACTTTATTATTATTTAGAAGGGCTTGTCCTGCTGGGAGCAGTTCGTATAAATCATTACTATTTCCAAGATTAATATATTTTTTTTCTATGCATTCCTTTATTAGGTTATTAACGGTTCCCAAGGAAACGCTAAGCTCTTTCGATAAATCTCTCTGTGTGACTGCCGGGTTTTCCAGAATGGAACGGCAGATGATGACGTTACGATCCATAGTCGTGTGACCTCCATGTAGTTTATAAGTGGTAAATTGGTGTGGGGTGTTCAGATTTTGAAATTATTATTAATATATGAACATTATACCATTGAAATGGTAAATTGCAATAGGAGATTGTGATGAGATTATATATGGAAGATTGTATATAGAAGGTTGAAGGGGAGGGTTGTAATATAATTGCCTTTGAGGCTTAGTTATAGAGACCTGAAGATTGATTATAATATGCTGTTTAATCTCTTGTACTATTTAGCTCTATTATTAACAAGGATTATTATATATAGAAGTGAAAATGGTGGGAATTGATTAAAAGGGATCATTGTTTTCTACTGATGGGAGTCTTTCTATAATAGTGTTTATGAAGGTAAAACCGGTGAATAAGTCTTAAAATACAAGATTGTACTTATATAAATACAATTTTTTCGAGAAAATACATTTTCGTAATGATTATGTAAGAAAATGCACAGAGAAATGTTATAGCATTTTTCCACAAATTGTATTATACTATACCATGTGATGGAGGAATTGATAGCTTCTGGCGGAAATGTAAATATTTTTTTGATTTTGCAAAAAATGCAAAAAAAGTAAAAAAGGTATTGATAATTTCCATTATAGGAAGTATAATTACCTCGTAATGCAATTAGGAATTTCGAAGAGTATTTCAAAAAGAAAAAAGGAGAGTGCATTAATTATGAGAAAGCAGACAAAATTAGTTGCTGTATTATCTACAGCAGCACTGCTGGCATTAGGCGCTTCCATGTCCTCTTTCGCAGCAACTGGCTGGCAGGAAGAAAATGGTACATGGGTGTACTATGATAAGAGCGGCGACACAGTAACAGAGAAATGGGAAAAGTCCGGTGATAACTGGTTCTATCTTAATGAAGATGGTGAGATGGCTACCGATGTTGTTGTTGAATACAACGACAACTACTATTATGTAGATGAGAACGGTGCTATGGCAGCCAATAAGTGGGTTTCTGTAGAAAATGAAGATTATGGCGATGATGATGATCAGCCAACAAATCATTGGTATTATTTTGGTGCTAACGGTAAGGCTTTTAAGGCTTCCACTAATAGCAGCAATGCAAGCTTCAAGATCATTAATGGCAAGAAGTATGCTTTTGATGATGAAGGTAAGATGCTTTATGGTTGGATCGGCACAGATGGTGAGAGAAAAACCGGCGATGATGCTTGGCAGCAGGGTGTTTACTACTGTGGCGATGAAAATGATGGCGCTCAGGCTGTAGGTTGGGCTCATCTTGAAATCATAGATGACGCTTATGCTTATGATCAAACAAGTGAAGGCGCATCCAGCTATAATGTATTTGATGATGAAAATCAGACACGTTGGTTCTACTTTAAGACTAATGGAAAGAAGACAACCAAGGAAAAAGGCACAACCATCAATGGCAAGAAGTATAGCTTTGATGCTGATGGACGTATGAATGCTGAATGGGTTATCTTTGAAGCAAGCCCAACAAAGGCAACAGCAACTAGTGCAACAGCTGGAAAAGATGGTGGTCAGGGTGCAACTGGTTATACCGAAAGCTGGAGATACTATGGCTCCCCAGAAGATGGAGCAAGAGTTACTAAGGGTTGGTTTAAAGTTGTTCCGGATTCATACTTAAATACTGGCGATTATGAAGATGATGAAGATGCATGGTACTATTCCGATAAAGACGGAAAGTTAGTTGCTTCTAAGATTCAGACTATCAATGGTAAGAAGTATCTGTTTGATCACAAAGGAATCATGAAATCCGGTCTTAAGTTCATTAAGGTAGAGGGCAAGACCGTTATTGATATTGCTTCTGATGATAAGGAAGACAGATATGATACTGGCAGCGATTTCAAGGACAATGCAAAAGCATGGATTGAGAAAGACTATGCAGCATACTACTTTGGTTCTGGTGATGATGGTGCTATGAAGACTGGCAAGCAGACTGTAGGCATCGATGGAGAGAACTTTACTTTCCTCTTCAACAAATCCGGTGGTTCTCAGGGCGCTGGTAAGACAGCTATCGATAGCAACAAGTTTTATCTTGCAGGTATGCTTTTAACAGCTGATAAAGATGATAAATATGCAGTTGTTAAGAAGGAAACAAGTGATAGTGGTAAAGTATCATACAAAGTTATGACTTCTGATGAGTTCATTAAGGAAGATGTTGTTAAAAATAAAGTGACAACTGTTAATAATAAAGAGTATGATGCATACTATCCAGTTGAGGATACTAATTCTGAGTATAAGCTGATTAATACTGCTGGTACTATTCAGAAAAACAAGGATAAGGCAAAAGATGGTCTTGATTATTGCTTTAAGTTAAAGGGAGATAAGATCGAAGCAGTTTATTTAGAGAAATAAATTATTTTGAATAAACCTTTAGCAATACAAAAACCGGTAACAGGGAAACCTGTTACCGGTTTTTTGTGTTATTGTCTTGGCTTTTGTCAATTGTTGGGATGGGGGTGGACAAAATTTATTTACTGTCCGCCATATTATATGTGAATATACTGGTATATTTATATAGAAATGCTTTAGAATATTAAAGAAATAGTCCATTTAGAGGATAAAAAGGGCTTTAATCATAAGTTGCACAAAAGAATAGAAAATGTTATACTTGGTAAAACTGCATGATGATGAAAGGAAGATGCTATGTCTGTAAAAAAGGAAAAAGATGCAAAAATCATAGGCACAAAGAAAGATTTTTTATCAACAGTATTGGGAATCTATGTATTTCTAATAATGGTAGCATTGCCTCTGGTAATTAGGAACAAATATTTTGATATATTGGTTACAAAATATTACTTTTACTGTATATGTACGATTTCCATGTTGATATTGGTGCTGGTTTTTGTCTTTATTGATAGGGTTAGAGTGTTCTCACTTTTTAAGTCATCACAATCTGATAAACTTTTAAAGGGTAGTGATTACGCAGCTTTAGCGTTTTTGCTTATTTCCATTATATCAACAGTTAACTCAGACTATGTATATGAATCTTTTTGGGGTAACGAAGGAAGATTGACAGGACTATTCTTAATTAGCTTATATGTGATCTCATACTTTTGTGTCAGCAGGCTTTGGAGATTTAAATCATGGTATTTTAATTGGTTTCTTGTTGCGGGCATACTTGTGTGTATATTTGGCATAACTGATTATTTTCAGATGGATATATTGCATTTCAAAGTTCTTATGTTAGAATCTCAGAGATCAATTTTCACTTCCACGCTGGGGAATATCAATACGTATACTGCTTACGTGGGTATCATTATGGCTGTATCAATGGTCTTATTTACAACGAGTAAGAAAACCATACAGATAATCTGGTATTATATTAGTATGGTGATTAGCTTTTTTGCTATTATTATGGGCGTAAGCGATAATGCATATCTTTCATTGGCTGCTTTATTTGGCTTACTTCCCTTGTATTTATTCAAATATAAAAGTGGAATTAAAAGATATTTAGTTGTTTTAGCCACATTTTTTACAGTAATTCAATGCATTGATTGGATCAATATTTATTGGAAAGATATGGTTTTGGGAATTGACAGTACCTTTAATATGTTAGTGGCGTTTAGAGGACTACATTATCTGGTTATAGGGCTTTGGATAATTACTGCTTTTTGGTATTACATCGATATTAAGTACAAAACAGTGGAGATAGATTACGGAAATGTATTTCGATATGTATGGCTAGGAGTTATTGCATTTATTGTACTTGTTTTTTTGTATATGTTATATGATAGTAATATTGCGGAGAATTATGAAAGATATGGAAAGCTTTCTTCTTATCTTCTTTTTAATGATGAGTGGGGAACTCATAGAGGATATATCTGGAGAAATGCTATGGAATGCTTTTCTAAATTTTCGTTATGGAAGAAATTAATTGGATATGGTCCTGAGACATTCGGTATACTATTACTGAGAAAAACTGCAAACAACCAGTATCTGGAGATTTTTGATAATGCGCACAATGAATATTTACATTGTCTGATTACAGTGGGAATTGTCGGCTTAACATCATATGTAGCGTTGTTTCTGGCTTGTATAAGAAATTGTTTTAGAAGCGGAAAAAATAATCCTTATATTATAGCAGCTGCCTTTGGTATTATTTGTTATAGTACACAGGCTTTTGTAAATCTTAACCTCCCTATAACTGCACCCATTGTGTGGCTTTTATTAGGGATAGGATCCGCGAAATCAATTGAAGAGTAGTTTGATTATAGAGACTCTCAAAATCAATGGTTGTAGTAAGCAAACATTGATTTTGAGAGTTTTTAAATGTCTCTTTGCAAATAGCTGAAGGGGCTTTGAGCATCCAGTCATTAAATTCCTTTCATTACTGATTACTTTTTTCCAGCTGGCAGATATTATAAAATTATTCTTAGTTCTTCCACTTACGACCTTCAGCTTATTGTAACAGATTAGAATTAGCCTTCCGCAAGTGGCAGAAATAATGGTTTGTTGAAGGTTTCTTATATCACCTTTTTAATTAAAAGGTAATATCTTCATAAAATATTAAATAATAACAGTCCTTTTTACTGTCTATAAGATTGTACTTAGTATATAAAATATGATATACTAAATTAACTTGAGAAAAAATGCAATTAATAATTATGATAAACAAAGGTGTTTTAGATGAAAGTGAATCAAAAATATAAGCGGCTAATTAAACTTTTTTTTACGTTTGGGATTACTTCTTTACTTATTATTTTATATGGCTGGACATGGATTGGACATTATAACAAAATCATCGAATTTCCTTTTTTTAGAAGAGGAAACTGGATGATGATTTTTCTGTATGGAGTCCTGCTTGTTCTTTTTATGACTACATACGGAGGCTTTAAAGTCGGCTATTTGAAAAAGGGAAATCTTATTTATTCCCAGGTTTTGGCAGTAGTATTTACTAATGTTTTTACTTATTTGCAGATTGCGGTACTGGACAAACACTTTCTTAGTCCATGGAAACTTATCTGCATGACCTTGTTGGATTTCCTGGTGATTATAACCTGGACGTTGATATACCAATGGATTTATGGAAAGATGTTTCCTCCCAGAAAGATGCTTTTGATTTCAGGAAAAAGGTCTGATTATCATTTAGTTGAAAAGATAAATTCAAGAGAGGATAAGTATGTAATATGTCAGATTATGAATATAGAACAGGGCCTTTCTGCTTTGCAACAAGAGATTTTTAATTATGACGGTGTCATAATAGGAGATATATCGTCTCATGAACGAAATCTTCTGCTAAAACATTGTTTCGCAAATTCTATTCGTACATATAATGTGCCTAAAATATCAGATATTTTGTTAAAAAGTTCAGTGGAGTTAAACCTTTTTGATTCCCCTCTGTATTTGTCTAGAAATGAAGGTATGACAATCGAACAGCAATTTTTTAAGCGAGTGGTTGATATTGTAGGATCTTTGGCAGGCATTGTGGTATCAAGCCCTCTTTTTATTGTAATAGGACTTAGCATTAAGCTTACAGACCGGGGACCCATATTTTTTAAGCAGACCAGATTAACAAAAGATGATCAGGTTTTTGAAATTTATAAATTTCGGACAATGATACAGAATGCGGAAAAAGATGATGGCCCACGCCTGGCAGCTGAGGGAGATTCAAGAATATTACCGGTGGGGCATTTGCTTCGCAGGACGAGGCTGGATGAGCTGCCCCAGTTATTTAATATTTTAAAGGGTGAGATGTCATTTGTTGGTCCGCGCCCTGAGAGACCGGAGTTGGCAGAAGAGATTATCAGAGAGATTCCGGAATTTTCATATCGTACCAAGGTAAAGGCCGGTTTAACCGGATATGCTCAGATTTATGGAAAATACAACACTACATCTTATGACAAGCTGAAGCTGGATTTAACATATATACGGAATTATTCTTTTCTTCTCGATTTGAAATTAATATTTATGACCCCCAAGATTATGTTTATGAAAGAATCTGCCGAGGGTATTTTACCAGACGCAGAAAATCAAAGGAAGTAATTATGAAAATTTTAACAGTTATTGTTCCCACTTATAATGTAGAGAAATACCTGGATCAATGCTTAAAATCTTTTGTGATACCGGATATCATGGAAGAATTGGAAGTGTTGATTGTAAATGACGGGTCAACAGATACCAGTCCTCAGATTGGGGAAAGATATGCAAACGATTATCCTGGAACCTTTCGCATGATATCTAAGGAAAACGGAGGACACGGTTCAACAATCAATACTGGAATTGAAAATGCTGAAGGAAGATATTTTAAGGTAGTGGATGGTGATGACTGGGTTATTGCGGAAGGACTTAAAAACCTGATATGTTTTCTGAAGACTGTGGAGGCTGATATGGTCCTCAGCAATTATTATTGGGTAGATGATTTGACTAGAAAGGTGAGCAAAGAGGTCCCTAAGGTATGTCCAGAGGATTTGTACGGAAAAATTGTTTCGTTTAACAGTGTTTCAAATCAGATATTTTTTAAGATGCATGCTATTACATTCCGGACAGAAATTCTTAAAAAGATTCCTGATAAAATAGATGAACATTGTTATTATGTTGATATGGAATATATAACATTTCCTATTCCTTTTATCAAAACTGTCGGAGCTGTACCTGACTTTGTTTATATGTACCGTATTGGACAGCCGACTCAGAGCGTTAGCATGGAAAATATGAGAAAGCGCTGTATGCAGCATGAGAGAGTTGTAAACCGTTTGTTAGAATATTATGAAAAACATATGGATGTATCTAATGAAGCGAAGAATTGTATGGAAAAAATAATTGCTAGAAGTGTAACAAGTCAGTATAAGATTTACATGAGCTTTAAAGAAAATAACCTAGATAAGATTATTTTTTATGAGAAAGAATTGAAAAAGAAATATTTTAACATATTTCAGAAAATAACAAATCCGGCAGTATTAGTATTGAGATGGTCAAATTATAAATTATATTATTTGATCTCGCTGGTAGTTCGCCATTCCATTAAGTAACCCAATTTGCTGAGTGAATTTTATATATACGGAGCCAAGAATGAAAAATATTAAAATATATATTACACATACTCCTAATAAAGAGAACCAACTAATACAGCTCCCCATGATTCAGAATATAATAGCCGGCGCAGATTATCAGACTGAGCCGGTTCCGGAGGGCATGATTCTTGATAATACTGGAGACCATATTTCTTTACTAAATAAAAGTTATTGCGAATTAACTACTCAATATTGGGCATGGAAAAATCAAGAATCTGATTATTATGGTTTTTGCCATTACCGCCGGCTTTTTTCTTTTAATGAAGAAGAACTGAAAGAAGATGGTTGGGGAACTATACCTTTGAACTATTTAAATCATGAAAATCTTAAAAAATTAAAGTTTGATGAGAAAAATATTCGAAGTGTAGTTGAAGCGTATGACTTTATCATAGCGAAAGGAATCAATGTTAAGTTATTAAAAGCACGAACGGTAGCAGATCACTATAAAAAAGCTGAAGAGTTGAATTATAAAGATTTTGAGACGATGATGGATATTATAAGAGAGAAGTATCCGTTTTTGTATGACAGCGCAAAAGCATATGTGCAAGGTGATACGTTTTATCCATGCAATATGTTTGTTATGAAAAAAGATTTATTTCACCAATATTCGGAGGTCTTATTTGGTATATTGGGGGAATTTGAAAGAAAGTGGGATATTTCTGGCTATTCAATCCAGGCAATGCGGACTATCGGACATTTGGGAGAACGGATTGCTGGAATTTATTACACTTATATTCAATCACTAAAAACATATAAAACAAAAGAATTACAAATTGCTTTATTTAAGAATACTCAAAGACGCATTGCTGTGATGAATGATAAGGAGGACTCGGTAATCCCTGTTGTTGTAGCAGCAAATGATTTTTATGTTCCATATATGAGTGTATGTATTCAGTCTATCATTGAGTCAACAAAGAAGCAATTTTGTAAAATATTTGTGTTTCACACAGATATCAGTGCTGAGAATCAAAAACTGCTTTGTCTTCAGGTAAAAAAGAGTTCTAATATAGTGTTGAATTTTATTCAAATTGGAGAATACGTTGATAATTACAGGCTGCAATCCAAAGACCACATAACAGTTGAAACTTTTTACCGCTTCCTGATATTGGATATTATGAAGGAATATGAAAAAGTGATTTATTTGGATTGTGATTTAATTGTATGCCGGGATTTATCTGAATTGTATGAGACAGACTTGGAAAACAATTATATTGGTGCTGTCTATGATGTGGACTTTGCAGGGCAGCTTAATAGTCCATGGCTGCGTATAAAAGAGTATGAGCGTAAAACCTTGCATCTGAAAGATCCTTATAAATATTTTCAGGCTGGTGTCCTTTTAATGAATATCAGTAAGATGAGAAAGGCGATTACAGCGGAACAATTGCTGGAAATGGCAACTACTGGGATTTACAAGTATTCAGACCAGGATATATTAAATATTGTATGCGAAAACCGAATCACCTATTTGAATATGTCATGGAATGTGATTACGGATTGCAATGGCAGAAGAATTTCAGAGGTAGCCAGCAGAGCACCGGCTAATCTGTTTGAACAGTATATGGAGTCACGAAAATCTCCGTCGATTATTCACTATGCAGGAATACAAAAACCATGGAAGAGAGCTTCTGAAGATTATGGATGGATATTTTGGGAGACAGCCAGGCGGACTCCGTATTATGAACAGATTTTGGAGCGTCTATGTGCAGGCCATGATTCTCAAAAGAAGATATCCAATGCAGGAAATGGCGGTTTAGTCAAGCGTGTGGGATATTGTTTGTTTCCAGTAGGGACAAAACGGCGGGAACTAATTAAAAAAATATATTTTTCAATTGTAGATTAATATTGAACAATATAGAAAATGAGGAGAGTCATGAATTCGTTAGTAAATCGAATTATAAATTGTTATCGGTATAAAGATTTAATTATCCAGCTTGTTCAAAAGGATGTGAAGTTAAAATACAGGAGAAGCTTTCTTGGTTATATTTGGAGTATTTTAAATCCACTACTAATTATGTTGGTCATGATAATTGTTTTTGGTAATATGTTTGGATTCGCAACGCCTAATTATCCTGTATATTTATTAATTGGCCAGACCTGTTTTAATTTTCTGTCGGAATCCACAAACCAATCCATGTTTTCAATTATTGGGAATTCAGCCTTATTAAAAAAAACATACGTACCTAAGTACGTTTTTACAATTTCAAAAATCAGCAGTTCCATGGTAAATATGATATTTGCCATGGGGGCATTGGTGATTGTTAGTATAATTTGCAAGGTACCATTAAGCTGGTATGTACTCTTTGTTCCTGTTGTTGTGTTGCAATTGTATATTTTCTGTATGGGTTTAGGGCTGTTTTTAGCCCAGGCTACTGTCTATTTTAGGGATGTTCAACATATTTACAGTGCCTTTTTGACTGCTTGGATGTATTTGACTCCAATATTTTACTCGGCGAGTACTCTCCCGGAACCTTTGTTTAAAATTATTAAATATCTTAATCCCATGTATGGCTATATTACTCAGTTCAGAATAGTTGTATTAGAAGCGCGTATGCCTGATGCTCAGTTGGTTATCCAAGGGACAGGAGTGGCACTAATCATGCTGTTATTTGGGGCATGGTGTTTTTATAAGACACAAGATAATTTTATATTATATATTTAACCGTTGTAAGGAGAGGCAGGTCTTGAAAAAAAAAGAAAACATTGTTATGGGCAATAATGAATATGCAGTTCAGGCTACGGATGTGGTGGTTCGTTTTAATATGGCATCTGAGCGCATAGATAATCTGAAAGAATATTTTGTAAAGCTGATACAGCATAAACTGATGTTTCAGGAATTTTTAGCAATAAAAGATGTGACTTTTGATGTTAAAAAGGGTGAGGCATGGGGATTAATAGGGACCAATGGATCCGGGAAGTCTACATTACTTAAACTGATTTGTGGAATTATGAAGCCTTACAAGGGAAATGTCACTGTTAACGGAACAATTGCACCTTTAATTGAACTTGGAGCAGGATTTGATGGCGAGCTTACGGCAAGAGAAAATATTTTTTTGAACGGAGCAGTATTGGGGCATTCAAGAAAATACATGCAAGAGCATTTTGACCAGATTGTGGAGTTTGCAGAATTACGGGATTTCCTGGATATGCCAATTAAGAACTATTCTTCTGGTATGGCAGCACGATTGGGATTTTCTATTGCTACAGTAGTAAAACCGGATATTTTAATTGTTGATGAGGTTCTGTCCGTGGGGGATTGGGCTTTTCAGCAAAAGTGTCAGATAAGAATGAAAGAGATGCTGAATGCCGGTGTAACGCTTTTATATGTATCCCATGATATAGAATCTGTAAAGCGGCTTTGTACGCATGCACTTTGGCTTGATAAGGGAGTTAAGCGCATGGGTGGAGAGGTCAATGCTGTATGCGATGCATATATGGAGGCACTGGAGTAATTATAGTGTAAACTGCTAAAAGGGTAAAGTGAGGTGATTACAAATGAAGCAAAGCATTAACTTTAATAAGAAAAATTGGATTTCATTAAAAATAGATCTATTGTCATTGCCTGTTTTACTTTTGCAATTTAATTTACTGCTCAAGTTATTTTCCAATGTGATTGCTCATTGCAGGAGCATGCAATTGTATGTTTTAAAATTATTGAATGATTGTGCAGACTGGATTTCTGAAACTGTCAGATCCAATATTCAAACTCTAAAAGTATTTTACAAAGATTTTAAATTGAAAAACTTTCATTTAAATATCAACAACAAGGACATGTTGAGAAGATGCGGGAATCTTCTGTTTTTTATGTCGCTGAGCATTTTTTTCTTTCAAAATACCTTGGGAGTCAGTGTTTTAAATCTTGTTGGGGATTGGTGGAGATTAACTTTATTTTTAAAAAAGATCTGTGTTTTCATTGCTGTATTAAAAATAGCATTAGATATGGCTGCATGTCGATATGATTTAAAAGAATTTTGTGTAATTACGGTCATTAGTGTTTTACAATATGTAATTTATTTAAAAACGGGAAATATGGCAATGGTTGTTTTGTGGGTGTTTATTTTAGCTGCAAAAGACGTTGATTTTGACCTGATTATTAAATATTCTTTTATTATCAATGTTTATCTTATGGTTTTTGTGGTTACCAGCAGTCTTTTCGGAATAGTAGAGGACAGAATCTATATTCGTGCTAATGGAGCTTATCGGTATAGTTTGGGGTATCAGTATACTACAAATATAGCAAATCTTTATATGCATATGATTTTTATGTATGTGTATTGGAAGAAAAAAAGGATAAGTATTGTATCAATGATTTTGTTGATGATAGTGAATGTCCTCATTTTCAGACTGACTGACACGAAAAATGCATTTGCTATGGGCTGTATGGTATTGATTGGTGCTTTTATAATAAAAGTGTCTGTCTATTTTTCAAAACCTCATAAATGGATAAATTGGGTATATCTATGTTCCATACCATTTTTTGCAGTTGTATCTGTTGTAGTAACCAGTTTCTACAATAAAGATGTATCTTGGATGAATACGATAAACAACATTTTAAGCGGAAGGTTGAAGTTGGGGTATGAAGGAATTAAACAATATGGAATAGGCTTATTCGGGAATAAAATTGAATGGGTGGGTGGGGGATTTATTTATGAAATAGAAAATAAGAGTTATAATTATGTGGATTCCTCTTATGTTCAGTTTCTTTTAGAATTTGGTATGATTGCCTTAATATTAGCATGTATTTATTTTATAAAGCTGAATTATAAAGCGATAAAAAGGAAGGATGTCTGGTTCGGCCTGTCCATGTTTGTGATTGCAGTGCACAGCATTTCCGACCCTCAGCTTATGTGGCTGGAGTGTAATCCCTTTCTTTTATATGGACTAAGCAAGTCCTACGAGATGTCCGATGGTACAGAAACTAGTTCATTGATGCCCGAAAGCTGGAAGAAAGTAATAAATAAATGCTTAATGATAGGCGCATTTATTGCCGCATTATATTTCAGCTATAGAATCTGCCGCATTATACGTACTTGGATGACAATGTATCAGTTTTATGAAGTCGAAAGACAAAAATATTTTATTTTGTTTTATATTATTTTGGCAGGCATAATAACATGTGCAGGAATAAATATTGGTAAAGTGAAAATTATAAACCGGCTATTTACGGCTGGTAGCATACTGACAATTAGTATAGGCTTTTGTCTTATCCTATATATGATTACTGAAAAGCAGACGGATTACCAGAAGGATATAGAAAAAGGAATTGATTTGGTGGAAAACATAAAGGCACAGGGGATTCGGTTAGATTCGGTTTATGTGGATGACATTCCTTATTGTTATGAGAGAAAGTTGAAGAATGTTTCTGTAATTATGGGCAAGATGCCCCAGAAGGGCGAGAATGCTATAGTATTTACTAAAAAAGGAAATATTAATCAATTTCTTTATAATCATCAATATTATGGCAGCTTACTTTCTAATAAGGAATATGTGTTTGTAAGCAGTGAAGAATTAAAAGGTGAGATAGAAAGACAGGGCTTTGACTTAAAAAGATATTATGATGGAATCGAGTCTGTAAACTTAAAAAGCCTTGCTAGAATAAACCGGCTTCCTATAATATACCTGGAAAATGGAAAAAAGGCCATAGAGGTTAACGGAAATGAAGAATCTTTGATTTATGGACCATATCTGACTATTTATAAAGGGAAATTAAAGGTCACATATGAATTAACACTGCTTGATACGGATGTTGGAGTTGGTGAAGTGGCAAAAGCAAGAATATCAAGTGATTATGGGCAAAATATAATGACTTATAGAAGTATAGACAAAGAGGAATTTAATGATAAAAATCAATTGACTGTGAGTATGGTTCAGGACATTGGAGATAGTGCGAATATGGAGTTTCTACTCTTCGCTGTTGGAAAATCAAAAATAGCAATTTCATCAATAATTTATCAAATAATCAGCGAATAAATAAGGCTGATATGCAAGGAGAATATTAGAAATGAGCGAAATAAAAATATTTGTTACTCACACACCTAATAAAGAAGATTACAGAGTCAGAAATAGTCTTTTAGTAGATGTAATTGCTGGCTCTCATTATCAAATAAAGCCATTAGACGGCGACTATGTAATGGATAATACTGGTGATAATATATCTATAAAAAATAAAATGTACTGTGAATTAACAACACAATATTGGGCATGGAAAAATGTTGAAGCGGATTATTACGGCTTTTGCCATTATAGAAGATTTATGTCGTTTGCTAATGTGCAGGCAGAGACTCCGGACATCAGAGAGCAAATTTGTGTTAAGGTATTAAATGACTATACGGTAAAAAAATATAATTTGGATGATGAAATCTTAACAAAGAAATTTATAGAGCAATATGATTGTATTCTTCCTATGCAACAGGATCTGAGAAAGTTGCCGACTCCCAAGGGAAGGAAAAAAAATGTATACGATCATTTTGCAGGGCACGATAGACTTTTTATGAACCAGGACGATTTGAATAAATTACTGGAAGTAATTAATGATCTATTTCCGGAATATAGTGATGACGCCAAAGTATATATGGGGAACCCATATTTTTGGGGATTTAATTGTTTTGTTTTAAAAAAAGAGTTGTTTAATAGCTTATGTGAATTTGAATTTGGGGTCTTAGAAGAATTGGAGAAAAGGATTGATCTTAATCTATACAACCAGCAAATGACCAGAATATATGGTTTTATGGGGGAAATCTTATCAAGTATCTTTTTTTTCCATTTGCAAAAGGCAGATAAATCGTTGCGTGTGGCAAATGTTCGGCTGATATATTTTGAAGATACAAAAGATATCAAGCCTATATATCCGGTGGCGGACAGTAAAAAGCCGATTGTATTTAATATAGTTGGGGTAGAACCTTACTTATTTACTGTGACCATTCAATCTTTTTTGGCCAGGGTGAGAAATGACATTCCATATGATGTTATTATTTTACATGGAAATCTTTCGGACGGATATGCAGTTACCTTTAAAATGCTATTTGGGAATCATGAAAA
Source organism: Lacrimispora sp. BS-2 (assembly GCF_040207125.1). Taxonomy (NCBI): domain Bacteria; kingdom Bacillati; phylum Bacillota; class Clostridia; order Lachnospirales; family Lachnospiraceae; genus Lacrimispora; species Lacrimispora cavernae. The sequence continues at coordinate 4,165,512 of NZ_CP157940.1, forward strand.
TATTCGAGTAAGCTTTATTGACACCAAATGTGTATTTGGTAATGTACAGGATTTAAAATCAAATAAAGTGGATGCACGTTTGCTGCTTCCTTGGATACTGACGGAGTATTCTCAGATTATTTGTATTAACTGGAACACCCTGTTTCAATGTGAACTTGAAAAAATTATAAATATGGAAATAGAGCCTGTCTGCATATCCGGAAGCAGAGATATTAGAATGCTTGGAAAAGTTAAGGGGCTGGATGATTCCTATGAACTGTTTGTAGAAAAGGAGTTGGGCATTCATAACATTTGTGATCTCATTGATACTGACATAATTTATATGAATTTGGATAAAATCAGATCCAGATATACAATGCAATCACTTTTTCAGCGGATAAGTGAAGTTAAAGTTCCATTACATTTTAGTGAATATGCCAATATGCTGTTTGAGGACAGGCAGGTATTAGATGCTTGTTTGTGTGTTTACTATACAGAGAGTATGAAGGAAAACAATTTAATTAGACAGGTTCCGCTGTTTATATTTAATGAATATAATAAGGCTAAGTTAAACCCATTGGTTTTAAGTTATTCTCCTGACTTGATTTGGAGTTTTGAGTCAAAAGATTTTATTGATAAATATTGGAGCCTTGCAGCGGAAACTGGATATTATCATAAGCTGATTGGTTATTTTGAGGGATATTCAAATGATAATAATAAGGATATAAATAGAGGACCGTATATTCTGAAACAATTAAGAGGTGGAATTCAATGTGTGAAAGACCATGGGGTTATTTATACTTTTTGTTATTCTCTAAAAAAGATGTTTAATTAAAAAATGATTAGGGTTCAAAGGTATTTACACCCAAAACGCCCGTACTACTCCCAATTCAACCTAACTTATGATAAAATAAGGTCAACATATATTAGAGGAGCTGTGTTTAGTTATGTCATCTGATTCTCCTTTAAAATAGGAGCTAACAATGTAAAAAAGGTACTAAAAATGGTGGCCGAAAAGGCTGCCATTCAATTAACTGTCAATATACCATGCTTATACATGGTCAAACAACTCCCCATACTGGTAATAAACATTAAAGGGAAACTGAAGATGTTTTTGCGTATATTTTCTATTACGATATTATCAAGGTTCAATATCCGGAAAACACACCGGATAAAAATATATACTGTACCGGTGGCACTTAGACGGCACCTGATTAGCAGGCATTAAATAAATGAACAGGAATGGATTAATATGAGAATACAAATCGAAGAAAATATAGGAAAAATTGAAGGACTTACTTTAATTATTCCAGAAATAATTAGAGATAATAAAGGTACGTTTATGGAGACCTTTAATGGGCAAGCATTAAATTCAGTCGGGCTATCCTCCAAGTTTGTACAAGATAATCAAGTTTTCAATATTGGGAGTGTATTACGAGGATTACATGTTAATATTAACAATCCTCAGGCAAAGCTTATAAGAGTTTTGAATGGAAGTATTTTTGATGTTGTTGTTGATTTGAGAAAGAGCAGTTCAACATATACAAAATGGTATGGAGTTGAGCTGAATTCAGAAAATAGAAAACAGTTATATATTCCCGAGGGTTTTGCGCACGGGTACTATGTCCAATCTAACACAGCAGAGGTATTATTCAAGGTTACAACACATTGGGTTCCCAATGATGAAATTGGAATAGCATGGGATTCAAAAGAATTAGGTATTCAATGGCCTCTTAAGGACCGGACAAAGCCTATTATGAATGAAAAGGATGCGAATAATAAGTCATTTGTGGATATATTTGGGAAAAGGTGAGTATTATGAATGTTTTATATACATGTGATGATAATTATATTTGGGTAATGGGGATTTCAATAATATCTCTTTATCAAAATAATACTGAGAATGATGATTTGAATGTGTTTTTATTAGGTGATCATATTTCTGATGTAAATAAAAATATTTTAAAAGATATTGCTGGAAAATATAATCGCATAATTAGCATTATTGATATCCCAATGTTAGATATCCCGAAGGAATTAGTTTCAAGGCGATGGCCGATTAGTGCCTTCACTCGATTGTTTTCAGCGGAATTGTTACCTGATAGGTTAGATAAAATTTTATATCTTGACTGTGATACAATTATTAATAGTGATATTAAGGAACTAGAATCTATAGATATGCATCACTATATCTTTTATGGAGTTAAAGATTGTATAGGTAGTTCATATAAAAAAAATATAGGTTTATCTAATAATGCACTATATGTGAACGCAGGAGTATTACTAATTGATTTGAATGAGTTAAGAAAAGTAAACGTTTATGAAGTATTAAGTAATTATTTAAAAAGATATATAGCATATATAAATTATGCAGATCAAGATTTATTAAATGGTGCTTTTGCTGGATATATTGGGATTCTTGATCCAAAATATGATGTGATGACTATCATGTCAGTTTATACTTATGAGGAAATTAAAACATTAAGAAAGCCCACAAATTACTATGAAAAAAAAGAAATTATTAATGCAATAAGTGAACCGGTAATTATACATTATACAACAAATATGCTAACAATAAGACCTTGGTATAATAATTCAAATCACCCATATATGGACTATTTTATAAGATATTACCAGATGAGTCCATGGAGCGATAAAAAATTAGATGACTTTATATTTAAGACAAAAGAATCAAAAATAATAAGGATTATACAGATGTTGCCTAGAAGAATAGCCAATAAATTATTAGGAATTATTCACTCTGAATTAAATCCTAAATATATTTTTTTAAAGGCTAAAATAAAGTTAGGCAAAATCTATTGACTATATGGGAGGTGTTTATTATGGTTACAGTAATTATACCTATATATAATCAACTAAAATATGTAAAACGTAGTATAGATAGTGTAATTGACCAGATATATTCAGATTTACAAATAATATTAGTCAACGATGGATCTACAGATGGATCTGCAGACGTATGTGATGAATATTTAAAGAAAGATAGTAGAATTACAGTAATACATAAAGCAAATGGTGGTTTATCATCTGCAAGAAATGCTGGTTTAGAAGTGGCGCAAGGTGAGTATATAACATTTTTGGATAGCGATGATTATTTATCGAAAACGTTTATAAAACATAGTATAGAAATGTGTGAAAAGCACAATGCAGATATTTCTGTTATGGATATGATTTATATTGATGAAGAGATGAATGATGAGATTGAGGATAATTTAGAAGAGAAAGTTTTTCCTCTGTCTCCTAAAAAAGCAATAGAAGCTTCATTATATCAAAATCTTTTTAGTTGCTGTGCACCAGGGAAATTATACAAAAAACATATCTTTGAAGATATCCGCTTTCCGTTAAAAAAATTATCTGAGGATTTAGCTATTAGTCATAGATTATTAAATAAAGCGAATAAAATCATTTATTCAAATCTTAAGGGATATTACTATAGGCAACAGCAAAAAAGTATAATGCATATTTTTAATCCTAGTAGATTAGATGCGATACAGTGGGCACACGATATTGAAAAATTTTGTGAAGATAACTATCCTGATATTATAGTTGCAGCTAAATGTAGGACGTTCAATATTGCAATTCATCTATTGTTAGATATTTCTAAAAATAGTAATTTTGATAAAAATTTTTCACCTATACTATGGAAAGATATAAAAAGAACACGAAAAACAGTTTTACTATGTAGAACAGTTAGATTTAGAGAAAAGGCAGCTGCCATACTATCTTTTGGGGGAAGTACAATTCTTAGAAATGTATGGAATAGCAGA